>JACDZF010000209.1 GCA_013426795.1 Desulfocapsa sp. | reverse complement strand
AAAGAATTAATCAAAAAAAATTGCTCGTGTCAGATCCAGGTTGAATTGAATACCGTCGGTCTCTCCCAGCCGGGTGTTCCAGGCAATGAGCGGAATGGATTCCTCGAAACGGGAACCGTGGTTGCGGTAGCCTTGGTGCAGGTTTACCCTTTCCTGTTCGACATTGCCAAAAACCGTTTCTATATCCGCCCCAACCACGATGTCACCGATACGTTCCCCGTCCAGCCGATACCGGAGTGCCGCCTTTTGGGCAGGAAGGGCCCTGTCCACACCGCTCAGTGTGGACAGGAAATCCAGAATCTCATCCAGGCAGGATTGATCCTCGAGGTAAAGATAGGAAACCCCTCCATGCCCTCCATGATGCTTGACCAACCGGTCTGCCACGGGCGATATCGCGGCCCGGATGGGAAAACCCGAGGCCCGCAAAATCTTCTCCAGGTCCAGGCACTCCTTCTTGGGATTCATGCCATGGTCAGCGGTCACCAGGAAAGCGGCATCCGGGTATCTGTCCACCATTTCGCCGATCAAGCCATCCAGCCGTGACAGGTGGTTGAGTGAGCGTTCATCTTGCGGTGCCCACATGTGCATGGGATAATCGGTGGTATGAATATAGAGGATATCGATATCCGGCCTGTTCTGGAGTATTTTCATACCGGAGCGCACGATCCACTCGTTCACCTCAATGGAATAAATATCGGGCGGGCTGCCGAAGTCCCGAATTATTTCGGAATCCGCATCCTGCGCGGACAGCCCGGCATCCACGGAGCCGCCCAGGATGCGGATGGTTTTTGACTTGCTGGTCACCAGCGCCGAACGGATTTTCTGCCTTGCGGCCATTTCAAACAGTGTCGGGCTCTTGAGAAAGCCTGGATCTTCCAGAAACTCGGGCCTTCCGGTTATCGGGTCCAGGTAGCAATTCGTGGTCACCCCATGGGTCTGCGGAAAAGAACCGCAGACGATGGAGATGTTGTTGGCGTTGGTCAGGGTGGGGAAAACCGCCTTCCCCTCCCGGTAAAAACCGTCCTGCGCCATTTTCTTCAGTACCGGCATGTCCGAGGCATAGAAATAATCGGTCCCGAATCCGTCCAGCATCAGTATGATAGTTTTCTTTCCTTTTTCCAGTTGCATCTTTATCCCTCCTTTCCCATGACTATTGCCTGTACCGATGGGTGAACGGGATTATTCAGGACCTCGGCCGTTTTTCCCTGCTCGGCGATGGTGCCGTTCAGGAAAAACAGACAATTGGACGATACCCGCCGGGCCTGGGCCAGGTTATGGGTTACAATCACAATTGCGATTTCTTCTTGAAGTTTCAATATCAGGTCTTCGATTTTTGCGGTCGAATCCGGGTCCAGAGCGGAACACGGCTCGTCCATCAAAAGTACTTCCGGGCGGTTTGCGAGACTGCGGGCAATGCAGAGACGCTGCTGCTGACCGATGGAAAGTCTGCTGCCGGGTGATTTCAACCGGTCTTTCACCTCGTTCCAGAGGCCGACCTTTTCCAGATAGAGCTGCGCTTGTTCGTTTTTTTTCCCGGAGCTGGTTTTATTGTGGTAATCGGCACCGAACATGACGTTATCGCGGATGGACATTGGAAAAGGGAGTGGCCGCTGCTGGACGATACCGATCCGCTTGCGGATTTGCTGTTCCCCCAGGGGATGCTGGAGCAAATTCTCCCCATGATATTTTACCGTTCCTCCCGACACCCGTGCCATGGGAGTCAGTTTCAGGGTTCGGTTGAGAACGCGCAACAAGGTGGATTTGCCACAGCCGGACGGACCGAGTATCGCTGTCACCTCTTTGGCCGGCATATCGGTATTGATTCCATGCAGCACCTTCATGTCGCCATAGCGAACCTGGAGGTCGCGAATCTCAAAAAGGGGCGTCGGGGTGTTCGTACTTTCCATAATTCACTCCTGAATATTTTTTCTCAGGATCATCGCCATTGAATTGAAGACGAGAAGCCCGATGACAAGAACCAGAGCCGTTCCGAAGGCATTTTCAAAGGAAACTCCCTCGGATACCAGAAAATAAAGGTGCGTCGGCAGCGTCATGACGGGTTGAGACAGCCTGATACCGCCAGCTGAGTAAAAAACTGCCGCCGTAAAGAGAATGGGTGCAGCAGAGCCCATGGCATGTCCCACGGCCAGAACCACACCAGACAGGATCCTCGCGAAAGACTTGACCAGGAGAACCCGGACGATCCATTCGGTGTGGTCTATCCCCAGGGCCAGCGATGCTTCCCGGTATTCCCGGGATACGGCGTCAAATGCTTCCTGGGAAGTGATCAGAATGATCGGGTACATGACAATTGCCATAACCAGGCCCCCCGCAATGAGCGAGGTACCCATTTGCAGCAGCACCACAAAAAACGCGTACCCGAACAGACCGTAGATGATGGACGGAACTCCTGCCAAAGATTCAATGAGGAGACGGGAATACGATTTCAGCCGCAGGGAGCTGCAAAACTCCGAAAGATAAACGGCGGAACCGACACTGGCCGGAAACGCGACGGTAAGGCCAATGGCTGTCAGCGATAAACTGCCGAGGATGGCGGGAAGAATGCCTCCCTCGCTTCCGAGCGGACTGCCGCGGGGGCTGTCGAGCAGGAAGGATATATCCAGTATTTTCGAGCCGTTGATAAGCAGGTACAGCCCGATACCGACGGGCAGGGCCATGCCGATGAGGCCGCAGATCCACACAAAAATATAATAGAGAGTGTTCCCGATTCGGACAGTCATTTGCTTCTGTTTTCAACTTGCATAAAGGCCCCTGTAAACTCTTTTCTTGAGGATGGATATGGCCAGATTGAGCATGAGAACCAGCAGCATCAGAAAAAGGGCGCCGGTAAACAACATATGATACTTTTCCGAGTTTACTGCCGTTTCTCCGATTTCAGTGGCCAGTAGTGCCGTAATTGGTTGACCCCGACTCAGGAGCGAGTCAGGAAAAGCCGTGGTATTTCCGGAAAGCATGAGAACGGCCAGGGTTTCGCCCAAGCCCCTGGCAAGGCCCAGGACAGCGGCTGCGATGAGACCGGGAAAGGCCCGGATCAGAATAACCCGGCGGAACATGGTAATCTGGTCAACACCGAGGGCGAGCACGCTCTCCCGATATTCCTGGAAAGCTGCCCGAAAGGCCTCTCCTGAGGTGCTGGCGACAAAGGGCAGCATCATCACCGACAGAACAATGCCCGCTCCCAGGATGGTCTCCCCCGATGAGAGTTGAAACCCGACTTCAAACCACTTCACCAGCGTCACGGCCCCGAAAAAGCCATAAACCACGGCCGGGATGCCCGCCAGAAGTTCCAGGGCCGGCGTGAGAATCCTGCGGACGAAGGGCGGGGCAATTTCAGAGGTGAAAAGCCCGATGCCGAAACCGATGGGAAGGGAAATTGCCAAGGCAATACCGGTAATCATTGCGGTGGAAACCCACGCATGGGCCATTCCCAGTTGCGGAGGCGTTGCCAGCGGCCTCCATTCGCCGGTGAAACAGTGCAGCGCCCGGAGGAGAAAACCTTTTCCGATCCCCGATTCAATGAACAGGTACACGATGGTCAGGATCAGGATGCCAACACCCGAAATCAGGGCCAGAAGGCACAGAAAGCGGACGATTCTATCCCTTGAGGACTGGCTGTCATGACCGCTGGGATGATCTTGCTGCCCTTGCATGGCCTTACTTATTGAACCTTTTTAACCGGAACATAGCCATGTTGCGCCACAATGGCCTGACCTTCGTTCAAGACAAAATCGATGAATTTCTCTTCTGCCGGGGAAGGATGCCCCTTCACAACAAGAATCAGAGGTCTGGTTATCGGGTATTTTCCGCTCACCACGTTTTCGTTGCTGGGTTCGATGCCCTCAAAGTTGAAGACCTTCAGTTTGTCGCTCTCAAGGGCCAAAACGGAGGAAATGTAGGTGATTGCGGAAGAGTTTCCTTCGACCTTTTTCAAGTTGGCTCCCTGGGAAGGCACCTGGATGGCATGGGGAGAGAAGGTCTTTTCTTTGAGGACCAGTTGCTGCACCATCTCCGTTGAACCGCCGGCCATGTCCCGCATCAAGACCAGAATGGGTTTAGCCGGAAGATCGGGGCGGACATCCTGGAATGTTTTTGCTTCACCGGAATAAATCTTCACGATGTGGGCAGCGGAAAGGTTATCAAGTATTGCCAGCGGATTGTCCTTTTTGACGGCAAAAGCTACGCAGTCCTTGCTGACCAGGTATTCTTTGAAATCACCCAACTTGGTCTTTTCAAGGTCCTTGAGATCTCTGGAGCTCATGCCGATATCCACTGTTCCGTTAATGGCAGAGTTGACGCCAAAACCGGAGCCACCTCCGGTCACGAA
>JACDZF010000208.1 GCA_013426795.1 Desulfocapsa sp. | reverse complement strand
GCCTCATTGGAGAGGGCACCGATAAAAAGAAGGAGAGGGATAAAAACGAGAACCACGATCAGGACACAGGTGAGGATGGAGGCAAAGGACGGGGAGAGCTTGCGGTTGCCCAGGAATAAATAGGTGGGCCTGAACAGGCTGGCCAGAAGAAATGAAAGGACCAGTATGGACCAGAATGGCCAGAGGATTCGCCCCAGAAAGATCGCTGAAATACAAAAAATCAGGAGAAAATAACGCGATTCCAGGCTGACAGAATGCTGGCTATCTGGATTTTTTGGGCACTGTTCGGTATTCATGGTCGATCTTGGCAGGCCTGATGGGTGATTCAAAAAATGAGAAATAACGTTGCAATTTCTCATGGAGCTGGGTATTTCACTAGGGTTTACAAGGGTGATCTCTTCACTTTGGAATGAAAAGGGCTTTCAGTGCCTTACAGATTCTATTCGTATTTTTTTTCAAGAATAGAATCTGCGAAAGGCTCGTATCCCGTTCACCGGGGCTAGTATATAGTTTAACTCCGGTGAAGAAAAGGGAAATAAGCCGGCCTTTCCTCGCAAAGGCAAAAATACCGGGACTGACGCCGGCAAACGCGGCTTTTTCCGCTGGCCGCCTGGGCTGTTTTGGTGGGGAGTGATTTCTGGCAGGTCTTCATTCAGATAATGAAATGGATGGGATGGTTTTGTAAGGGTTCTTGAAAGGAGGCAGTTGGTATGTGGGAAAATCTGGAAATAGGACTGGAAAAGGCGAGTCAGGAGCAGCTGAAGGAAAAGCCCTCTCAGGATGGCCTTGGTTTTGGCGCCCATTTTACGGATCATATGTTTTTGATGAAGTGGGACCAGGAGCGGGGCTGGCATGACGCCAAGATCTGTCCCTATCATAAATTTCTGCTGGACCCGGCGGCCATGGTCTTTCATTATGGTCAGGCCATCTTTGAGGGAATGAAGGCCTACAAGGGGGTCAAGGAGCAGGTCTATCTTTTTCGGCCCCAGGATAATATCGCGCGGATGAATGTTTCCGCCCTGCGGCTGTGCATGCCCCGGTTGCCGGTGGAAAAGGTTTTTAAAGGTTTAAAGGCCCTGGTCTATCTTGACCGTGACTGGATCCCCACGGTGCCGGGAGCCACCCTCTATATTCGCCCCACCATGATCGCCGTGGAGCCCGCCCTGGGTGTTCGACCATCCGGGCAATATTATTTTTTCATCATCATGTGTCCCGTTGGTTCCTATTACCCGGAAGGGTTCGGCCCGACCAAAATTTATGTCACCGACAAATACGCGCGGGCAGTGAAGGGCGGGGTTGGTCATGTGAAGACATCCGGGAATTACGCAGCCAGCATCATGGCCGCCCAGGAGGCGCACAAAGCCGGATATACCCAGGTGCTCTGGCTTGATGCCTGCGAACACAAGTATGTGGAAGAGGTTGGAACCTCCAACATCTTTTTCATGATCAATGACGAGCTGGTAACGCCTCCCCTGGGCGGCTCCATCCTCCCCGGAATTACCCGGGATTCGGTCATTCAGCTTGCCCGGAAATGGGGCGTGAAGGTGGTGGAAAAACCCATCACCATTGACGAGGTGATTGAGGCCTGCGGCAATGGCACCTTGTCTGAGGCCTTTGGCACAGGGACTGCTGCGGTTATCTCGCCGGTGGGGGAGTTTTGTTATCAGGATCAGACCTATGTCATTCATGGCGGCCAGACCGGAGCGCTTTCGCGGCGGCTTTTTGATGAACTCCAGGCCATTCAGAGCGGCCAGATGGAAGACCCCTTCAAATGGATGACCCGGGTGGGCTAGGCTGAACGCCGACGCCAGAGGCCCTGTTTTCGGTTGTTTCTGGGAAAACCGGGGCTGGATGGAAAACAAGGGGTGAATGTTTTTTTGGCATTCGCCCCTTGATTTTTGGAAAAGCCGGCCTATAGTCTTGCCAAGTTTTGGGGGTATTGATTTTTCCGGCAATATTCCCCTTATTAATGTGCAGGGGGCGGATGCCCAATCTATAAATAAAAATTGTGCAGGAGGAAATACATGAAAATTCGTCCATTGAATGATCGTCTTCTGGTGAAAAGACTGGAAGAAATAACCAAGACCGCAGGGGGAATCATTATTCCTGACAGTGCCAAGGAAAAACCAGCCGAGGGTGAAGTGAAAGCCGTTGGTCCTGGCAAGGTAAATGAGAAGGGTGATCGTATAGCCTTGCAGGTAAAGGCTGGGGATCGTGTCCTCTTTTCAAAATACGGCGGCACGGAAGTAAAACTTGACGGTGTGGATTACCTGATCATGCGTGAAGATGATATCATGGGTATAATCGAATAAAAACAGGACTGGAGCCTGTGACCAGGCTGATAGGCTTACTGTCTCGTCTGAAGCGAGATGCGAACGATTAAAGGAGATACATAATGGCTGGAAAAGATATTAAATACGGAGTGAAGGCTCGCGAGTCCATCCTCGTTGGAGTCAATACTCTGGCGAATGCAGTGAAGGTAACCCTTGGGCCCAAGGGCCGCAACGTCCTGATTGAGAAATCATACGGCGCCCCCACCATCACCAAAGACGGCGTAACCGTGGCCAAAGAGATTGAACTGGTTGACAAGTTTGAAAACATGGGCGCCCAGATGGTTCGCGAGGTTGCCTCCAAGACCTCCGATGTGGCCGGCGACGGAACCACCACTGCCACGGTTCTTGCCCAATCCATCTACACCGAGGGCGTCAAGCTGGTCGCGGCCGGTGGCAACCCCATGGAGATCAAGCGTGGTATCGACAAGAGCGTCGAGGCCGTAGTCGCTGAGCTCAAAAAGATCGCCACCCCGACCAAAGAGCAGAAAGAGATCGCCCAGGTGGGCACCATCTCCGCCAACAGTGACGAGACCATCGGCAATATCATTGCCGAGGCCATGGACAAGGTCGGCAAGGAAGGCGTGATCACCGTGGAAGAGGCCAAGTCCATGGACACCACCCTGGACGTGGTTGAGGGAATGCAGTTTGATCGCGGCTATCTCTCCCCGTACTTTGTGACTGATGCCGACCGCATGGAAGTGAATATGGAAGACCCCTACTTCCTCATTGTGGAGAAGAAGGTGTCCAGTATGAAGGACCTGCTGCCAGTGCTTGAGTCTGTGGCTAAAATGGGCCGTGGATTGTTCATCGTCGCTGAAGATGTGGATGGCGAGGCTCTGGCCACCCTGGTTGTCAATAAATTACGCGGCACCCTCAACGTTGCAGCCGTCAAGGCCCCGGGCTTTGGCGATCGGCGCAAGGCCATGCTTGAGGACATCGCCATTCTCACCGGTGGTCAGGTTGTCACCGAAGATCTTGGGATCAAGCTTGAGAACGTCACCCTGAGTGATCTGGGAACGGCCAAGCGGGTTGTGGTCAGCAAAGACAATACCACCATCGTTGATGGCGCTGGAGACAAGGTCAAACTGGAGGCACGGGTGAAACAGATTCGGACCCAGATTGAAGACTCCACCTCCGATTATGATAAAGAGAAGTTGCAGGAGCGTCTGGCGAAACTGATCGGTGGTGTGGCGGTGATCAACGTCGGCGCAGCCACTGAGATGGAGATGAAGGAGAAGAAGGCTCGCGTCGAAGACGCGCTGAACGCTACTCGTGCTGCCGTTGAAGAAGGCGTTGTACCCGGCGGCGGTGTTGCCTATCTGCGCTGCCTCAAGGCCCTTGATGCCCTGGTGCTTCCCGGTGAGCAGGAACTGGGTAAAAATATCCTGCGTCGTGCCCTGGAAGAGCCCATCCGCCAGATTGCCAATAACGCGGGCCGTGAAGGTTCTGTCATTGTAGAGCATGTCAAGGGTTTGAAGGGTGCCAATGGCTTCAATGCCACCACCGAGCAGTATGAAGACCTGATCGCGGCTGGTGTTATTGACCCTGCCAAGGTAACCCGGACTGCCCTCCAGAATGCGGCCTCTGTTTCTGGAATGCTGCTCACCACCGAGTGTGTTATCGCTGATATCCCGGAAGAGAAGGGAGCAGGTGGCGGCATGGGTATGCCTCCAGGCGGCATGGGCGGCATGGGTGGTATGGGCGGTATGATGTAAAATTTTCTCTCTGTCATGATTGTCTGACAGAAAGAATGGACAGTGAAAAAAGGAAAGGGCCTCAATGCGAGGCCCTTTCCTTTTTTGATATGGTCTGCAAGTGAGGAGTTCCGGTCAAAGGCGGCCACTCGCATAGACCGCGACAGCTGCCTGGCTGTTTTTCAGCCGCGGAGATGGAACGGGTTGAATTCACATTGCGGGTCCACCGCGAGCCCCTTCCAGAAGAGATCGCACTTCAAAGCCGGTAAAAATTTTCTCCCATCATTTCAGCACCTCTGAACTGGCCAGTCCGCCTTTTTTC
>JACDZF010000207.1 GCA_013426795.1 Desulfocapsa sp. | reverse complement strand
AGCACCATCACCTATACCCTGGGCGAAAATATCGAAGATCTGACTCTGAAGGGGACTGCTGCCATTAACGGCACCGGCAACACCCAGAACAATACCCTTACCGGAAATAGTGCTGCAAACATACTGAATGGGGGCCTGGGTAACGATACCCTGAATGGCGGAGTTGGAGCGGACACACTGCTTGGCGGTTCAGGTAACGACAAATACGTTATTGACAATACCGGGGATATTGTCACCGAGCTTGCCGATGAGGGAACCGATACGGTGCAAAGCGCCATCACCTACACCCTGGGCGAAAATGTCGAAAACCTGACTCTGACGGGGACTGCCGCTATTAATGGAACCGGCAACAGTCTGAACAATACCCTTACCGGCAACAGCGGCGCCAATATCCTCTCTGGCGGCCTGGGTAATGATACCTACATCCTCGGCCGCGGTTATGGCAGCGACACTATCAGCGAGAACGATGGCACGGCTAACAACGCCGACGTTGCAAAATTCTCAAGGGGTATCGCCACCGACCAACTCTGGTTTAGCAGGGTCGGTAACAACCTGGATGTGAGCGTCATCGGTACAGCAGACAAGTTTACCGTCCAGAACTGGTACCTTGGCAGTCAGTACCATGTTGAGAAGTTCAAGACGGACGATGGAAAGGTCTTGCTCGATGGCCAGGTGAATGCGCTGGTCAGCGCCATGGCAGCCTTCACGCCGCCAGCCGCAGGCCAGATGACGTTGCCGCAGGCCATGCAGGATCAACTGCAACCCGTGTTAGCTGCCAGTTGGCACTGATCTCAGAGGAGCTAATGGCAAACAACCCGACTGGTTTCGATCAGTCGGGTTGTTCAATATAGATCCCGGTGAATGGGATATCCAGAGGAATGAAGATAAATTGAACACAACAAAGCGCAATATATTCTCTTTTCCCGTCAGTCCAGTCCTGACCGCCAATGATCTTGAAGAAATATTCGTTCCTTTTTTGCAAGAACAAAAAGATCTTATTTTTGATTTGTATTTCACATGCAGAATACCGCCATTTATGCAGGACGCAATGGGGATTGTCATTGCGGAAACAAACCGGCAGCAATCTGTTTTTTCCGATGCGATGCTTCTCGAAAAAATGACTGGAATCAGGGCTAGCGCCACTTTTAATAATATATCCGTTCCACCGACTGATGAAAATCTTGAAATATTCGTTGAAAATCTTAAGCCTCTCTACCATGCTGGATTGCGCAGCATGACCATTCCGCATACCCTTTGGCTGGTAAACGGTGTGATTCAGGATACATTTCCTGAAATGGTTATTAAGAACACCGTTTTGAGAAGAGTAAGAACGGCCCAGGAATTCTGGCTTGCTGCCGAAGCGGGGTTCGATTTGATTAATCTGGACAGAATACTGATGCGTGATAACAAGTCCTTGAAGGAGATCAAGAGCGCCCAAATCAAGTTTGCTGACAAGACAGGACGATACGTTTATACGTCCATACTGGCCAATGAATCTTGCTTGGGGAAATGCCCAGTAATGGATGAACATCATTTTGTAAACAGTACTCTTGGTTGCGGAACTCCCTACACCCCATATTTTAAACAAAAAATATCGCGCTGTTGCCCCCGGCTCCAAAAAAAGTCCCTTCCGGTTTTTTTGTTCAAGAGAGCAAATATTCCGTACTTTAGGGAAGATGTCGATGAACTGCTTGCGAATGTCGATGTGATAAAAATGCATGGGAGACATTCACCCCAACTCTTTATTGAAAGCATGGGGTTTATTAAGAACTATGCCAAGGGGAGCGGTGAGGTGCTGGCCGGAGATAATGACTTTTTGAAACGAGCGATTACCGAGCTGGATATATCGGCGAATCAAGTCGAGGCGTGGAGGAGGATGATCAAGATCTGTAAATTCGAATGCTGGAATTGTAACTTCTGCGAGAATTTAGTGAACACCGCACGAGAGAGGTCAAATCGAAAGATGGAGATATGCAATTCCGAACAAGTACACTCATAATGAATCAGACATTGAGACAGGGCCTTCGCACGCGAAAGTCATTGGAAACTATGCCTCCCGGTCAAAGGGCCAGTGTGAGCCCCCCATGGTTCACCTGGCCGAAATGCTTTCGCGGCATTGATAATCTTTGCTTTCGCGTGTTACTAGAAGAAAGGTTCAGTCAATGAACCCGATTGATCTGCCACCTGAGGCTGAAGAAGCCCACTCTAGCCCGCCACTCGATACGGCACTCGCCTGCTTTGTTATGCTGGCGCGCTTTCATGCCGTTGCGGTGGAGCCGGAACAGATCCGCCATCAGTACGCCAGCAGCGGGCGGCCTATGGGGGAGGCTGAGATCCTGCTCGCAGCCAAGGCCAACGGCCTGAAAGCGCGGACGGTCACCGCCCGCTTTGATCGGCTGGATCGCACTCCGCTCCCCGGTATCGCCCAGACCATCGACGGCGATTTCATCATTCTCGCTCGCATCGATGCAGACCAGATTCTCTACCAGGACCCGCGCATCGGACGACCCCAACAATGCAGCCGCGAGGAGTGGCTTGCCAAATGGAATGGCAAGCTTATCCTCTTTACCTCCCGTGCCAGTCTGGCGGGCGAAATGGCCTGCTTCGACTTCAGCTGGTTCATTCCTGCCATCGTCAAATACCGCAAACTGCTTGGCGAAGTGCTGATGGTCTCCTTTTTTCTGCAGTTGATCGGATTGGCCACCCCCTTGTTCTTCCAGGTGGTGATGGACAAGGTCCTCGTGCACCACGGCATGACAACGCTCGACGTGATCGCCGTCGGGCTGCTTGTGGTTTCGCTGTTCGAAATCGGCATGACCGGGCTGCGCACCTACGTATTTGCCCACACATGCAACCGCATAGACGTGGAACTCGGTGCGCGCCTCTTTCGGCATCTCTTGAACCTGCCGCTGGCCTACTTTCAAGCCCGACGCGTTGGCGATTCGGTCGCGCGCGTGCGAGAGCTGGAAAACATCCGCACCTTCCTGACCAGTAATGCTCTGACCTCAGTACTCGATTTGTTCTTCTCAGTCCTCTTTATCGCTGTGATGCTCTACTACAGCGGCTGGCTTACCTTGATCGTCGTGCTGTCGCTTCCATGCTATGTGGCCATCTCGGTGCTCATAACCCCATCCCTGCGCGTTCGGCTGAACGAAAAATTCGCACGTGGCGCGGAAAATCAGGCCTTTCTCGTTGAAACCGTCAACGGCATCGAGACGGTTAAGTCCATGTCGGTCGAACCACAAATGACGCGGCACTGGGATAACCAGTTGGCAGCCTATGTTTCCGCCGGGTTCAAGGTGACGACCCTTGGAAATATCGGGAGTCAGGGCGTAGCGTTGATCCAGAAAATCGTTGTCGTCGCCACCATGTGGATGGGAGCTAAGCTTGTGATCGAAGGAAAATTGAGCGTCGGGCAATTGATCGCCTTCAACATGCTTGCCGGGCGCGTGGCCAGCCCGGTGGTTCGTCTGGCACAGTTATGGCAGGAATTCCAGCAGGTCGGCATTTCGATGCAACGGCTGGGCGACATTCTCAACACCCGCACCGAGATCAACCAGAGCCGCGCACAACTCCCAGCCATCAAGGGGCACATCGAGTTCGATCAGGTGCGCTTTCGCTATCGTCCCGACGGACCCGAGATCATTCAGGGCGTGAATATCCAGATCAAGGCCGGAGAGGTGATTGGGATCATCGGCCGATCCGGTTCAGGCAAGAGCACACTGACCAAGCTGCTGCAACGTATGTTCGTTCCGGAGCGCGGACGGGTGCTTATTGACGGCGTTGACATTGCGCTAGCCGATCCGGCCTGGCTGAGAAGACAAGTGGGCGTTGTGCTACAGGAAAATCTGCTGTTCAATAGAAGTATTCGTGACAACATTGCGCTAGCCGATCCCGGTTTGCCCATTGAGGCAGTGATCCACGTCGCCAGACTGGCCGGGGCGCATGAATTCATCGTCGAGTTGCCGGAGGGTTACGACACCATGATCGGCGAACACGGTACGGGATTGTCGGGCGGCCAGCGTCAGCGCATTGCCATTGCCCGCGCCCTGATCACCAACCCGCGC
Organism: Desulfocapsa sp.; assembly: GCA_013426795.1. Classification (GTDB taxonomy): domain Bacteria; phylum Desulfobacterota; class Desulfobulbia; order Desulfobulbales; family Desulfocapsaceae; genus UBA2270. The sequence goes on along the minus strand of JACDZF010000207.1, from coordinate 285 downwards.
ATCCTGATCTTCGATGAAGCCACCAGCGCGCTGGACTACGAATCGGAGCATGTCATTCAGAGCAACATGCACCTGATCTGCAAGGGGCGCAGTGTGATTATCATCGCTCACCGACTTTCTGCTGTTCGTCATACCGACCGGATCATTGCCATGGATCGCGGCATGATCGTGGAGGAAGGCAGCCACCAGGAACTGCTCGGCAAGGAAGGTGGGTATTACGCCCATCTCTATTCGATGCAGACACGCTAAACGATAACGTGACCTTCTCCCTTATAACTGTACCAT
>JACDZF010000206.1 GCA_013426795.1 Desulfocapsa sp. | reverse complement strand
ACTATCAGCCAGATAATCTGCAGGCTGGCCAGGGCATAGATACCGGCCACCACATCGTCCATCATGATGCCGATGCCGCCGTGGATTCTGCGGTCAAACCAGGAGCAGGGAAAGGGCTTGACGATGTCGAAGGCGCGGAACAGAAAGAAACCCAAGAGCCATGCCGCCCAGTGGTCAGGGGCCAGGGTCAGGGTGATGAACATGCCCAGGAACTCGTCAATGACGATGGGGCCGGCATCGGGTTGATCGAGGATTTTCTCCGCCGAGCCGGAGACAAAAAAACCAAGCACGAAAACCAGGACCAGCATCAGCAGATAGCCGGGCAGGCTGAGATGGCGGAGAAAAAGCCAGGGGACAATGGCGGCCAGGGAGCCCCAGGTGCCGGGGCAGACCGGCAGCAGGCCCGCATACAATCCCGTCGCCAGGGCGACAATTACTCGATCCATCCTCTCTCCTTGCTTTTTCCATCGCCGGAACTGCGCCATTGGTCGGGCGCAGGGCTGAGGCGAGAAGCCGTTTGCGCCGCCATAGGAATTGAGCCGCAGTCTTATCTGTCGTCTGATTTCCGCCTGCTGTCTGCTTCCTTCTGATTTCCAGTCACCGCGTTATACACCGCCTGCAACGGAACCTGAGCAAACTGGGCAACTTCCCGGCAGGCCTCATATTCCGGATAGATCCTTGGGCCCGCCGGGGTATGGACCTTCTTGGCCGCGACCCTTCCCCACGGGGTCTCCACCAGCACCTGCTCACGTTGGAGGATCAGACGAGATTCGGTGCGGAAGCGCAGGCCAATGGCCGTGGTCTCGGTGAGGATGGTCTGTTTCAGCACCATTCCCTGGACCGGGTGGCAGATAACCCGCAGCAGCTGACCGGGGCGGCCTTTCTTCATCAGCATCGGGGTCAGACTGACATCGAGGGCGCCCTGTTTCAGCAGGAGCTCACAGAGATAGGGAAAGCCTTCACTGTTCCAGTCGTCAAGGTGGGTTTCGATGATTTCAACGCTTTGGGCTTCTTGGCATTTTGCTGTCTCCTCTCCAAGAATCAGGCGCAGCAGGTTGGGCTGTCGGTGGGCAAGCTCGTGACTCCCGGCGCCATAGCCGGTGCCGGCGATGGTCATATCCGGCAGCGGCCCGAAATTTTGACAGAGGCTGGTGAGCAGGGCGGCCCCGGTCGGGGTCACTAGCTCCTGAGAGAGATCCACGGCATAGACCGGTACCCCGGCCAGCAGCTCACAGACGGCGGGGGCGGGCAGCGGCAGGCGACCATGGTCGCAGTCGATGAAGCCGTGACCCCAGGGCAGCGGTGAACTGACCAGGCGATCTATGCCCAGATGATGGAGACCGGCCACAACCCCCACCACATCGATGATGGTGTCAATGGCCCCGATCTCATGGAAATGGATGGCGTCCACGGGCAGCCCATGAACCCTGGCCTCGGCTTCGGCCAGATTTTGAAAGACCCTGCTTGCCCGCTCAACAATGATCGGCAACAGGGTGCTGACGCGGAGGATATCACGAATGGCGGCAAGGTTGCGAAACTGCTGATCACCCCTGGCCCTGATGTCAACCTTGGTGGCCTTGATGCCTGAGGGTCTGACGGTGGAGATGGTGAGGTTAAAGGGACCGATATCGAGCCTGGCCAGTTCCCGGCGGAGGAGATTTTCGTCCAGGCCCGCATCGAGCAGGGCGGCCAGAAGCATGTCACCGCTGATGCCGGAAAAACAGTCAGTGTAGGCGATCTTCATAATTTTCTTGAGGATTGGGAAGACAGGGATTTCACCGCTGAATCAAAAAACTGCCTTTTTTATTGGCTGGTGAGCAGGAGACCGGGTGTCAGGGGATGGCCGCAGAGATAGGCCTCCACCGTCATCCGCTTTTTACCCTCCGGCTGGATTTCTTGAATCAGCAGGCAGTCTTTGGCGGTGGCGATGAGCAGCCCCTGCGGGTCAGCCAGGATAAGGGTGCCGGGTGGTTGATTGCATTCTTTGTGGACGAGCTCCGGGGCAAAAAGACGGAAACGCTGACCGTCGATAAAGCTGTGGGCCGCCGGCCAGGGATCAAGGCCGCGAATCAGCCGATGAAGTTCCAGGGCGGGCATGTGCCAGTTCAGGCAGCCATCCTCCTTGGTCAGTGGTGGCGAGGCGGTGGCCAGGGTATGGTCCTGCTCAACGGGAAAAAGCCGGCCTGCCCGCAATAGGTCAAGGGCTCGGGCCAAGGTGGTTCCCCCCAGATCGGCAAGTTTGCCGAAAAGACTGCCCGCCGTCTCCTCATCGGTGAGGGGAATGGCCGCCGACAGCAGGATAGCACCGGTGTCCATGCCCGCATCCATCTGCATGATGGTGACGCCTGCTTCCCTGTCACCCTTGATGATGGCCCACTGGATGGGGGCGGCCCCCCGGTGTCTGGGCAAAAGCGAGCCATGGATATTGATGCAGCCCAAAGGCGGAAGTTCGAGGATGGCGCCGGGAAGGATGCGGCCATAGGCGGCAACGACAATGAGATCGGGGCTGTAAGCCTTGAGGGTGTTGACAAACTCCTCTGTGCGGATTTTGGTCGGCTGCAAAACCGGAATCCCGGCCTGTAGGGCTGCCAGCTTTATCGGTGGCGGACTCAGCTTTTTTCCTCGACCCCGGGGACGATCGGGCTGGGTGACCACGGCCACGACCCGGTCAGGGCCCTCCAGCAGTGTGTGCAGGGCCGGCACCGCAAAGTCGGGCGTGCCCATGAAGATGATGCGAAAGCTCTTGTCCGGCATCTTTATGCCTCGGCTGGTATTTCTTTTTCGGCCAGCATCTTGTGGACTTTTTTCTTGTACAGGGCGCGTTTCAACATGCTCAGATGATCAAGAAAGAGGATTCCGTTGAGATGATCAATTTCATGCTGAAGGACAACGGCAAAGCGGTCTTCAGCGGTGATCTCCATCATTTCTCCGGCCAGGTTCTGAAATGACACCGTCACTTTTTTGAAACGTTTGACATTGGCCGTCAGGTCCACCACACTCAGGCATCCCTCTTCATCGACCTGGTGTCCTTCGTGGCCGATTATGCGAGGATTGATCAAGACCATGGTCTTTTGAGCATGCTCCTGCTTACTCACATCAACAATAACCAGCTGGATGGATTCGCCAACCTGGGGCGCGGCAAGGCCGATGCCGGGGGCGTCATACATGGTCTCGGTCATGTCCCGGACCAGTTCTTCCAGGCCTGCATTGAAATCAGTAACAGGTTTCGCCTGCTGACGGAGGATGGGGTCAGGAAATTCTAAAATTGTTCGAATGGTCATAAAATAGGAGATGTCCGTTGAGATTTTTGAAAAAGGCCTTCTCCTCAAAGAGCAGGACAAGGCCTCCATGTTTTCAGCCCAAATATAATACAGGGCGCGGGTTTGTGCCATAGATGAATGGTGCCGGGAAAAATATGAAATGGGCTGCGGTCGGTTTATTGTTGGATCTGGTTGCGGGTGGATCTTTATGATTGTGGGTAGATCTTTATTGATCCGGTATTTCGGACCAGGGGAACGGGGGCCCTGGATTCTTGGTGCAGCCCCCTGAAAAGCCACGGGTCAAAAAAACTCCTGTTCCCCATTGTTCGGTTTATGGTATGAGTGGGATGTCCTCCGGGCTTCCTGGACATAGCCGGAAAGATCCGGGCTCACCATGGATGGGTGCTGGGCACGACTTAAAAAAGTCACCGAAGCCGGCCCCTGGTGCATCCCTTCCTCCTCTGGCGGGGTCCTGCGGCCCGCATTGATTTTGCGAGATTTCCAACCTGGCTCGCCCCGAACCCGCCCGATATCCGTGCCCGGTGAACCTGAAATATTCCGTTTCACCGGACACCCAAAATTTTCCGCTAAAAAAATACCTTGGCACATCAACACTTCCCGCTCTTCAACCACTCCCGCCAGCAGCCCCGGGCCGCCCGGAGCGGAAGCGGTCCGATTCCACCCCTGCCCGGCTCGCAGGCCGAGTGCATCCTTCGCGGCTGGGACTCGGTGGATGTGGTGCTGGTCACCGGGGATGCCCACATCGATCATCCATCCTTCGGTATTGCCCTCATCGGCAGACTGCTGGAGAGTCACGGCTACCGGGTGGCCATCCTCGCCCAGCCCCGTTATGACCGGCTGGATGATTTTCTCCAGTTCGGCCCGCCCCGCCTTTTTTTCGGAATCAGCGCCGGCAATCTGGACTCCATCGTCGCCAATTATACCGGCAACGGCAAGGTTCGCGCTGAAGATGCCTATTCGCCGCACGGCAGTCCCTGGCGAGATGGCGAGCAGGGCCGGAAAAATCGCTACCGGCCTGATCGTGCCAGTCTCATTTATGCCAACCTTGCCCGTGCCGCCTGCAAGGATGTGCCCATTGTTCTGGGCGGGGTGGAGGCCTCACTGCGCCG
>JACDZF010000205.1 GCA_013426795.1 Desulfocapsa sp. | reverse complement strand
TCTACCTCTGATACAAACTCTGGCGCAAGTTCTGATTCTGGCTCTGGTTCCGGCTCAGCCTCTGATACAGACTCTGGCTCAAATTCCGGCTCTGGCTCTGATATAAGCTCTGGTTCAGGCTCTGGTTCAGGCTCTGGTTCGGATTCAGGTTCGGACGCAAGTCTGGACTCAGGCTCTGATACAAGCTCTGGATCTGGCTCAAGCTCGACAACCGGTTGCACTGCCAACTGGACATTCAACTCCCTCTGCAGTTCTGAAATGGCTGACACAGCCCTTACAACGTCTCGTGGCTGCCTTATAAAAGTATCAACGGACGATTCCATGGCCATAGGAGATGCTTGAATGCCTTGAAACACATGCCGCCCTGCTGTCTTTGTCGCCATTTCCGGAACTGATTGCCGCGTATCTTGATCCGCTGCCAATCCCGGTTCAGAACCATCCAAACCCTCAGACATCGACACTGGCTCCAGTTCCCCTTGCGCAGAGGATTCCGGCGCACTCACCGCCTTTGTCGGCACAGGATCTTGCAGGTCCACGGACGACTCCATTGCCACGGGAGATGCCTGAATACCTTGAAACACAGGGCGGCCCGCTGCCTTTGTCGCCATTTCCGGAGCTGATTGCCGCGTATCTTGATCTGCTGCCGATTCCGTTTCAGAACCATCCAAACCCTCAGGCATCAATTCTGGCTCCACTTCCCCTTGAGCAGAGGATTCGGCCCCATTCACCACTTCTGTCGGCCCAGGCTCTTCCAGATCGTCGGACGATTCCATGACCATGGGGGAAGAAACGTGACTGTCGCTAAAATCAGGCTGGTCTGCTGCCTTCTCCTCCATTTCCGGAACTGCAAACCACTCAACTTGTTCTGCTGCCGATCCCGCTTCAGAATCATCCAAACCCTCAGGCATCAACTCTGGCTCCACTTCCCCTTGAGCAGAGGATTCCGCCACACCCACCACTTCTACCGGCTCAGGCTCTGCCATGCCGCCAGCAATCATGCTTTGCGACATCGGCGGGCCGGCGAGCCACTCCCGGGTCAGGAGAAAGACCTTGTTACAGCGGGGACACCTGAGTTTTGTGCCCACCGAAGAGCCGAATGCCAGACCAGTCACGGCGCAATGCGGACAGGTGACCTCCCCTTCCATGGCCTTGAAGACCTCATTACACTCGGGACACCGGACCTTTGCCCCAGGCAGCACATCGTCGGCAGAACCAATCACCCCGCAATGGGGACATTTCATCTTCATCGAAACCTCCAGCTCAAGTATTGTTCTCCGCATTGGACAGACAAGAAGGGCGGGGTGGGGAGCTCTTGCGAGGGCCCGCATCCAGGATTATTTTTCTGGCCATATTCTCTTATCCCTTGACCCCAACAAAATCATCCCTGAAACGAGGGACAAGGCCTGGCCGAAAGAACGCGGCAAGACCATAAGGACTTGTAATATAAAATTGATTGGGAATCAAACTGAATTTACCCATGCGCCGTTCCGCTTCGTATCCCCGGATTGGACGCGTAGCCCATAAAAAACCCAATGGACCATCTCAGAGGGCTAATGCCCCACCCGAAGGGTCATGCCTGGCTTCGTCATCAACGACTCTCCCTGATTTTCTGCTGCCAGAAGGCCGGACCGCTCTTATGCACGGAATCGCCCCGGCTGTCCACGGCAACGGTCACCGGCATATCCTCCACCACAAATTCGTAGATGGCCTCCATGCCGAGATCAGCAAAGGCCAGCACCCGGGATTTCTTGATCGCCTTGGAAACGAGACAGGCCGCGCCGCCCACCGCCATCAGATAGACCGCTCCGTGCTCCTTGATGGAGGCAATGGTGGCATCGCCCCGCTCTGATTTCCCGATCATGCCGAAGAGACCGGTCCGGGACAGCATCATCTCGGTATACTTATCCATGCGGGTGGCGGTGGTGGGACCGGCTGGGCCCACGACCTCATCACCCACCGGATCCACCGGCCCCACGTAGTAAATAAATTTTCCATGCAGATCAACCCCTTCCGGCAAAGGCTGACCTTGGGCCAGGAGCTTCTGGATTCGACCATGGGCCGCGTCCCGTCCAGTGAGAATGACGCCGTTCAGCAGCAGGGTCTCACCAGCCCGCCAACTCGTGATTTCTGCACGGGTAATACCGTCCAGCTGCACCCGCTTCATTCCCGGTCCCATTTCCCATTGGATCTGCGGCCAGTCTTCCAGGCGCGGCGGCTCAAAATGGACAGGGCCGCTGCCATCCAGGGTAAAGTGGATATGGCGGGTGGCGGCGCAGTTGGGGATCATCGCCACCGGCAGAGAGGCGGCATGGGTGGGGCAATCCATGATCTTGACATCCAGGACCGTGGTCAGGCCGCCCAAGCCCTGGGCGCCGATGCCAAGATTATTCACGGCTTCATAGATCTCCAGGCGCAGTTCCTCGATGCGACTGGCCGGGCCGCGCTCCATCAACTCCTGAATATCGATGGGCTCCATCAGCGATTCCTTGGCCAGCACCATGGCCTTGTCCACCGTCCCGCCAATGCCGATACCCAGAATTCCGGGTGGACACCAGCCCGCGCCCATGGCGGGGAGCATTGCCAGTACCCAGTCGACGATGGAATCGCCGGGGTTCAGGGTGACAAACTTGCTTTTATTCTCCGATCCGCCGCCCTTGGCGGCAATACGGATATCAATGCTGCTGCCGGGCACCAGCTCGGTATAGATCACCGAGGGGGTATTGTCTCCGGTATTTTTCCGGCCCCCGGCCGGATCAGTCAGTACCGAGGCGCGCAGAGGGTTTTTCGGATTGAGCCAGGCTTGACGGACACCCGCGTCCACCAACTCCTGGAGGCTGAGCCCGGTATCAAAATGACACTGCATCCCGACTTTCAAGAAAACGGTCACGATTCCGGTATCCTGACAGATGGGACGCCGGCCCATGGCGGCGATCCGGGAGTTGAGCAGGATCTGGGCCATGGCATCCTTGGCCGCCGGATTTTGCTCTTTTTCATAGGCCCGGGCCATGGCGGTAATGAAATCAAGGGGATGGGCATAGGAGATCAGCTGCAGACCCTCGGCAACGGAGTTGATAAAATCCTCTGGTTGAATGGTGATCATGGCGGAAGAAGAATGGAAGAAGGAATAGGATGGACGGGGGGAAGGTGACTTTATCCCCACAGCCCGCTCAGAAAAGACAGATGACAGCAACGGTATTCACCAGCAGCTCACCCGCTGACACGCACGAACCTCAATTTCGCAATCAAACAAAAAAAGCAGAAAAAAGCAATACACCTCTGTCGAGGGGTACTGTTCTCTCTGCTTTTTCTGATGAATCAGATGTATCCAGCTTCGTCGTTACAGGCGCGCGCTCATCTCCTGCCAGATCGACCGAATTGCCTCAGCCGCCGGGCTCTGCGCCAGACTGACCACCGGGATGCCCTGAATCTGGGCCGCGACGACCATGGGATCAAAGGGGATTCGCCCTAAAACCCACACCCCGCGGGCGGCGCAGGAGGCCTCGATTTCCTCGGTCATCTGCGGATAGAGATCCCATTTATTGATGCAGACAAAGGCCGGTACCTTAAAATGGACAGCCAGATCTAGAACCCGTTCCAGATCATGCCAGCCGGACTGGGTAGGTTCGGTCACCGCCAGCACCGTATTGACCCCGGAGAGCGAGGCAATCACTGGACAGCCGATCCCGGGCGCGCCATCAATGACGATCAAGTCAATTCCTGTCTGCTCGGCCAGGGTACGGGCCTCCCTTTTGATAAAAGAAACCAGCTTGCCCGAGTTCTCTTCGCCGGCAAAAAGCTGGGCATGGACCATGGGACCGTAATCGGTATCGGATACGTACCAGCTGCCGCAATGATTTTCCACCAGCTCAATGGCCTGTTCCGGGCAGAAATGGGCACAGACCCCGCACCCCTCACAGCCAAGGGGATCAATGAGAGCCACCTGATCGCCCATGGTAATGGCATCAAACTGGCACAGCTCGACGCACAGGCCACAGGCGCTGCAACGATCATTGAGCATTTTGGCCTTGACCCCGGATCGGAATTCATTCTTGCTCCGGGGCCGGGGGGCAAGCAGGAGATGCAGATCAGCGGCGTCCACATCGCAATCAACCATAATCTTGTTTTCCGCAAGGGCCGCAATGGACCCCACCAGACTGGTCTTGCCGGTACCGCCCTTGCCGCTCAGGATAAGTAATTCTTTCATTTGAACGCTCCTTAGATGCCGTTACCACAAGGGCAAGGGCTTTTTCTTGCACTTGTGGTCTACGGCATCTTATGCCGCTCCAAAGAAACAGCAATCCCCACCGGCTGTTTCTTTGAGCGGCGTCTACCAGCTACCAACACCATCATCTAGTACCTGCCCTTGGCTGAAAACTGCACATTCCAAGTTCCCCCAAAAAAACAA
>JACDZF010000007.1 GCA_013426795.1 Desulfocapsa sp. | reverse complement strand
TTTTTTCCGTATGGGCTCTCTCTATATCTTTCAAACGCCATGGCCAAGGTCCGGAAAACAAGATGGGCAAACTTTGTATAGGGAAAGTACAAAAAAAGCATCATTACTGAGACTAAATGAACATAGTAAATAACATACCCTGTGGCAGCAAGTCCTGCCCATCGGGCGATCTGAGCCAAAAGTCCGGAAACACCAACGGCCATAATCAACCAGAGTAAAAACCAGTCATAAAATGAGCCCTTGACTCCCTCTTCTTTTTCTTTTCTCGAACGATTACTCCATAATATCCCGACACCCACAATCATGGCGATGGCGGAAACATTGGCAAGGATCTTGACTGGATTCCATACTGACATGGGTCCATGCAGAAAATGAAAATATGGAATAAGGGCGAGTATATCATTGGCAGTGGCGGACCATACAGTAACGATAAAGAGCCCCATAAAAGACAACATAAGGGGTAAATGCCCCTGAATGCGATCGATATTGGTTTTACACTCTTTAAACCGGGTGTGACGAACAATCTCTACGACTGAAGGCCAGAGAAACTCGGTCACAAACTGTACAATAGTGGGTCGAAAATTACTTTTAATCCCTGAATGTTCTTGCATTCCCCTCCACATACTCAGGGCACCTTTGTACACAGAGAAAGCAGCAATTCCGAAGGCGGCCAGCATAATGACATCAATAAAAAATACGTTTTTCGACAACCAGTAAAAATCCCAATGTCCAAAAAATCGCTGATATCCGAAGGTGGAGAAATCTTCTGGAGAAGGGATAACAAGTCCACCAGAGATAAACCACATCACAAAAATGATGATCGAGGGAATAGCCACCAGCATGGGCAACCCCTTGGAACTGGAAGCAAGCTTGGCAAGCCCTGAAGGCCACCCGTAATGGGTGTAGGAAAAAGCCCTGATCGCGCCGAGCACGTCTCCTGGCTTAGCGCCACGAGGGCAATACGCTGTACAATCGCCACACTGATGACATAAAAAAATATCGGGATCTCCAAGGAGCTTATCCTTAAGTCCCCATGAAGCCCAAATCATTTCTTTCCGTGGGAAGGGTTTACTGTCTGTGGAGAGTGGACACACTACGGAGCAAGTAGCACACTGATAACATTTCTTCAGGGTATCACCACCAGCACTTTTGAGATATTTAATAAAGTCTAAATCCGGCTGAGCATTCATTCCTCTTTCCCCCCTTCAATTTTCTAATCTTTTGGTTACGCATCAGATAAGGCGCAAGATATCTTCAATATAAAAATGATACTGATGTTGGTCCTATCTTTCACAAAGAGCAACGAACATCAGTATCATGTATATCAGGACTAGAAGCCCTTAAATGGATTGGGACCAAGATCCACAATTTCATCAACAAAATCATTAATAAGCTTTGGAATTTTGTCATATTCGGTAATTGCCACTTGTTCTGAACGAACACGCTCAGGCTCAAGCCCCAACGTTGAGAGAGAATCACCAATGTTTTCCATACGTTTTGTAGCAATCTCAGAGCCCTTTACAAAATGGCACTGATAATCATCGCCATATTTACACCCAAGCAGCATAGCACCATCCATGCCTGCTGAAAGTAAATCGCGTACCCATGACATATTCACCGAGCCAAGACAACGGACAGGGACAACACGCACCATATGACTCAACTTGTTCCGTTTCATTCCGGCCATGTCAAGGGCGGGATAAGCATCATTCTCGCACGCAAAAATAACAATGCGCAACTTATCGTCATCCTCTTCCGGGACTTCTATGGATTTCAGCATGGATCCAATGAGATCGATATTGTAATCTTTGAATCCGATGATACGTTCTGGACAAGCTCCCATGCAAGTACCGCATCGGCGACACCGAGTGGGATTGGGCAATGGAGTTCCCTTGGCATCATCATCCAGGGCGCCAAAGGGACACTCTTCAGTACAACGCTTACACTGGGTACAGCGTTGCATAAAAAATTCAGGATAAGTCTTGTCCCCAGAACGAGGATGCACGGATACGCCTCGATCAGCGGACTCAATGCACTGGATCGCCTTTAAAGCAGCGCCCGTTGCGTCATCAATGGTTTCCTCCATATTCATGGCCTTACGAACCCCACCGCAGGCGTAAACACCGGTACGACGAGTTTCGTATGGGAAACAAATAAAATGAGAATCAGCATATCCGTCAAAAAGATCCAGATCCAAAAATGCAGGGCCTTGACGATAGGCAAGATTGATTGAATTTTCGTATTTGGTGGTGGGTTCCATGCCTGCGGCAAGAACCACAAGATCAACATCAAGGGTCAAATCCTCTCCGAGAAGCGTATCTTTAGCTGTAACTGTACAGCCATTTCCCGAAGCAACAACACCAGTGACAGCGGCCTTGGTCATAAAGATCCCGTCATCCATCTGAACCCCTTTGTAAAAGAGTTCCATATGCCCGGGTGTCCGCATGTGCTGGTAGAGAATGTATGCCTTTGCGTCAGCATCATTCTCACGGACATATTTTGCCTGTTTCAAGGCAACCATTGAGGTTACAGAATTACAATAGGGGAAATCCTGATCATTATCTTCTCCACCAGGACTCATGACAAAAGCAACTGATTTAATTCCCCCAAGCTTGCCATCCTTGGCCAATTTTTCAAATTGGGCATTGGTGACGACTTTATCAATGACACCGTACCCAAGGTGGGTAAACTGAGAGACATCAGCCGGAACCCACCCAGATGCCAGAATAACTGCCCCGAACTTCTGAGCCTCGGGATTTGCTTCCGCATAGGGTTTCAGACCGGTGTTGGGGTCTTCCATCTGTCCTTTACTGATAAGATCCTGCTCGTCAACACCGACCTTGGCCGGCGCATCCCACTCAGATTTAGTTCCGGCAACTTTAAATGTAACCCCGAAATCTCCAGGTGCTCCACCAATACGTCCAACCTCAGTATTGGTCTTCACTGTAATATTCGCATCCGCTGCAACAGCCGCCACGACATCAGCAATGGAATTGGGTTCCAGATCCGCATAGGGAAGCTTGGTGGGAAATTGCTTTGCCCAGCCAAGGGCCTTGCCGCCAAGATTTTCGGTTTTCTCAACGAGAGTCACCTTGCTCCCAGCCTTAGAGGCCTCCAACGCGGCAGTCAAACCAGCGATACCACCACCAATCACGAGAATCTCACGATTCAGAGCCTCCAACGCATAGGGCTCAGGCAATTCGGTTTTCTTCGCACGGGTGCAGGCCATGCGCACATAATCGCTGGCAGTTTCCTGCAACCACTCTTTATGGGAATCCTCTTTTCCTTCCTCGGCGGTGCCGGCTGACCAAATTACCTGCTCGCGTAAATTTGCGCGAACAGTTATTTTATCATCGCCAAATTCGAACTCATTCTGCATAACCCGAGGAGAACAGGCACAAACTGTGATCGTGTTCACGCCATTTTCATTGATATCCTTTTCTATCATTGCACGCCCATCAGCTCCACACAGGCAGGCATGCTCCTTGCAGTCCATGGACATCTCCGAGGTAACCAGCTTTGTCAGCCCTTCAATATCAAGGGCCTCACCAATGCCGCAACCCGTACAAATATAGGCACAATACTTTTTATCCATTGATCATGACCTCCTGGAAATCTGAATTGCCTTTAAGGCAGCAGCAGTAGATGACTGGTTAGTGGTAACAACATCAGCGGCCTTGCGGGCACACCCGGCTGAAATCATACCTTTTTCCGGCTCTGAGATAATAAAGCCGCTCTTATCCATATTCAAAGAAACTGGTGCGCCTTGAATTGCCAAAGAAGGCTGCATCCCGGTTGCCAGAACTGCCATATCAACTTTCTGTCGGATTTTCTCGCCAGTAACCGAATTTTCAGCGACAACTGTAACACCACCATCGGCTTCTGGAATAATCTCTGCGACTTTCCCTTTTATAAAGGTCGAGTTTTTATCATCCATCAGCTTCTCACGAAATTTTTCATATTTCCCGGGAGTTCGCAAATCAATATAAAAAACATAAATCTTCGCTTCAGGATAGCGTTCACGAATATATGTCATCTGCTTTAAGGTAGCCATGCAGCAGATGTACGAACAAAATTCGAGATGATTTTCATCTCGAGAGCCGGCGCACTGAACAAAAGCGAAGGATTCTGGTTGTTTGCCATCGCCTGGACGAAGTATAGCACCATCCGTCGGGCCTCCCGGAGCTGCCATTCGTTCAATCATCATATTGGTGACGATTGCTTGTGACTGGCCGTATTTCAGATTATCCATCTTGGCCGGATCGTACGGAGTCCACCCCGTGGCCCAAATTATGGCTGAAACATTGATGACCTTGGTTTCAGGTTTCATATCAAGATCGACGGCGTTATATTTACACGCAGCCTTTACCGCTTCTGCACCGGCGGCAGACAACGCCGCCTTGTTAATCACATAACGACGGGGAAATGCCATCTCGTGAGGAAGATATGCGGCCTTGCACTTGTCCATGCCTAAGTTGAATTCGTTAACAATTTCATCAGGACAGGCAGCAGTACACTCGCCACATGCAGTGCAGTTGGAATTGACATAACGAGGAGCTGTCTCCAGCGTTACTTCATAGTTTCCAGGCCCCCCAGTCACTGTTTTCACAGTGGTCATGGTATAAGGACGAATCCTCCGGTTATCCTTCACTCGCTTAAAGTTAATTTCCAACCCACAGCTGGGAGGACACAACTTGGGAAAATATTGATTCAGCTGGGCAACACGCCCCCCGAAATAAGCATTCTTTTCCACCAAGAAGACATCATTCCCAACTTCAGCCGCTTCAAGGGCCGAGGTTAGTCCGCTGATACCACCACCTACGACCAAAATTGCACCTGAGGCGCCTTGCTCGTCAGTCATACCATTCCTCCATAAGTACTCTTTATATTTTCCTTAAATGTCTTTGGGCAACTTCCATTCAGGTGAACGCAAGAATCAAAGACATCAATTCCTCAACAACGCAACCAGGGGCTATTGATGACTGCAAATCGAATACCTGTCAACCTTGCTCCTATATAATTTTGGAGCTGAACCAGTACAAATGGGCAGTAGATTATTTGTGCTGGTTCAGCCACAACATAGAAAAAATCTCCAGGAGTCAGAAGACTCCTGGAGATTTTTTTATTCCATCATAAAACAGATGCTAAATATTACAGCCAAGGATCAGTTGATAAGATGTTGATACATTCTACCTTTTCACACAACCACTCCTGGGTCTCAGGATTAAAGGTTGAGTTTACAAAACACTTCCAATGCTCGTCATCAACCGCCGGGAAGTCCGAACGATAATAGAATCCTGGATAACGGGACTCTTTACGGAATTCGATGTGACGAATATGGGTTTCCACACACCAGATACGATGATAATTCTCCCATGCACGAAGAAGCTCATGCAGATCGCCGGCAGCCATCTTCTCGGCATCTTCACGCAGCATTTTGAGAAGATCCAGGCAGATATTCAACAGTTTACCGGAAGTCATGTAGTACGTAGCGACACCACCACCGTACTCATCGGTGGCCTTCATCAAACGCATCATGATGCCAGCCGGTTTACAGAAGTTGGGATTTACATTTGAAGAAGTCGAAGCACCAACATGCTCATGATACAACTTAACTGGTGCGTAAATCTCATCAGCAAGTTCTTGAGCAGTTTGTTTCAGCTCTGGCTTGAAGGAAGCGTTATCACGGCAGAACTTCACCATCTGCTTGGCACAAATACGACCCTCAGCATGGGCACCAGAGGAGAACTTATGACCGGAAGCGCCAACTCCATCACCAGCGGTGAACAGTCCGTCAACGGTGGTCATACGGTTGTAGCCCCATTTATACTTATGGGCACGGGAAGGATTGGCAACATTAGGAACCCAATCTTCTTCTGGGCCAGAGGTCCAGATTCCACAACAACCGGAATGCGATCCGAGCATGTAGGGTTCGGTCGGCATAATCTCTGAACCAACCTTCTCAGGCTCAACATTGGCACCTGCCCATAAACCAGCCTGACCAACTGACATATCAAGGAAATCTTCCCATGCCTCAGACTCAAGATGCTTCCAGTATTTCTTAACACCTTTTTCGTCCATACCGGCTGCTTTCTTTGCATCAAGGAAGGCATTCAGTGCTACGTCGGTTGCCATATAAATGGGACCACGACCAGCTTTCAACTCATTGAGCATCAAGTGGTTGCGCAGACAGGTGGGAGTCACGGGAGAAGCACCATAAGGCATGAACTTCTCCAGCTCATCTTTTACTGCCGGGCTGTTTGCATAGAACTCACCAAGACCGTTCTGTACTTTGGCCTTGAACAGGAGGAACCAGGCACCAACAGGACCGTATCCATCTTTGAAACGAGCTGGGGTGAAACGATTCTCCATCATGGTCAGGGTCGCACCAACCTGGGCACACATGGTATAGGTGGAACCGGCATTCCATACTGGATACCAGGCACGGCCTTTACCTTCGCCCGTTGAGCGTGGGCGGAAAATATTTACAGCACCACCGCAGGCAACCAGAGCGGTCTTGCAGCGGAATACATGGACAGCGTTCTCACGAGTTGAGAAGCCAACCGCACCGGCAATCTGGTTTGGTTTGTTCTTGTCAAGGAGCATTTTAACGATAAAAATACGCTCAAGGCAGTTGTCTGCGCCAAGGGCAGTCTTTGCAGGCTCTGCAACGATACACTTGTAAGACTCACCGTTTATCATGATCTGCCATTTGCCGGTACGAACCGGGGTGCCACCTTCACGAAGGGATTTGGCGGGAGCAGCACCATCAAGGTTATTGCCTTCAGCATCCAGTTTCCAGATTGGAAGGCCCCACTCCTCGAACAACTTTACAGACTCATCCACGTGCCGACCACAATCGTAAATCAAATCTTCACGAACAACACCCATGAGGTCATTCCGTACCATCTTTACGTAACTCTCGATGGGATTAGAGCCGATATAGGTGTTGATGGCAGAAAGGCCCTGGGCAACAGCACCGGAACGCTCAAGGGATGCCTTGTCAACAAGCACAATCTTCATGTCGGCAGGTGCCCACTTCTTGATCTCAAAGGCGGTGCCGCAAGCAGCCATACCACCACCAACGATAAGAACGTCAACATCATGCTCAACGATTTCAGGATTTACCACGGCAGCAATTTCACCGTTTGGTTTATTTGGTAATGCCATATTAAAATCTCCTTAAAATATTAAAAGAGTTTGCGTGCAATGAATTCCACTCAAAAGGGGACGAGCAAGAATTATTTCGTTGGGGTAGGAAGGGCTGACTCAAGGATCAGACATTCGTCATCCAGGCTGCCGCCGGTGGTTCCAACATATGCGTTGGCAGCACCTTCAGAGGTGGTACGAACAGGAAACTTGAAGCGCTTGATGTTTCCATTACGGAACTTGACAGTCCACATAATATCAGCAGCACTGCGCATTGGGTGAACCTGACCGCCCATGGGCACAAAGTCATCATAACCACGAACAAAAATAGCACCTTGAGGACAAATCTTTACACAGGAATAGCACTCCCAACAGGCATCAGGCTCCTGATTGTAGGCCTTCATTTCCTCTTTGTTCAGCACCATCAGGTCATTGGGACAAATGTACATACATGCTGTCTTGTCGCCACCCTTGCAACCATCGCACTTGGAAGGATCTACATAACTTGGCATTAAACTACCTCCTCAGCTTATTTTTACTTTTGCGACCCAGAACTGACTGGGCCAACTTTAACCGCGACCAAAAAACACCTCTTTTACGACCCTTACAACACTCCTTAAAGGGCTTGCAAAAACCATCTAACCCATTAAAGAAATTACAAAAAAAAAGCAAGAGTTTCAATTTTTAATTAAATGAACGCTCACTCATTTTTATAAACGTAATTATATAGTTTGTAGCCAAATAATTGTCAAGAAAATTAATTCTCAATCCTCGCCCTGATCCTAATAAGATTTTCTAACTAAAACCTCCCTGGGTCTGGCGCCATCAGCGGGGCCAATAATTCCGTTCGTTTCCATTAATTCAATCAATCTCGCTGCCCGGTTATAGCCAATCCGCATCCTTCGCTGCACCATTGAAATTGACGCCTGACCCGACTCACAAACAATGGCCACCGCCTCGTCATAACGCTCATCGGCGTCCTCGTCATCCTTCTGCTCCGTTCCCGTTTCATCAACTTCTGCCACAACGGAATTATCATAGCTTGCAGCACCCTGTTTTTTTAAATAATCAACAATCCGTACTGTCTCTGCCTCAGAGATATAGGCACCATGAATCCTCTGCAAGGGTCTGCCCGAAGGCAGATAGAGCATATCTCCCGCCCCCAGCAGATGTTCGGCGCCCGAGCTGTCGATAATAGTTCTGGAATCAATCTTCGATGCAACCTTAAATGAAATTCGAGTGGGAAAGTTGGCCTTGATAAGACCAGTCAACACATCCACTGAAGGACGCTGGGTGGCCAAGATCAGGTGCATGCCTGAAGCCCTCGCCATCTGGGCCAACCTGGCTATGGAAGCCTCCACGTCCTTTGAAGCAACCATCATCAAATCAGCAAGCTCATCAACAATAATGACGATATAGGGGAGTTTTTCAACTGCACTTTCGTTGTATGTATCAAAACTCTTTACCTTCGCCTCTTCAAGCAGCCGATACCTTCGCTCCATTTCCCGCACCGCCCACTGCAAAGCCCTGGAGGCAAGCTTGGGCTCCACCACCACAGGATGGAGAAGATGGGGAATCCCCTCATACCCCGACAACTCAATGCGTTTGGGATCAACCATGAGCAAACGGACTTCATCGGGGGTGGCATTATAGAGGAGTGAGGAGATAATGGTATTGATGGCGACGCTCTTGCCCGCACCCGTCGCCCCGGCAATGAGCAGATGGGGCATCTTGGCCAGATCGGCAATGACGGGGTTGCCCACCACATCAAGACCAAGGGCAATGGAGAGCTTGGCCACCGATAAACGGTATTTCTCGGAAGTCAGCAGATCGCGGATATATACCACCTGCCGGTCTTTGTTGGGAATCTCGATTCCAAGGGCCGCCTTGCCCGGCACGGAACCCACGACCCGGACCGATTGCGCCTTGAGCCCAAGGGCGAGATCATCGGCCAATGTCACGATCTTATTGATCTTGATCCCTGCCGCCGGGGCATATTCATAGGTTGTGACCACCGGCCCCGGTGATATTCCCACCACCTTCCCAGAAACACCGAAGTTGACCAGTTTTTGCTCCAATTGTTTCGAGAGCTTGTAATATTCTTCCTTATCGACCTTCTGCATGGCCTGCTCAGGTTTTCTGAGCAGAGACAAGGGCGGCAAGCGCCACTCTCCCCGGGCCAGAGGATGCCGGGAAAAGCTGTCATCATCCTTGGATGCCTCAGGCAACGCCGGCAACTCCTTCACCAGGGGAATCCCAGCCAGAAGAAGCGGAGTGACTTCCAAGGTTGGCTTTCCATCTTTGCGGACAGGCCGTTTTTCCTTCCCCGCCGGAGGGGGAGCTGTCTGCGATTGATCTTTTTCGTCCATATCGTTTTGTCCCCGAATCTTTTTCAACCCCCTTAGAAAAAAACTACCGGTGGCATAGGGAGAAAGACGCGTGGACAGCATGATGGAGAGAATAAAAATAAATACCAAAAAAAGAATGGCCCCCGGCCCGCCAATCACTGACCCAAGGGGACTGAGAATCGTTTTCCCCAGCAATCCGCCGGCATCAAAATTCACCAGACCTTGTAGAGGAAAAGAAGCGAAAAGACCACAGGCCGCTATGACGGCGCCGCTGACTCCGGCCGTTATTTGCAGCACACGATTGAAAACCAGACCGGGAACAAAAAAAAGAAAGGAACAAAACAGAAGTAAGCCAACAAGCAGATAGGCTCCCAGTCCAAGAAACTGCAAGAAAAAGCTGGAGAGGATCCTGCCTAATTCACCGCCCCAGTTGGTGCCACTGGACCAGGTAAGAGACAAGAGACTCAGAAACAGATAACAGGAAAAGAAAATTCCGCAGACAGCAACCGCCTCCTGCTTGAAACCAGGCCTTGTCTTGATTGGTGGCGGCTCCATGGCTGGTCAGGTTTTTGCGGAGGACTCAGACGCACCCGTCGTTGCTTCGCTGCCAGCGCGGATCACAACGCGAACGGCATCGAGAACACCATTGATAAAAGAGGGCGAATCTTCTGTGCCGTAACGTTTGGCAATCTCCACCGCCTCATTGATGACAACCTGATCCGGTGCTTCTTCACTGTATAACATCTCATACACAGCAATCCGCAAAAGATTTCTATCGGTCAGGGCGATGCGCTCGATTCGCCAATTACTGGCACATTCCCGGATCAAGGTATCAATGCGCTCAAGATGGAGACTGGTGCCCCTGATCAATTCCAGGGCGTAGGAAAGGGCCAGCTTCTGCACCGGATAATGGTCGCAAAAACCTGCAAAGCAGGCATCTATGTCATCTTGAAGCTGGAAACCTTCAGGATAAAACTCCCCTTGAAAGAGGAACTGCATGGCAGCCTCCCGTGATTTTCGGCGTATTCCCATGAAATAAAACAGTCCACTCAAGAAGGTTTGAACAACAATTATTGCAGATTGACAAGGAGGTTGGCCATTTCAATGGCAGCAACGGCAACCTCTGAGCCTTTATTTCCAGCCTTGGACCCGGAACGTTCAATGGCCTGCTCGATGTTTTCGGTGGTCAACACCCCGAAAAGAACGGGAACCCCTGTTTCCAGACCCACCTGAGCGGAGCCCTTGGAGACCTCATTCACCACCACATCAAAATGGGGGGTGGCCCCTCGGATGACCGCGCCCAGACAGATGACGGCATCATATTTCTGGGAAGCGGCCATCTTTTTGGCAATAAGGGGGATCTCATACGCTCCTGGAACACGGGCCACATCGATATCTTCATCAAGGGCGCCGGAACGGATCAAGGTATCCAGGGCTCCTTCCAATAACTTTTCGGAAACAAAGGAATTAAACCGGGCGACAATAATTGCGAACTTCTTGCCATCTGCTTTCAGGTTTCCCTCAATTATATTTGCCATATCACCACCACCTTCTCGCTAAAAAGATCCATCCATCCCTCACAGGAGCCTGGAACCGTATCCATATCACTCATCATCGACGACAAGCAAATGGCCCATTCGATCACGTTTGCACATGAGATAATTCTTATTCTCTTCACTGGCCGCCATCTCAATGGGGAAACGATCCACCACTTCAATGCCGTACCCTTCAAGACCGATAATTTTTTTAGGATTATTGGTCAACAGACTCATCTTTCGCACCCCAAGATCCCGAAGGATCTGGGCGCCAATCCCATAATCACGAAGATCCGCCTTGAAGCCCAGATGAAGATTCGCCTCCACCGTGTCCATCCCTTCGGAATCCTGAAGATGATAGGCCTTCAATTTATTAATCAGGCCAATGCCCCGCCCTTCCTGACGCATATACAGGAGAACACCACATCCTTCCTGATCAATCATCCGCATGGCGGCATACAACTGATCTCCGCAATCGCAACGGGCAGATCCAAAGACATCACCGGTGAGGCATTCGGAGTGAACGCGCACCAATACCTTTTTATCGGGACTGATCTCCCCCTTCACCAGGGCCAGATGTTCCATAGTATCAACATCATTGGTGTAGATTATGACCTTGAACTCTCCCGCATGATCGGTGGGGACCCGAGCCTCCGCGGCGCGATGGACCAGAATATCCTCCCGTAAGCGGTAGGCGACAAGATCAGCAATCGTTGCGATCTTGAGGTCATGTTCAAGGGCAAATTTTTCCAGATCAGGCATGCGGGACATGGAACCGTCATCGTTCATAATCTCGCAGATCACCCCGGCCGTGCGACATCCGGCAAGACGAGCGAGATCCACGGACCCTTCTGTCTGGCCCAGACGCACCAGCACCCCGCCGGCCTTGGCTCGCAGCGGAAAAATATGGCCGGGACTGATGATATCCTGGGGCTTGGCATCGGGTGCCACCGCGGCCTCAATGGTCCGGGCCCGATCCGCTGCCGAGATGCCGGTGGACACCCCGGTCCGGGCCTCTATGCTTATGGTAAAACCGGTACCATAGGGTGACTGGTTATCCGTGACCATCATCGGCAGCTGCAACTTCTCAACCAGATCCGGACTCAGGGTCAGGCAGATCAAGCCCCGACCATACCTGGCCATGAAATTAATGGCCTCCGGGGTCACGGCCTCCGCGGCCATGCAGAGGTCCCCTTCATTTTCACGATCTTCATCATCCACCAGAATAACCATCTTTCCGGCCTTGATGTCCTGGAGGACTTCTTCAATTGGGCTGACTGCCATGATCAAATACCTTCGTTAGAATACCTACTGTTGAACAACTTGATAAAGCCGATCTCAAAAGAAGCCATGTTCGGCCAGAAAGGCGGAACTCATCTTCCCCTGCACTGGCCCAGGGACCCGGGAGGGCTGGGGAGAGAGCAGCTTCTCCACATATTTTCCAATGATATCGACCTCAATATTAACATGGCTGCCGTTTTGTAACAGCCCGAGGGTGGTCGTTTGCAGGGTCTGGGGAATAATTGAAACGTCGAATTGCCCCGAGCTGCAGCCATTCACCGTCAGACTGACCCCGTCAATGGTCACCGATCCCTTTTCCACAAGGTATCGATCCCATTGTTCAGGCAGGGTAAAGGAAAAGAGAGTAAAGGCACCCTTCGGTTTTCGTTCCCGAACCATGGCCACACAATCAACATGCCCTGAAACAATATGGCCGCCCAAGCGGTCAGACAAGCGCAAGGCCCGCTCCATATTCACAGAAGCCCCGGCATGAAGGCCCCCCAGGGTTGAACGGTTCAAGGTTTCAGGAGAGACATCCACCGTAAATTGCTGGTTTTTTATGCTGTAAGCAGTCAGGCAAACACCGTTAATGGCAACGGATTCTCCCTCTTCCGGATCGGCAAAAACAAATCCGGCCTCAAGATCAAAGGCCATACCACCATCCACCCCTCGTTTTCTTCGCAATACCCCTGTGCCCGCAACAATACCTGTAAACATGATAGGCCTCAGCCCCCTCTCAGGCCGACTCTTCCAGGGCCTGTGCCTTTTTCATAAAACCCTCGGCTATGGTCTTATGTTTAAACTGAGCGTGAATGGAGGCCATCGTCCGATAGGTATCGGCAGCCTTGACCTTCTCACCCGCTTCCAGATAGACATTGGCCAGCTTCTCCAGAGTCTCCACAGCCCCTTGCGGATTATTGCCCCGATAATAGGTATCCAGCATATCCAGACAAAGCTTGACGGCCTCCGGGAACTGCTTCAATCCCTGGTGCGCGAGGACAAGCTGGGAGGAGAGGACATTCAGGCTCATTGGGTCATCCTGTTTCTCACAGATACCCCAGGCCCGCCAATAGTGCATTATGGCCTTCTCATACTCCTGGCGCTGCAGGCAGACATTGCCAAGCTGATTGGAGGCATTGGCGACTCCATTCTGATTATCCTTTTCTTCAAAGGCGAGAAGCGCGTTATGGAAGGCCAGAGCCGCCTGCGCCAGTTCATTGGTTTTCAGAAACTCTTTTCCTTCTTCATAGCAGGCTTGTGCCGGATCGGAAGATTTCTTCTGATCCACGGCAACAATGGAATCAATGGACTGCAGGGTGGTCTTGGTCATGATTGAACCTCTTCCTCACGAATCCTGGCCACAGCCTCCCGGGCCAGAGCTGAAACAGTAAAAGTACTCCATTTTTCATCTTCCCAGATGGACAACTCCGCCTTGTCATCATTCAACGCCATGAGCTGAAGGGTAGCCTCCGTTGCCCGGATGCGACCCAGCAGGCGGGCTACCTGCCCACGCATAAGGGGATCAGGGTGGGTCAAAAAATGAAAGAGATTATAAAACGGGGTTTCCCGGATCAGATCTGGCCGCGTTTTGGCAATTTTGCTGAGTGCCGACACCACCTGACTCTGGGTGGAAGCATCCCCCATATAATTGAGGAGATGACGGGTAAAGGCGCCAAAGATATCCGGACGTCCGGCAATGACCTCTCCGAGAGTCTCCACCATCCCCCAGGGGGTGGCGGCAGAATCAGAACAGGCTTCAAAAAGTCGCTGCAATAATCCAGAGACCTGACCAGGATCTCGACTGGCCACCCGCGCGCAAACCTGACCGATAATCCAGGCAATCCGAAGACGTTGCCGCTCATCGGGCTCATAGAGCAACCTTTGCAAGAGACGCAGGGTCTTCTTGTCATCGAAACACAAGGCGACGAGGGCGTCAATATCACCCAGCTCAACATATTCTGTCACATTCTGCTTGGTGGCTTTGACCTTCTTTCGCTGGGGGTCAGGGACTGGTTCCGAGGTCACTGGAATCTCCTCTGCTCCCGCGTTCAGAGAACCGGCCTGGAGTTCCTTCTTCTCCTTGACCCGTCTGGAAACCTCGCTAATCGCCGTGTGCAGACGGACAAAATAGAGGACACCACGGACCGGGCGGCCATCCATATTTTTGGTATTCACCACCTGGTGAGTCAATTCGTCGTAGTCTTCTACGCGGCCGGTGAGATAATCATCCTCTGGGAGAAGATCCCAGGCTAAATCCCAATTGTTGTCACAGGCCAGGACAAGGGTTTCAACGATGGCAGCTCCAATATTATGGCCGGTGGGATCACAGCTATAGACCGCGCCGCACTCACAGCGCCCCACCTTGAACTCATGCATTTTCCGCTCTATGGCATCCGTTGCCCGCCCGACTCTCAGGCAGCAGAATGGACACGAGGGAGGTGTTGTGAGACGTTGTTTACTCATAAGATATCAGCATGGATGGAACAAATCTAATTGATATTGAATGGTTATGCCAGCTCCTGGTGGAGCCGATCAACAAAATTGGGATCCACGGAATAGCCCAGCTCGCGGGCCTTTTCCATATGTTCTTTGGCAAGTTTATATTCCCCACTGAAGAAAAGGGCCACCGCCAGATTATTCTGGGCCAGGGGAGAATCGGGGTCAAGCTCCACTCCTTTGCGGGCCGACTTCAGTGCCCTTGCATCCTCCCCCCGCATGGTCAGCACCGCAGTCATATTAATCCACACCGTCGCCAGCTTTGGATTATGCTGAATGGCCTTTTCATAAGCATCCACTGCCTTGTCAAGCTCATTGCGCTGCTGCCAGATCAACCCCAGGTTGGCATGGGCCTGAGCCGTCTCCGGCATGACCCGTACCGCCTCTTCATTTAACTCCTGGGCACGAGTCAGATCTCCCTTGCCAAAATAAATGGCCCCCAGGTTGATCATGCTTTCCGCGCTCATGGGATCGATGGCAATGGCCCTCTCCAGCATCCGAATTGCGTCATCCACCCGTCCGGCCTTGAGATACACCAGTCCCAGATGATGATGCGCCATCACATTATTGGGGTTCTGCTGACATTTTTTTTCAAATTCTTCAATAACTTTAGCTAAATCTTCCTGCAACTCTTCCTGTAACTGCTCTGACATATCCCACCTCTATCAAGTCTGATCAACGGGAGCCTGGAATACCATACCGATCTCGAAAACAGGTACTTTAAGCCGCCATCTCTCTTTTATCTTCAAGAAATCCCTCAAAAAACATGCCGTGAAGGCTCGCGCCTTTCCTGCTCAAAAAATCTTAGATAGTATAGACACCTTCAATACACTTGCAAGGAGAAAATCCATTCCCGGATAGTAACGCCGATTCCTCTCCGTCATCCCCCATCTCCCCCATGGAACCTCAACGGTTGTGTTTTTCGTCACAGGAAAGGGTCAACTCATTGTGCTGACTCGCCAAAATCTGCTTGGCCTGAACCACATCACGGCCAATCTGTGCCGCAAGCTCCTGGGTGCCTGGGAATTTCTGTTCTCCCCGGATGAATTGCAGCAGGTTCACCTTGATCGGTTTCCCATAGATATCTTGATTAAAATCAAATATATGGGTCTCAGCCACCAAGGTATCTTCACCAAAAGTCGGATTGTAGCCAATATTGAGCACCCCGCCGTAACATTTTCCATCACAAATAACCTGGCACACATATACGCCGATCTTTGGAATCAGGTCTTCGGCATCCAGGTGCAGGTTAGCCGTGGGAAAACCTATCTCCCTGCCGCCCCTCTGTTTTCCCATCTGCACCTCGCCGCGAATCTGATAGAAACGGCCAAGCAGCATCCTGGCCTCAGCCATTCGCCCCTCCACGATCAATTCGCGCACCTTGGTTGAGCTGACCAGCATCCCATTTTCATAATATGCATCAACCACCGACACCGGAAATCCTTTTTCCTCTCCCTGCTTCTGCAAAAATGGAATATTACCCGCCCGACCCTTGCCAAAGGCATAATCATAGCCCACCACCAATTCCCTTACCCCGATACGACGGAGAAGGATCTCGTCCACAAAATGATCCGCTGAAATTCCGGCAAACTGCTTGGTAAAGGGAACAATAACAAGAACATCAATGCCGGCGTGACCGATCATCTCGATCTTCTGGGCACAGGTGGAAATCAGCTTGATTCCCTCTGGTCGAAGCACTTGAAGGGGATGGGGATTAAAGGTTATGGCCACGCTGGTGCCATGATGGCGATAGGCCCGCTGCACCACCTCGGCAAACAACAACTGATGACCAAGATGCACTCCGTCAAAATTCCCAATGGTGACGCATGGGTAGGGAAATTGTTTCTTGATATCCTCAAGTTCTCTAAAGATTTCCATTCATACACCACATTTTTCCTATTTTATGCCCGCCATGAAGAAAGTCTTGACAAATTTCATCAGGACAAGCATATTGACCTTCGTTGTGCCGTAGTGGCGGAATGGTAGACGCGCTAGGTTCAGGTCCTAGTGGGGGTTTCCTCGTGGAAGTTCGAGTCTTCTCTACGGTACCAGATTCAATAAAGGGGTTGCAATCTCAATGGTTGTAACCCCTTTTCTTATCTCC
Organism: Desulfocapsa sp.; assembly: GCA_013426795.1. Classification (GTDB taxonomy): domain Bacteria; phylum Desulfobacterota; class Desulfobulbia; order Desulfobulbales; family Desulfocapsaceae; genus UBA2270. The sequence continues at coordinate 23,361 of JACDZF010000007.1, read as the reverse complement.
ATGATGATATTTCCCCATCCTTTCTCAAACATCTGTTCCCGCCTGCCTGTGCCGTATAGCACGAAACATTATTTCCCGCAATCCTGCCGGTCACTCTTTTGCTTAAGGCCTGCCTCTGATCCCTTCACTTCGACCAATGGAACAGCCGGGACTCCCCGTATTTGCCAAACCATGATGCAAAGGCTACTATGGATAACAATCCCTTAAAAACCCAACCAGAATTTTGAATCTGTTGCAACTGAGTCACCAGTGTGGACATGACATTGCAAAAAAGAACCCCGCCACAATCCTCACCCATCCTTGACACGAACCAGGAGGAAACCGCGAATGCCTGGGTCCTTGTCCTGTCGGCGGTTCAGATCCCTCATCAAATTTTCCATAAGGACCACACCTGGCAGCTTTTTGTCCCGGCCGGCAGAGAACTCCGGGCAATCCATGAACTGGAATGCTACTTTGCCGAAAATAGAGATTGGCCCCCCAAACCTCCACCTCCGAACCATGATTTCACCCCCTTGATCCAACCCCCGACCCTGCTTCTCATCGGCGCGCTGATTCTCTTTTATTCCGTGACCGGTGCCTGGAGCAAAGAGTCCGTATGGTTTGCGCAAGGGGCCGGCAACGCTGACGAGATCCTCCAAAAAGGGGAGTGGTGGCGACTGCTGACGGCCCTGACCCTCCATGCCGATACGGTGCACCTGCTCAGTAACTGCCTTATCGGGGGCTGGCTGGTCCACTCATTCTGTCTCTTGACGGGCACCGGTCTTGGACTCAGCTCACTGCTTCTGACTGCAGGATGCGGCAATCTGCTCAACGTCCTTCTTCATCAATCAGAGTACCAGTTTGTCGGATTTTCGACGGCCGTCTTTGCCGTCATCGGCATGCTGGCCATTCTCAGCCATCGGGGACGGAGAAAATTTACCGGTTCTCATATTCTCCTGCCTATAATGGCTGGAGCAGCGCTCCTCGCCGCACTGGGCAGTTCCGGTGAACATACAGATCTTGGTGCCCATTTTTTTGGACTGCTCTGCGGCCTGCTGTCAGGATACCTCCTGAGTCAGGAACCGCTCCAACGTCTGCGTCACTCTTTTTTCTTTCAATCCCTCTGTTTTAGTCTCTTTATTTCCCTGCTCATCGGGAGTTGGGAGCTCGCTCTCCGGCCATGAACTTCTTCTTTTCCAGGATTTTCCGAAACAAACCTTGCCCCGGCTGTTCAAAGAAACCTGTCATTTTCATTTGCCATTCAACAAAAAGGGCTTATTCTGTTTCAAAATTTGTCATACCATCCTTCTCTTTATCATACGACGACAGAAAGATTCCGTTTCATCAGGCAAGGCAGGAGAAAAATTATTATGTCAAACCAGGAACAGCAACCGCCATGGGGCCAGAAGAAAAAACCCCAGACCCCGGAAGAATGGGTCGCCCTTTGCATCAAAAAGGTGCAGGATTTTTTTAACGATAAGAAATCTCATTCAGGCAGCACCGAGGAGAACAAGCCATCCCAGGCCATGAATCCCCTGGCCGGAATCAGTAAACTCGTCGCCTTCATCCTGGCCATCATGGTCCTCCAGGCTATCTATGCCTCCTTCTACAAGATCTCTCCCGGTGAGGTGGGCATTATTCTCCGCCTGGGAAAATATTCTCAAACCACCCAGCCCGGCCTGCGCTTTAAGATTCCCATCATTGACACCCTGTACAAGGTTGACATGGGAGAAATCCGCAAAGAAGAGTTCGGCTTTCGCAGCCGTTCTCCCGGTCAACTGACATCATTTGACCGCAGCGGCTTTGAGACCGAGTCCCTGATGCTGACGGCCGACACCAATGTGATCAATGTTGCCTGGATCGTCCAGTACCGGGTCAGCGATCCCGTCAATTACCTTTTTAAAGTCAAAGACGTACGCCAGGCAGTCCGCGATATCTCAGAGAGCATCACCCGACGGGTGGTGGGAAATATGGATTTTGACTACGTCCTTGGCAACCGTGATCTTCTGGCCGCAGATGCCAAAAAAGAATTGCAGGCGCAACTGGATAAACTTGAGGCCGGGGTTACCATCGGCACGGTCCAGTTTCAGGATATCAACCCCCCCGAACCGGTCAAGCCGGCATTCAACGAGGTCAACGAGGCGGATCAGGATATGAAGCGACTGGTGAATGAGGCAGAAGAGACCTACAACAGGGTCATCCCCAAGGCCCGCGGTGATGCCAAAAAAACCATAGAGGAATCCCATGGCTACGCCGCCGCCAGGATTAATCAGGCCCAGGGTGAAACAGGACGTTTCCTGGCCATCCTCAAGGAATACAAAAGCGCACCAGAGGTCACCCGTCGGCGGATGTATCTGGAGACCATGCAGGCAATCATGCCCAGTACCGCCTCCGTCTATGTGATCGATGAAGACCAGAAATCGCCGCTTCCGCTGCTCAATCTCTCCCCCCTGCAAGCCCCGGCGGGTTCCATAAGCCCTAAATCCAACCAACAAGGAAACTGAGATGAAACAAATTGTTCAATTCTTCCTGACCGGTCTTGTTCTTCTTGGCATTATAGTCATCTATGACGGGTTTTTCGTTCTCGATGAAGGAACCCAGGCCGTTATCACCCAGTTCGGCGCCCCGGTCGGTGAACCCATAACCACTGCCGGTCTGCATCTGAAAGTCCCCTTCGTCCAGCATGTCAATCTGTTTGACAAAAGGATCCAGATCTGGGACGGCGACCCCAATCAGATTCCCACCGGGGATAAGACCTATGTCTATCTTGATGTCACTGCCCGCTGGCGCATTGTCGATGCCCTGAAATATATGCAGGCAGTCAAAACAGAGACCCGCGCCCAATCAATGCTCGATGACATCATTGACGGCACGGTGCGCGACATGGTGAACAAGAATGATCTCATTGAAATCATTCGCAGCTCTGACTGGTCAGAAGAAACCATGACCGATGCCAGCAAGAACATCGCCGGTGCCCCCAAACGTGGCCGCGATGTTATCACCAATTATATCATTGAGACAGCTGCCAAGGCGACTCCCCAATATGGTATCGAGCTGATTGATGTTATGTTCAAGCGGGTTAACTATATTGAATCGGTGCGGGTCAAGGTTTACGACCGCATGATTTCTGAAAGAAAACGGATTGCCGCCGAAAAACGCTCCACCGGCGAAGGGAAGAAGGCCGAAATTCTCGGTACCGTTGATCGTGAGTTGCAGGTTATCAGCTCCACGGCTGAACGTGATGCCATGGGCATAAAGGGCAAGGCCGATGCTGAAGCAACGAGGATATTTGGCCATGCCTACTCCCAGGATCCTGAATTCTTTTCCTTTTCCAGAACCCTTGAAAGTTACCGGCAGGTCATTGGCGACAACACCAACCTCGTCCTTTCTTCAGATTCGGATATTTTTCACTATCTGAAAAGCATCTCGTCGAAGAAATAACCCCTCAGAACCTGCCGCCATTACTCATCCTGTCCATCCTCTTCGTCCTTATCCGACGGATAGGATGGACACTGCCAGGCCGCGTAAGGAACACGCCCCTTCTCTTTCAGCAATCGTTCCAGCTCTTCCAGCTCCTCCTCATCTTCCAGCGCCTCAACCCCCAATTGCTCAAAACGACAACCGCACCGGCTGAACTGCCCTTCACACCAGGGACAGACCTCCACCGGACACCCCAGGATGTGATACGCACCCGTCACCGCCGAGCAGACGGGGCAGAATCCGGGGTCTGCCAGCTGATCAGGGACATATTCCTGGCACTTCTCAATATGTGGATATTTTTTTAGAAACTCTTTCAGATCAGGATACCCAAAAAGAGCCAGGGCCTTCGTCTCCAGAGGTTCCTCTCCATATTCACCAACAAAAAGTGCCTTCTGATCAGTGGCAAGATAGAGATAACCATGCAGGGCGGTCTGTAATCCCAACAGAAAAATATCATCTTTTTTCTCGATAAAGGCGATTCGGCAAAGGGCTTCCTCGTGGGTCTCGGGCAATGAGGTGTAAAAAGACCTCATAAGCTGCAGGGCAAGATCATCATTTTTATACCGCTGCAAGAAAAGAAGGGCACCCGGCTGCTCTTCTCTTGTAACCCCATAGGAAATAAACAACTCGATCTCATTGACCAGCCTTTCTCTTTTTTTGCAACGCTCCATTCTCCTGCCTCCGATTCCCTGAGCACTCTTTTATTTTTTTTATCCACCATGCTGTTTCCATGGAGATATCTGATGCCTGAGTGATGGCAGTCACCACGGCCATCCGTTTCACCCCTGCATCACATAATTCCTCAATATGATCAGCCTTAATGCCCCCCATCACGGTAAAGGGCAAAGAGCATTCCCGGGTAAATTGGCGAATGGCCTGGACCCCTAAATAGTCCTTCAGCCCCTGTTTGGTCGTTGTCGAATATAAAGGGCCCACATTAAAATAGGACACCGGACACAAACCTTTTTTTACCATATCCCCCAATTTCCTGGCCTGATCCAGTGTATTGCAGGAAAGTCCGATCAAAAAGTCCGGGGCCAGTCTTCTCATCTCCTCCGGGGGCAGATCATTCTGCCCCACATGCACTCCATCGGCACCTGCCAGAAGGGCAATATCCAATCGGTCATTTATTATCAACAAGGCCCCCGCCTCTCGGGTTTTTTCTCTGAAATAGAGCGCCTTGGCCAGAAGCTCGCCATCGCTGCTTTCCTTATCCCGCAACTGGACAATCCTTGCCCCTCCGGCCAGGACTGCGTCCAGCCACTGTCGATCTGTTCTCCCAGCGGCCAGTCGCTCGCAACTCACCGGATAGAGGGTCACCTCATCCATAAATTGATGCAGCCGCAAAGCGTAGCGACCATGTGCCACAGTATTTGAATTCATTCTCTCTTCAACCCCACCCCTTGTTAGGATCTCCTGTTTTTATTGGCAACTTCAGGAAACCGGCTGACATCGTTAAAATACCTCCACGCACAATGAGAAATCAGAATAGTGTACTTGCTGAGATATTAAAACGCTTTATTCTGTAGCTATACTTAAAAAACAAGAGTATGTAGGGAGGAGCATATTCCTTTCTCGTACTTCCCTGCTGATTTTCTCGCATCGTTCAATATCGTTAAAGTTTTATTGCTGAGTACCTAACTGGAGCGTCAGCCTGTTCTTTTTTTGAAGTTGTTTTTCCCCGGAACATTGCCACAACTCCCCCCGCGATAAATGAAACTGAAATTATCGCTTCATGTCCACATGCAGACCATTTAGCCCATACCCATATCATCTTACAGAAGATTCGTGTCCTTGCTCCCTTCCGGCAACGTTCTTTCATTCCCGGAATCATGGCCTCTCTTCTCATTGAGAAACAGACAATCATGCCTTCTCTGCATGCGGGTATTTTCATACCCAATCAAGACAGGCAACACAAGCAGTCCCAAATCAAAAGGAGTTTTAATGAGTTTTTCAGTCTTTAATTTTCACCCGAACATCGTAACAGCCATCCAGAAATGTGGCTACACCGTACCCACCCCCATTCAGCTCCAGGCAATTCCACCTGTTCTCGCAGGCCGTGACCTTCTCGGCTTGGCCCAGACTGGAACCGGCAAAACGGCTGCCTTTGTATTGCCGACCCTGCAACGTTTGCTCAATGGCCCGAGGAAATGCGTCCGAGCCTTGATCATTGCCCCCACCCGCGAGCTTGCCGAGCAGATTCATGACTATTTTGAGAAAATGGCCCATTTGACCAACCTGCGCAGTGCCGTGATTTATGGCGGAGTCAGCAAACTGACCCAGACCAGAAATATCCGCAACGGGGTGGAGATTATTGTCGCCTGCCCTGGCCGCCTCCTCGATCATCTGAATGACAGAACCGTCAATCTCTCCCACGTCGAGATTCTCATTCTTGACGAGGCCGATCACATGTTTGACAAAGGGTTTTTGCCAGACATTCGTCGAATATTGAAATCTGTTCCCGCGAAACGACAATCTCTGGTCTTTTCGGCAACGATGCCCAGCGAAATTCGCCACCTTGCCGAGGATATTCTCAACGATCCAGCCACGGTACAGATTAATCATACCAAGCCGGCGGCATCCATCTCCCACTCCCTGATTCACGTTGAGCAAAAACGGAAAACGGATTTGCTCAAGAATATCCTGAAGCAAAAGGAGATGACCACAACCCTGGTTTTTACCAAAACAAAATATAAGGCCAAGAATGTCGCCCAGCAGCTGGAAAATTCCGGTTTTCGGGCAACATCTTTACAGGGGAATCTGTCCCAGAACAAACGCCAGGAAGCCCTGGATGGATTCAAGAGCGGCATCTATAACATTCTGGTGGCAACGGACATTGCCGCTCGCGGGATTGATGTCTCGGGGATCTCCCATGTTATTAATTACGACGTTCCCGATACTGCTGAGGCCTACACCCATCGCACCGGCCGGACGGGTCGGGCGGCCTGCACCGGAGAGGCATTCACCTTCATGACCTCCGCTGACAACCGGATGATCAAACTTATCGAGCAGACCCTGGGAAAAAAGATCCCCCTTGAAACGGTATCCGGCTTCAACCTCGACGCCCAAGACCTGGTCGTCGCCGAGAAAGAATTGTCGGCTCGATCAGGACAAAAAAGAAAGCCATCGACAACGTCCGATTCTATAAAATATAAACGGCCGAAAACAGTGGATTACAGCAAACGCACATTTTTAAAACGTTAATTGCTTCTTTCATTTTCAGGAAAGAACATCTTTGAACAGCAACGTTATCACTGTCCAGGCACGATCCATTGAAATATTGCACAAAGATCTCGCAATTGTCTGGCTTTTCTAAATGAATGTCAGTATATATAAATCGTCTGGTTTTCATTGTTGAACTTTAGAGAACCATTCGTTACAATCAACTCAGAGAGTTACTCAAGGATATCTTGAGGCAAGCACGCCAGGCTCTTTATTATCTGTCTGGTGTTATTCGAAAAAGGTTTCCATATGGAAGCGCGTACAAAGGAGTAGTAAAAATGGCAGAAGGTACAGTAAAATGGTTTAATGATTCTAAAGGTTTTGGTTTTATTGAGCAGGATGGTGGAAAAGATGTTTTTGTTCACCACTCCGCTATTCAGGGCGACGGCTTCAAGTCCCTGGATGAAGGCGCACGCGTCAAATTTGACGTCGTTGCCGGCGCTAAAGGACCAGCCGCTGAGAACGTTGTTAAACTGTAATACCCCATAAATAAAAAAAGCCCCGTGTCCATAAGGATACGGGGCTTTTTTTTTGCACTCAAAGCCCCTTGGGACAATCTTCACGGTAAGTTCCACTCCAGCAATGGTCCGCCACCACAATCAGGAACCGAAAAATTCTGGTTGTGGTGCAGCGACCCCCTAAGAGCCACCCAAGACTTTTCCACAGGAGATCATTTTGGCTAAACGAACAAATTATCAGGGTGAAAAAAGAAGCAAGGAATTAAATCGGCTCAAAAAGCAGGAAGAGAAGAAAGAACGAAAAAAGCATCCTGAAAACGAACCGACAGATGATACGCTCGAGTCTGAAACCCCACTCCCATCAGAAATCGTCAGTTCGTTCATCATCATACCTTGAACGATGAGTGCAGTTCTTGAATACAACAAGCATCGCTCTTCTTCTGAATATCTCACCCAGTTTTGGCCAAGCTCATTCCTGTAGTAAAGTTCACCACCAGTGGTACATCAAGGGCCAGGACATCTTCCATGGCCGGCTTGACAATTCTTATCGTTTCTTCTTTTTCTGCTTCAGGCAATTCAAAAACGAGCTCATCATGGATCTGAAGGAGCAGGCGAGCCCGAAGTCCTCCTTGAGCCAACACTCCGGCAACTCGGATCATGGCCAGTTTCATGATATCAGCTGCTGTTCCCTGAATGGGGGTGTTCATGGCAGTTCGTTCCGCAAATTCCCGATCCCCTTTATTCTTTGCATGAATCTCCGGTAACATCCGACGCCTGCGCAGTAATGTCGTTACAAAACCATCCATTCGGGCTTTTTCCACAATATCAGTCATGAATCGCTTCACCCCATGGTACAACTGAAAATAGCGATCAATGAAGATCTGGGCTTCCCTCCGGCTGATATTCAGTTGACTGGCCAGCCCAAAGCTGCTCATCCCGTAAACGATGCCGAAGTTAATGGTCTTGGCCACCCTTCGCATTTCCGAGGTGAGCAGGAGTGGTGAGATGGAAAAAAGCTGGGCGGCGGTTCGGGCGTGGATATCCCCGCCAGTCCGAAAGGCGTCAAGCAAGACGGGATCCTGCGAGTAATGGGCAAGTACCCGCAGATCGATCTGGGAATAATCGGCTGATAAGAAACACAAGCCATCCGCTGGAATAAAGGCCTGGCGAATACGATTTCCCTCCTCCGAGCGGATGGGGATATTCTGGAGATTGGGATTACTGGAAGAAAGTCGACCGGTGGCAGTAACCGTCTGATTATAGGAGGTGTACACCCGGCCCGTGGCAGGATCAATCAGTTCCCGTAATTTCTCCACATAGGTGGACTGTAGTTTGGCCAGATTACGAAAATCGATGATCATCGCCGGTAACGCGTGACTGGCCGCCAATTTCTCCAGAACCTTGATATCCGTTGAATAGCCGGTCTTGGTCTTGCGCCCGTAAGGAAGGCGCAACTCGTCAAAGAGGATCTCACCCAACTGCTTGGGTGACTGGATATTAAATTCTCTGCCGGCCTGCCCGTAAATCTGAATTTCCAGGAGCCGCAGCTTTTCCTTAAACTCCACCGACAAGGTATCAAGCATTTTGGTGGAGACACCGATGCCGGCAAGCTCCATTTCAGCAAGGATCGGAATCAGAGGAATCTCCACATCTAAAAAAAGCGTCCCCAACTCCAGCTTCTCCAGGGCAGGCTCAAAGTCCTGCCACAGACGAAGGGCTCCATACACATCCTCACAGCTGTAATTCTTCGCCGCCTCCATTTCCACAAAGGCAAAGGCATCTTCCCTGGTATCACCCTGCACAACTTCGGCAAAGGAAGTAAGGACGAGCCCCTTTTCCAGACACAGATCATCCAGCTTATAGGAGCGCCGGGTGGGCTCGATGAGATAGGCGGCAATCATGGTATCAAGGAGCGGGCCCGCCAGATGAATGCCAAAATTTTGCAGGATCACCGCATAGTCATATTTAATGTTATGTCCGAGTTTCGGGAGTTCCACATTCTCCAGAAAGGGGCGCAGCCTCTCGGCAACCAGGGAAGCATTGAGCTGACCGGACAACGGGATGCCCTCGGCATTTTTATGATGGAGGGGAATATACCAGGCCTTTTCCAGATCGACACAGATCGATATTCCCACCAGCCTTGCCGTCCGGCTGTGTATCGACGTCGTCTCTGTATCAATGACCAGAAGCGCTGCTCCCGCTAAAACCTGTTCAAGCTCCCGTAACTGCTCCTCGGTCTGGACCAGGGAAAAGCCATCACCAGCGATGCGCTCCCCAACTGTTTTTTCCTCGATCAAACTGGAAAATTCAAGGATCCTGTACAGACTCTGTAGCTGTTCACGATCTGGATCTGGAAGTTTATAGTCCTCAAGGGTCTGCGGAAGATCAAGATCTTCTTTCAGACGAATCAGCTCACGGGACAGAAAGGCAGCGTCCCGGTTCTCCAGCAGCCGATCCCGCATTTTTGATTTTTTCATGCCCTCCACATGGGCATAAATTCCCTCCAGACTCCCATACTGATTGATCAGGGTCTCTGCCGTTTTCGGCCCAATTCCAGAGACCCCGGGGATATTATCAGAGCTGTCACCAATCAGGGCAAAGCACTCCAGAAGTCGATCCGGCCCGACATGATACTTCTCAAGTACGGCCTGACCGTCCATAATCTTGTCCTTCATGGGCTCCCAGACAACCACCCGGTCATCCACCAGTTGCAGGAGATCCTTGTCGCCCGAAACCACGATGACCCGGTTCCCCTGCCGGCTCAGTTGCTTCGCCGCTGAGGCAATAATATCATCCGCCTCGACCCCGGGGATTTCAAAAGAACGGATATTAAAGGCCCGCACCAGATCTTTAATATAGGGAATCTGCACCTGCAGATCTTCAGGCATGGCGGCTCGGTTCGCCTTATAGGCGTCATACATTGCGTGACGGAAGACCGGCCCCCGGCTGTCATAGGCCACCGCCAGATACCTGGGATTTTTCTCCCGCAGAATGCGACGCAGAATATTAAAAAAACCGTATACCGCATGGGTGGGCAGCCCCTGACTGGTGGACAGGGGTGCTATGGCATGATAGGCCCGGTAAATATAGGCACTGCCATCAATGAGATAGATATCGTTATTCACGCGATGCTCCAGAAAACGACCAAACGGAATGGCTCAAATGCTTAACATCTGTTCAAGGGATTTCAGGGCCTGGGCGGCCACCTCTGAAGGCACCCTGATCTGATTGACGACCTTGCCGGCGGCCAGATTATCGAGCAGCCAGAGCAGGTTCAGAGGCTGATTACGATCCATGGTTGTGCACTGACAGGGAATTGGCGCAAGAAGGTGAATGTCTTTCTCCGGAAACTGTTTCTGCAGACGAGAGACCAGATTGGTTTCCGTACCTATCGCCCATTGACTGCCCGCGGCCGACTCTTTCACTGCGGTGATAATTGCCTCCGTTGAACCATACCGATCGGCAATGCCAACGACTTCAGCGCTGCACTCAGGATGAACCATGATCTGGATCTCTGGCACACGCAGCCGAAACTGACGCACATGCTCGGGCAGGAACCGCATATGCACTTCACAGTATCCATTCCAGAGCAGCACCCGTGCCCTTTGTAACTGCTCAACGCTGTTTCCCCCCAGAAGTTCGCCCCTGCGCCAGACACAGATCTGCTCTGAGGGAATTCCCAGGGCAATGGCTGAATTGCGGCCCAGATGTTCATCGGGAAAGAAGAAAACCTTCTCTCCTTTTTCCAGGGCCCAGGCCAAAACACGCTGGGCATTGGAAGAGGTGCACACCGACCCACCACGCTCGCCCACAAAGGCCTTGACCGCTGCCGAAGAATTCACATACGTCACTGGCACCACCGTTGCTTCATCTTTGACAACTCCAGCATGCACCAGATTCGTATATGCCATGGCAACCGCTCCCGCTGTCGCCATATCAGCCATGGGACAGCCGGCATAAAGATGAGGAAGCAGAACTTTCTGATGCCTCTGGGCCAGAATATCGGCAGACTCAGCCATAAAATGGACCCCGCAGAACACAATAAATTCCGGGCCATGAAGGGATGCCGCCTCACGCGCAAGTTTCAAGGAATCCCCAACAAGATCGGCAAACTGAAACAAATCATCCTGCTGATAGTGATGGCAGAGAATGAGAAGCCGGCCAGCCAGTTCTTTCTTGCGCTCTAAAATTCTTGTGAATATCTCCGACTCTGAGAGACGGAAATATTCTTCTTCAATATCCGATTGCTGGAATGTCATAAAAATTCTCTACCATACCTTAAAGAAACTCTCATTTGGCTTTTCATTCCAGGCCGGGATCAGACGCAGCGAGAAAAGCCAAGGCAAATCCATGACAGCTCGTAAAAAATGCCTTCTACCACTGACGTCCATATCTGGCAAGGAGAATGAAATTCCCTCCCCCAATGGAAAAGGCCCCGCATGGAAATAATCCATGCAGGGCCCTGATCTTCTTTCGATCACAAGCTATCTGGCTACCCGCACCCAGGATGCCTGGGGGCCCTTGTCCCCTATGGTTTCACCGTAGGAGACTTCATCTCCTTCCACTAACTGATCCAGCGGAATATCTTTCAAGGCATTCTCATGAAAATAAATCTCTCGCTCGTCCGGTGTGACAATAAATCCATAGGACTCAAAGGGTGAAACCTTACGCACAACCCCAAAACTGGCAGTCTCCACATCACCGTCGATGGTCTTCTGGTCCTTGCGCTTTTTTCGCAGGATCTCTTTTAATTGCAGTGACAAAACATCAAAGGCCTCCACCAGCAGTGCCCCCATATTTTCGCCCTTTCTCGATACCACCACGGTATCATTGGGCACCGAGGCGACGATCTTCAGTTCATAACCTTTCTCTTTATGGTGCTTCGTTTCCTCAATAGAAACACGAAGATGAAGAACAAAGTTTGCATAATGACGAATGAGTTTTTCCTTTTCTTCGTCTATTCTCTCCTGCCAACCTTTCCGCAACTCTACGTTCCTGGTTTCGATCTTCAGTTCCATACAGTTCCTCCAGTTAATCTTCAATGACGATCACCAGCACGTCATTCTAACAATGCACCCCACGGTACATTCCCTGACAGGTTGCCGTTCAGCCTCCCCAACACCCTGCCTTCAACTTCATTATATTCCCCTCAACCTGATGCGCAAGTCTTAGATGAGCCTTTCCTAAAAAAACACCCGGCCTCCTGAGATCTTCTGAGCCCAGGGCACTCTCAACCGTCACAACCTTCCAGGGTGGATTCGGTCTGAAAACGGCGCATCCGGACATTGAGCAATATGCCCATTCCCAGCAAGGTTGTCAGCAGGGAAGAGCCGCCATAACTGAACATCGGCAAAGGAATCCCAACCACCGGCAAAAATCCGAGAATCATCAGCAGATTAATAACCGCCTGCCAGAAAATAAGGGCCACCACTCCAAAGGACAGAAACAGGCCAAAGCGATCCTTGGCTGACATGGCCGCATGCAACCCCCAGATCAACATGATAAAATAGACCAGTAAAAAAAAGAGGCTCCCGGCAAACCCCCACTCTTCACACCAGACTGAAAACGCAAAGTCGGTATGCCTTTCCGGCAGAAAATGCAGATGTCCCTGGGTTCCTTCCATAAATCCTTTTCCGAAAAGACCACCACTGCCAATGGCAATCTTGGACTGAAGGATCTGATATCCTTCTTCCATGGCATTATGCGCCGGGTTCAACAAGGTTTCCACCCTTTGCTTCTGATACGGTTTCAGGACATACAACCAGCCAAGCACAATCATCGCGATCCCGCTCGCCCCCAGAATAATATAGGTCGACCAGCGTAATTTCGCTAAAACCGTCATCGAAATAAAAATGATGACGAACATCAGAGCGGTTCCCAGATCCGGTTGAATCAGAATCAGAACAAAGGGAATGGCCATGAGAATGATGGGAAGGATCAGCTCCTTGAGTGAGTATCCGATCACCGTTTCCTTGCGGGAATAATAGCTGGCCAGCGTAATGACCATCATCAGCTTGGCGGGTTCAGACGGCTGTAACTGGAAAAATCCAAGATTAATCCAGCGCTGGGCCCCGCCGGCACTGTTCCCGGCAAAAATAACAAGCGCGAGCAAGAGAATCGTGAAAACATAAATGGGATAATTCCATAAATGGAGTTCTTTATAATCAAAGCTGAGAATAAAAAGAATCCCGACCACACCCATAAGCAGGAGATACCCTTGCTTCAGATAGGGCGGCATTCTTCCAGGAGATGGGTACGTGGCACTGTACAGATTCATATAGGCCATGCCACAGACCAGAACCAATAAAAAAAGGAGGACCCAGTCAAAGCTTGCTAAAAATCGTCGATCCATGCGCAACATTTATCTTTCCACCAGAAAAAAACGAAATCTTTCAACAAAATCAGCATGATCAATGCATAACGGCCTGTTTAATGGCCTCCACCGCGATACGATCGGCAAAATATTTTTGCATAACGGCCTTGGCCACGGGCCCTGCTCCTGAACCGCCATGCAAGCCGTGCTCCACCAGAACCGTCACGGCAATTTCCGGGTCCTCGGCGGGGGCAAAACAGGTAAACCAGGCATGATCCCGGTATTTGTAGGGGATATCCTCTTCATGGAGATGCTTGTACTGTTCCAGACGGACCACCTGCGCCGTACCGGTTTTCCCGGCAATGGTTATCCCTGGGATCCGAACCGCCCGGGCCGTTCCCCTTGCGCCCTGGACAACATCAACCATTCCGGCACGAATCCAGGTGAGATATTTTTTTTCCTCCGCCAAAAGCTCATTAACCAGCTTTGGCTGAAACAACTCCAGGACTTTCCCCTCCGCATCGGTAACACTTTCAATGATTTGAGGAAGATACCTTTTACCACCGTTGGCTATGGTGGCCGTCATCTGACAAAGCTGGAGCGGAGTAACCAGATTAAACCCCTGACCAATGGCCAGTGACAAGGTCTCTCCATCCTGCCACTTTACCCCTTTTGTCTTTTTCTTCCACTCTTTGGTGGGGATAAGTCCGGCCTTTTCATGTTCAATCTCCGCCTGAGTTTTAATTCCAAGTCCAAGTTTATTCGCATACTCCGCCAGACCATCCACCCCCACCCGCATCCCGACCTGATAAAAATAGACATCACAGGACTCACTGATGGCCCGATGCAGGTCCACCGTTCCATGCCCTCCCTTTTTCCAGCAATTATAAACTCGATTCCCAAAGTCGATATGGCCAGTGCAGAAAAACGTGGTGTCTCTGGTAATCACTCCACGGGCCAATCCGGCCAGGGCCGTCACCATTTTATAGGTTGAACCGGGCGGATACATGGCCTGAAAGGCCTTATTAATGAGAGGATGCTTGGGATTCTCAAGCAGCGCGTTCCAGTTTTTGGTGGAGATTCCCCCCTCAAAATCAGCCAGATGGAGACGGGGGGTCGAGGCCAGCACCAACAGTCTTCCGGTTTTCACCTCCATGACCACCACCGCCCCGGATCGCTCATCTTTGTCCATGGCTTCTTCCGCCGCCTGTTGCAGGTTGATATCGAGGGTCAGGCGAACCTCCTTGCCAGGAATCGGTTCCGTATGGGCCAAAAGCTTCTGTTCAAAACCCCGGGCATTCACTTCCGAAGAATCATTGCCTTTATCGCCACGCAACGCTTCTTCCCGGAGCTTCTCAAGCCCCATTTTGCCGACGAGATCTCCTCCCCGGTAAAAATCACCATCTGCATTTTCCAGCTCACTTTTACTGATTTCACCCAGATAGCCAATAATATGGGCAGCCATGTCCCCATAATGATAAAATCGGCGGGGGAAGACCTCAATACGGATTCCCGGAAAATCCTTATTATGCGTTTCCAGATAGGCCAGTGTATCCCAGCTCAAATTCTCCTTTAAACGGATGGGGATATGCTTCTGCTTGCTCTCCGCAGCCCTGATCCTCTCCCAGAGAACCGACACGTCTTCTTTTAATATCACCGAGAGACGTTTTAAAAGTTCATCAACATCATTGGAGTCCTCCCGCACCAAAACCACATTAAAGGAAGGCTGGTTGGTGACGAGTTCCTTGCCGTATCGATCCAGGATATCACCACGGGGAGGCGCCACCTCTCGAATACGTACACGATTATTTTCGGCCCTGTTTTTATACTCTTCTCCTTTATGAATCTGCAAAAACCAGAGCCGCAGGAGAATAACCGTCATAAAAAACAGAACGATCAGGCCAATAAACAGAACCCTCTTGCGCAGGGAATCCAGGCCGGCCTGATCAGACTCGGAGATATCACCGAGTTCTCTCAAGAATCTTTTATTCATCATTTTTTTTAAATCCGCCATTCCACTCACCACCGAAACTTGTCATCCAATTCAACGAAAATAATTTCCGGAACGCTTCCGCAGAATACGAGGACGAATGAAACGACGCTTGGACATCTGTTCAAACAACTTGTTATACAAGAGAAAACAGGGAATTGAGGCCACCACCAGGAGCAAGATCTGCCGGACCATCGTGGGCCATGACCACTCAGGCAGCACCTCTGGCAGGACCAGCAAATAGAAACTATAAAGAAAGGAGTAGCTTACAAGATAGGCAACGCCAACCAAAGGAATCTGGTAAACAGCCTCTTTTACAGGACTTTTCTCTTTAATAATCTTAAGGAAAACAAAAAGGAAGAGGTACAGCAAGGGATAGGTCCCCAGATAAAGACCGGAAACCACATCCATGATCCAACCAAAGGCAAGGACCAGCACCAATCCGCGCAACCAGTCGAAGCGATAGGCAAGAAAGATAATCAGGATAAAAATCAGATCCGGAGTCCCCATCCAGGAAGGGAGAAAATACAAGACTGAGGACTGGCAGGCAATGAGGACTATTCCAACCAACAAAAAACTAAGTACCAGCATACCTATGCGGCCCCCGGACACTGCATGGAAAGCCTGCTCCCGAGGCGCCTTGTCGCAATGTACTCCCTCCCCGTCATTCTCTGCCCGGCTATGAACAGGAAGAAAATCTGTTTCCCTTGAGCTGCCCGGGGGGAAGTGAAACACCATTGATAAGACGATATATGCGCATAAGATGACAATTTCTGAATTTTAATCCACAGCTGGTGCCACTGTTTTTCCCATCTCTTCAGCGATCTTCTGTCTTTCGGAAAGATCAATAAAAACCATTTCCAATCTTCCAAAATCAACAATGGGTGCAACCTCGATCTCCTGAAACATCCCGCTCCGTTTTGAGTGCACCTGAGAAACCGTACCCAGGGGAATTCCCGAGGGGAAAATCCCTCCCACACCAGCTGTCACCACCCGGTCACCAACCTCAACCTCAGCATTTTTCAAGACATAGGAAAGAACATATCCTTTATCAGCAGCACCTTTTAAAATACCACGCACCCGATTTTTCTGAATCATGGCATCAACAGCACTGCTCGGGGCATTGGCCAGAAGAATCTTGGCATAATTATCAGAAACCTGAATGACCTGCCCCACAACACCCAAAGATGTCCGGGCCACCATCCCTTTGATCACACCATCATTCTTCCCTCTGTCTACCATTAAGGTCTTAAACCAGAAGGATGGATCCCTTCCCACCACCCTTGCAGTAAGAGCCGGGAAATTCTCTGCCTTTTTAAAAGAAAGTTCATTTTCCAGGTAGCGATTGCGGGCGTAGGCCTCACGCAGATGATCCAGTTGCTGCTGATAATCGGCTATCTTCAATCGTAACTGTTTGTTGTCATCCCTGATATTCCACAAGGCCAGATAATCACCGGCAAATACCTGGAACGATCGTGTCAGTTTCGAAGCTCCACCCTGAATTGGCCCCATACTTTGCATGATCATCTGCTGAACCACCCCAAACTGACCACCAACGGTGGAACCAAAGAGGACAAGGGCCAGTATCAGCACCACCCCGCTCAGAACAAGAAGCCTCGCCGTTACGAAACGAGACGGGGTCTTTTTAACATTTGCCGGTTTCTTCAAAACTCTCTATTTGTCAATGATGACCATCAGAAAGAACAATCCATAAATACTCTTCTTTTCCACAGTCAGACCTGAAAAAAATTAAATTGACGATTTATTGGACCGTCACTTCGCGAAGAATACTCAAATTATCAAGGGCCTTACCCGAACCAAGAACAACCGATGAAAGGGGATCCTCAGCCACTATGATGGGCAGCCCTGTTTCTTGATGCATTCGCTTGTCCAGGTTTTTCAGGAGCGCGCCACCACCCGTCAACATAATTCCCTGATCAACAATATCTGCGGCCAACTCCGGCGGTGTCACCTCAAGGGCTTCTTTTACCGCGTCAATAATCACATCGACCTGTTCCGTGATCGCCTGCTGAATCTCATCTGCGCCAATCATGATGGTTTTGGGAATACCTTCCACCAGATCCCGCCCCTTGATCTCCATGGTTTCATAGGGCGGAGAAGGATCCACATTGCCGATGGTCATCTTGATCAGCTCCGCCGTCCGCTCGCCAATGGCAAGATTATGCTTGCGCTTGATATATTGCAGGATCGCTTCGTCCATCTTGTCGCCAGCCACCCGCACCGATTTCGCATAGACAATCCCTGACAGAGAAATCACCGCCACCTCAGTGGTGCCGCCACCAATATCGACAATCATATTGGCGGTGGGCTCGGTAATGGGAAGATTGGAACCTATGGCCGCGGCCATGGGTTCTTCTATCAGATAGACCTCCCTCGCCCCGGCAGATTCCGCAGACTCGCGCACTGCCCGCTTTTCCACCTGGGTACAACCGGAAGGCACAGAGACAATGATGCGGGGATGAACCAGCGTTCGTCGATTATGCACCTTATTGATAAAATACCGAAGCATTGCCTCGGTCACTTCAAAATCGGCAATAACTCCGTCGCGAATGGGACGAATGGCAACGATATTCCCCGGGGTCTTTCCCAGCATCTGTTTGGCCTCCTGCCCCACGGCCAGGACCTTGCTGCCCCGACTGTCCTGACGTACCGCCACCACGGAGGGTTCCCGCAAGACAATCCCTTTGCCTTTTACATACACAACCGTATTTGCTGTACCCAGATCAATGGCCAGATCATTTGACAACCAGCCGAACAAGAAATTAAATGGCGAATACATAAGTCATCCTTATTAAAAAAACATACCCTGACACTCGAGACATTCTTTGCATTTAAAAAAGTCTGCGATCTTACCAAAACGAATTCTTATAGGCAAGAAATATACCCTTATCCCCAACGAAACAAAAGAAAAAAACAAGAAAAAGGGTTTGACATCATCAATATTTCCTGGTATTAAATTTCTGTTTTTATAAAGTTAAAAATTTGGGGCTGTAGCTCAGCTGGGAGAGCGCTTGCATGGCATGCAAGAGGTCCGCGGTTCGATCCCGCGTAGCTCCACCATTCCAATGATTAAGGCCAGTTTTAGGGTTACCCTGAGACTGGCCTTTTTTCGCTAATAACGTTTACTCATACCTGACCCATTATGCTTGAGCTCCGATTTATCAGAGAAAATCTGGAACTGGTTAAGGAAAAAACGGCCAAACGCGGCCTGAGCCTGGACAAGTTGACTGACTTCGCAAGGGTGGATCAGGAGAGGCTCACCCTGCTCGCAGAGGGAGAGGCACTGAAGAACAGGCGCAATATCGTATCAAAAGAGATTGCCCTTCTCAAAAAGGGCAGCCCCGAGGACATCGCCTTGGCCGAGCCCATGGTCGTGGCGATGCGTCAAACCTCAGACCGGATCAAGGTGCTGGATGATCAGCTGACAGATATCCAGACCCGTCTTCAGGAAATTGTCATGGCCATTCCCAACCTGTGCGGCGATTCGGTACCCACCGGCCAAAGCGATCAGGACAATGTCGAGATCAGGCAATGGGGAAGCAAACCCGCCTTTTCCTTCCCGCCCAGACCCCACTGGGAGGTGGGCGAGGCCCTGAAAATCCTCGACTTTGAGCGGGCGGCCAAGATCACCGGAGCCAGATTTTCCCTGCTCAGGGGCCTTGCCTCAAGGCTTGAACGGGCATTGATCAACTTCATGCTCGATCTGCACACCCAGCGTCATGGCTATGAAGAAATTCTGCCCCCGTTCCTGGTGAATTCGGCATCCATGACCGCCACCGGCCAGCTGCCAAAATTTGAAGAAGACCTGTTCCGCATCAAGGACTGGGATCTCTACCTGATACCCACGGCCGAGGTGCCGGTCACCAACATCTATCGCGACGAGACGCTGGAAGAAAATGTCCTTCCCCTGAAATTGACCGCCTACACCCCCTGCTTCCGCTCTGAGGCTGGTTCCCATGGCCGCGATACAAGGGGATTGATCCGGCAGCACCAGTTTGACAAGGTGGAACTGGTCAAATTCACCCGACCGGAAGAATCCGCCCAGGAACTTGAATCCCTCCTGGCAGACGCCGAAGAAGTCCTGCAACTCCTCGGGCTGCACTACCGGGTGGTCAAACTCTGTAGTGGTGACCTTGGCTTTTCCGCCACCCAGACCTACGACATCGAGGTCTGGCTGCCAGGCCAGGAGACCTATCGGGAGATCTCCTCCTGCTCCAATTTTCTGGATTTTCAGGCCCGCCGCGGCGGCATCCGCTACCGCCCCCATGGCCAGAAAAAAAGCCGTCTGGTGCACACCCTCAACGGCTCAGGACTGGCTGTGGGACGCACCCTGCTGGCCATCCTCGAAAACTATCAACAGGAGGACGGGTCCCTCAAGATTCCGGAGGTGCTTGCCCCGTATTTTAAAAACCGATTTGAAGACAGCACTTTTTAATCTTTCTTCATTGAAACAGAGAGGCAAACAGGCTATAACTCAGGAAAGATGTCTGCCACCGGTTACCGACAGGCGATTTTTTTAGAAAAAAAATACAAATAAAACCAATTAGATCGGGGAGTGGCTCAGTCTGGTAGAGCGCAGCGTTCGGGACGCTGAGGCCGGAGGTTCGAATCCTCTCTTCCCGACCAGTTTACTGGTCAGTTTTGTTGAACTTTTTTTAAAACTTGCGCCTTTACCCCAATTTTTTTATTCCACCAGCATCCCTTCCATGTACGACCCAGATAGAAAAGTTGGAACCAGCTGTCTGCGTAAGTATCCCATGGCTTCAATGAGCACTCTCAATTTCATCATCTCCCCCTCCCTGTAGAATCAATCATTGCCCCACATCAGATTTCCATTCAAAAAAGCTGATCAAAAAACATCCCGTCAATATCATTTCGACTCTTTACCCTTTATCAGGAGACCAGCCCATGAGCAAACCTGGTAGAGGTACTGTTTCCACAATTCTTGCGGGTACCCTCGCTGGTTGCGGTGCGACCACGGTCAAACCCAACTCCACCACAACCCATACCGATCTGATTCGTATTGGTGGTGATGCTCCGGAACCAAGGAGCCGGAAATTCTGAATACAGGATCGTTCTGCCTCCAGGTTCTTGATAAGTGGAAAACCGACGGCAAAACAGCGGATGGCCAGCCAATCTGGACCAAAGACAGCTTTCGTAAAGTGGTTCCCTGCCGCAAGGACTAACGTTCCGGAACAGGGAGTCTGGTTTGATCCACTTTTGACAGCAGGCCTGCCCAGGCATGGAAAACTGTTGGGATAAGTGCCTTTCATCGGGGTTAGAACCCTGCGGGCAGGGATTACAGGATCAGAGGCGGGATAAATCAAGGGTGGGATTCACCTTCTTTTCACATCCTTCGAATCTCTCTCACTTCTCCAGGGCCAACTCGATCAATCGTTCCAGCAATGCCGGAAATGCGAGGCCATGGACTGCGGCTGCCTGCGGGAGCAGACTGGTGGGGGTCATCCCGGGGATGGTATTGGTCTCCAGAAGGGTGATTTCGCCTTCATCGGTGACGATCATATCGGTGCGGGAATATCCCCGCAGTTGTAAGGCCCGGTGGGCAGCCACGGCACATTGCTGTGCCTTGGCGGTCAATTCCGCGCCGATGGGGGCCGGACAGAGTTCGCGCGAGGCACCGGCCTGATATTTGGCAGTATAATCAAAGAACAGAAACTCCTTATTGGGGATAATCTCCACCAGCGGCAGGGCGATCAGTTCATCATTGCCCAGAACCCCGCCGGTGATCTCCCGCCCCCTGACAAACTGCTCCACCATGACCTGCGAATCATGCTTATAGGCAAGCCTGATCCCTTCCCCCAGCTCCGCTTCAGTGGCGGCAATGGACATCCCGATACTCGACCCGGCCCGCACCGGCTTGATCACCAGGGGCAGACGCAGACGTTCCAGCAACCGGCCAGGCTCCTGGGCATCCTCCCGCCGCGCCATCTCCCAGTTGGCCACGGGCAGGCCGTTTAGCCGGTACATGATCTTGGCCAGGTTCTTGTCCATGGCCATGGCACTGCCCAGAACTCCAGATCCCTGATAGGGAATCCCCAGCAGATCGAGAAAACCCTGCACCGTTCCATCCTCGCCATACAATCCATGGAGGAGAATAAAGGCGACATCGATGGACGACGCATCCTGAGCAAGGGCCGCCAGATCCGTTGCCGGATCGTAGCGCCTGACCAGAAACTTGCCGGGATCAAGGGCCTTCTCCACCCCGATGGCCCCCTTCAATGAAACCTCCCGCTCACTTGAACGACCTCCAGCCAGCAACGCAACCCGTATTCGTGTCTCTTCGCTCACGCTCTCTCCTTACCTTCTTCGTTGAACCTTGTTTCAGGATTATTCGCCTTTCTTCCAGCCGGAAATGCCCTTTCATTTTTCCACGACTTGGGTAT
The DNA here is from genome assembly GCA_013426795.1 of Desulfocapsa sp. Lineage (GTDB taxonomy): Bacteria > Desulfobacterota > Desulfobulbia > Desulfobulbales > Desulfocapsaceae > UBA2270. The sequence continues at coordinate 1,494 of JACDZF010000007.1, read as the reverse complement.
TATACCCCATATGGATAAAGATATTATCAAAAAAGTGGCCGAAGAAGCTGCCCGTATCGTTGGCCGGAAGCACTGCACCACCCGCCTTGAAGACCTGCATTGCTACTCCTACGATGGCAGCGGCCGGACCTTTCTCCCGGATATCGTCGCCTTCCCGGACACAACCGACCAGGTTGCCGCGTTGATGCGCCTGGCCAGCAGGCAGAACCTGCCGGTGGTGGCCAGGGGGGCCGGCACCGGCATGACCGGCGGCTCTCTTCCGGTGCAAGGCGGACTGGTGCTGGCCCTCTCCCGCATGAACCGGATCCTCGACATCGACCGGGATAACCAGATTGCCATCGTTGAGCCCGGGGTCATCACCGGTGACTTTCAGAAGGCTGTGCAGGAGGTCGGGCTGTTTTACCCGCCTGATCCGGCCAGCCTCAAGTTCTGCACCATGGGCGGCAATGCCGCCGAATGCGCCGGTGGCCCCTCCGCGGTCAAATACGGGGTAACCAAGGATTTTATCATCGGCCTGGAGGTGGTGCTGGCCAGTGGCGAGATCCTGAACACCGGCACCCGCACCGAAAAAGGGGTGGTGGGCTACGATCTCACCCGGCTTTTCATCGGCTCGGAAGGAACCTTAGGGGTCATCACCAGGATTATCACCCGCCTCATTCCCCTGCCGGAACACAAAGAGACCTTTTTAATCAGTTCGAACTCCCTGCCCCAGGCAACGGTCCTGGTGGCCGAGATCCTCAATCACCATATCCGCCCCTGCACCCTGGAGTACATGGATAAAACCGCCCTGGGCGTAGTCGCGCACCTGCTCCCCACCCCGCCCGCCCCGGATCTCGAGGCCATGCTCCTGCTCGAACTGGACGGCAGCCGAAGCGAGGTCCATGATCAAACAAAACGGCTGTACATCCTCTTGAACAGCGAGGCCCATCGAGGCCACTGCACCATCCGGCAGGCAGCGACTGACGCCGAAAAGCAGGAGCTGTGGCTGGCCCGCCGTTCCATCTCACCGGCCACCTTCCGGCTCAGCCCCCACAAAATCAGCGAAGACGTGGTCGTCCCCCGCAGCCGTATCCCGGAACTTGTGCACTTTACTGAAGCCCTGGCCCAGGAGCTGAACCTTATCATCCTCACCTTTGGCCATGCCGGCGATGGCAATATCCATGTCAATATCATGCTGGACCGTGACCAGGAGGAACAGCGGCGCAAGGGCGCGATGGCCAAGGAGAGACTTTTCCGCCAGGTCATCGGTCTGGGCGGGACCCTATCGGGAGAGCATGGCATCGGCATCACTAAATCCGCCTTCCTCCCCCTTGAACTGGACGCCACGACCTTGAGCACCATGAAAAAGCTGAAGAACCTCTTTGATCCGCAGGGCATCCTCAATCCAGGAAAGATCTTTCCCCAAGCAGAGTCCTAACCCCGATAAACGGGATACGAGCCTTTCGCAGATTATTTTCTTGCAAAAAAACAAGAATAGAATCTGTAAGGCACTAA
>JACDZF010000006.1 GCA_013426795.1 Desulfocapsa sp. | reverse complement strand
CATTGTACTGGCACCGGATTAAGTTGGTGTGCTTATTCCTTTTTCTTGTCGGCCAGCAGCCAGCTGGGCAGGCAGCTGAAACCGCTGATCAGGGAGACCAGGACTGACGCCAGATAGGGAATGGAGAGGACGAGCAGGACCATGATCCAGACAATTAGGTCGGAAGATTCAGTTCCCTGTTTCAGCGCCACCCCATAGGCTGAACTCCACAGCCCGAGCATGATCAGTCCTTCTTCCCGGGCGGAGAGCATGGCCTTGCGCAGGGCGTGGGCCTGTTCCATTTTCGGGGTGCGGAAAAAGGGCTTGCTCTTGGTGAAGACGCCCTGCAGGATGGCCATGGAGATGGTATGCGAGAGGGCCAGGCCGGCCAGGGCCGAGGCGGCGGTCTGGGCCACGGTGGCACCGACCCGGGTGCGGTAGAGATAGATCATCTTGGCCATCTTGAAGGAAAACAGCATCATGGGCATGGAGGAGAGAATCACCATGGGCGGGTCAAACTTGAGGGGATTGTAAATCATGGCAATGGACCAGCCGATGGCGGCCAGGGTGAACAGCATGTTCAGGCTGTCAGCCATCCACGGGAGCCAGCCGGCGATAAAGTGATATCGCTGGCCGCTGGTGAGTTTGGTGTGGCCGCGCCCCAGAAAGAGGATGCCGAAGTGGTGGCGCATGACCTGTACCGCTCCATAGGCCCAGCGGAAACGCTGTTTTTTGAAATCAATAAAGGTGTCCGGCATAACCCCCTTCCCGTAACTTTTGGCAATGTAATTGGCCTCATAGCCCTTTTCAAAGATCTTCAGTCCCAGCTCCGCATCCTCCGTGATGCACCATTCCGACCAGCCATTGACTTCCTCCAGGGCAGATTTCCGGACCATGGTCATGGTGCCGTGCTGGATGATGGCGTTGCGTTCATTGCGGGTCTGCATCCCGATATAGAAGAATCCCCGATACTCGGCATAACACATGGCCTTGAACAGGTTCTCCTTTTCGTCATGGTAATCCTGGGGGGCCTGGACAATGGCGACTTGCGGCTTGCTGAACTGGGGGACAAGATCGCGCAGCCAGAGGGGGGAGACCTCATAGTCGCTGTCGATGACGGCAATGACCTCAGCCTCTTGTGCGGTCTGGGCCAGGGCAAAATTGAGGGCTCCGGCCTTGAAACCGGGCAGGGGGTCGCGATGGAAAAACCGGAAACGGGGACCAAGGGTGGCGCAATGGGCCTCAACGGGCTGCCAGATGGCGGGATCCTTGGTGTTGTTATCGATGACAATCACCTCAAAATGAGGGTAATCAAGGGCTGCCAGGGCGTTTATGGTCGCTATCATCATGTCCGGCGGTTCATTGTAGGCTGGAACGTGTACCGATACCACCGGCAGGTCCTCGTCCGCCAGCTGGATGGGGGTGAATCCCCGGCGCCACTTATCCACCCAGATGGCCTCGGCCCATTCGTGGGCCTCGGTGAGAAGCACCAGGGCAACGCCGATCATGCCGATGATCATCAGGATGCCGACGACAATGGCGGTGACCGTCATGTACTGGTTGTAATAGGTGTAGATAATCCAGACGGCAGCCGTGGCGGCGCAAAAGGCGACAATGGCCAGGAAGCTGCGGCCTCGCTTCTGCAAGGAGCGGGCATCAATGAGGAGCATGGCAAAGGTGATGATCCCGATGACGATGGAGATCCCGGCCAGCAGACGCCACTGGGGAATCTCGACAATGGGGGCGGTAAAGGCGAACTTGGGTTGACGATTGACATCGTAAACTCCCCAGTAGGCGCCCACCGATCCTTCACTTATTCGTTTCCAGGGCTGGTCAAAGGCCTCCATGATATAATAGACGTACTTTTTCTGTTCTGCCCGCAGCAGAAAATTACGGAGGAAGGTGGCCTGGTTGGCCGTTGAGGCGACGGCCGCCTTGTGGGTCCGGGCATTGCTGGGCCAGCCCACCTCGGCAAGGACGATCTCCTTGTCAGGAAATCTGCTTTTCAGCTTGTTCATGGTGACCACCACATGATCCACCGCCTGATCGAGCTCAACGCCATCCCAGTAGGGAAGGATATGGACGGCGACATAGTCAACATGCTCGGCAAGCTCAGGATGGGCCAGCCACACATCCCAGGTCTCAGCGGTACTCACGGGGATGGTCAGCGCCTCCCGAACCTGTTTCAGATAGACCGCCACCTCCTCGACCTTGAGCTCGCCCCGGAGGATGGATTCGTTCCCCACCACCACCCGTACCACATTGCGGTAGTTTTCCCTGGCCGTGGCAATAAGTTTGTTGACTTCAACCTCGTTGGCTTTGGGATCAGCGTTCAACCAGGCGCCCAAGGTAACATTGAGGCCATGTTTCTGGGCCAGAGCGGGGATCTTGCTGAGGTCGCCTTCCATGGTGTAGGTGCGCACGGCGTGGGTGGTATTGGCCAGGAGGGCAAGATCCTCATCAATCTCATCGGCATTGGGCAGAATATGGGCGATGGGATTGTGATTTTCCCGCATGGGAGAAAAGGAGAATCCCTGAATCTGTTGCGGCCAGGGCGGGGCGTTCTCCGGCTGGTTGAGGGATGCCCAGAACATAATGGACACCATGGTGATGGCGATGCCGATGAGAAAATTTGATTTGGTCATGGTGAGTTTGCTCTTTTAGTCATTTATTGCGTTTATCGGGGTTATTCTGGAGTCTGTCAGAGAATGGTCCGGCCGTTTTCCGTCTGGTTGAACTCCGGTGGATTCCGTTGAACATCCGGTGGATGTGATTTGCTGGATGTCAGGTAATGGTACAGATGTTTGTTGTCTGGTTGAACTCCGGTGGATTTCGCTGAATATCCGGTGGATTCTGCTGAATATCCGATGGGTGTGATTTGCTGGATGTCAGAGAATGGTCCATCTGTGTGTTGTCTGGTTGAACTCCGGTGGATTCTGCTGAATATCCGGTGGATGTGATTTGCTGGACGCCGCATCCAGCAACCAGCAGAACAGATTGCTGCTTGCTGGATGCGGCATAAGAGCCCGTAAATGATACAAACAAGAAGGAGACCTTGTTTGTATCATAACGGGCTCTAAAATTTTTTATCAGCATAGGCCAGCCAGCCGCCTGCTGCCACAAGGTCACGGTCAAAGGGGTTGAGCTGAAACGAACACGAAAAAGGGGCCTGAGCCGGATCGCTGGAACTGGCCGTCATGGTGGTCGTATCGAGGTCAACGGAGACGTTAAGCTGGCCCTTCATCGCAAAAAGATGCTCGATGTCGGCGGCAGGAAGCTCTATGGCGAGGATGCCGCAGTTGAACATATTCTGGCGGAAGATCCGGGCAAAACTCTCGGCAATGACAATATGGATATCATTGACCTCAAAGACCCAGACCGCGTGCTCCCGGGATGAGCCGCAGCCGAAGTTGGCACGGGTGATCACCACCCGTGCCTGCTGCATGGCGGGTGACTGGAGGTTGAAGGGCTGACCGTCCAGCAGCAGGTCTTCGAGAAGATGGGGTTTGAGTGCCATTTTGGTGATCTCGGTGAGATATTTGGCCGGGATGATCTCATCGGTATTGATATCGTTTCTGTCCAGCAGGATGGCTGGTCCGCCGAAGGTCTTGGTGATTGTGCTCATGGTCTTTCCTCGTCTCACTTTTTGTTGAAAGCAGCTCTTGCAGAATAATCTGAAGGTGCTGCTGGTATCTCTTGGCTCACTGTTTGCTGGGTTGAATTTGACATCCTTCGGAGTATCAGCCTCAATCCATGTTTCGAGTCATTTATTATGGATTCAGAAATTTCCTGGGGTCGGTGATGGTGCCGGTGACGGCGGCGGCGGCGGCGGAGAAGGGGCTCATCAGATGGACCATGCCGCCCTTGCCCATGCGGCCGTTGAAGTTCCGATTGGTGGTGGAGGCGCAGACCTCGTCCGGTGCCATGACCCCGGCACTCATTCCCAGGCAGGCGCCACAGGTGGGATTGAGCACACAGAAGCCGGCCTCCATAAAGATCTTGATGATCCCTTCCTCCAGGGCCTGCGAATAGATGGCGGGCGTGGCCGGAGTGACGATTCCCCTCACTCCGTCCGCCAGCTTGCGCCCTTTAAGGATCAGGGCAGCGTCCCGAAGATCCTCGATGCGCCCATTGGTGCAGGAGCCGATGTAGATCTGATCGACACGGGTGCCTTCCATCTCACCGATATCCTTGACCTGGTCGGGCTTAAAGTTAAAGGTGACCTGGGGGGCCAGGGCGGAGATATCAAATTCCAGGGTCTCCACATACAGGGCATCGGGGTCGGAATGCCATTTTTTGAAATCCTCCACTGCGGCCGCAAGGGAAGGATACTCATCCTTGATAAAGGGCCATAGATATGCAGCCGTTACCTCATCGGGCAGACAGATGCCGCTGGTGGCTCCGGCCTCCACGGCCATATTGCAAAGGGTCATGCGGGCGGCCATGGTCATGGCATCCACCACCGGGCCGACAAACTCGATGACCCGATCCGTGGCGCCGTTGACGGTCAGTCGTTTGATAACGGCGAGGATCACGTCTTTGGCCGTGACCCCGGGGGAGAGGGCGCCATTCAGGACCACGCGCATGGTTTCCGGGGCCCGGAAGGAGCAGACACCCTTGAGGATGCCGACTTCAAGATCGGTGGTGCCGACACCGGCGGCAAAGGCGCCAAAGGCGCCATGGGTGCAGGTATGGGAATCGCCCATGATCACCGTGTAGCCGGGACGGATAAAGCCCTTTTCGGGAAAGAGGGCGTGACAGACGCCATTGGCGCCGATATCAAAAAAGTCCTTGATCCGATGGCGCCGGGCCCAGTCTCGCATGATCTTGCCCTGCATGGCGGTCTTGGAATCCTTGGCCGGAGTCACATGGTCGATGACCGCCTTGATCCTGCCCGGATCAAAGACCCGATCCATGCCTTTTTCCATGAGATCCATGATCGCGATGGGGGTGGTGATTTCATGGCACATGACGACATCAATATCAAGGATCATGTTGCCCGGGGTGGGCGTGTCACGCAGATGCGCGTCAAATATCTTGGTGGCTATGGTCTTTCCCATGGTGCAGCTCCTGGTTGGCATGGTCAGTGGTGAATGATATAGTGTTGATTTTACGAATAACTTTACGGAAGGTCTGAAAAAAAGATAAACGGGACAATAAGTAACTGATAAAAGCTGATATATTAGCCGATAAAGGGTACTATTGCCATAGTTAAGCCGTTGCTGGAGAGAATTGTTTGATGACAATTTTCTCCATGGTATGGTGCTTGTTTCTCAAGGCTCAATTGTGTCCTTGAATATCTTTTTGAAGGATTCTCAACCCATGTTCCATTCAACTCATATCCTTTCGGTTCTTCTGGTGTTCTGTCTGTCGGTCTGTTCCAGCTTTCCGGCCCACGCCGCCCATGGGATCTCCATTGATGGCAAGTTGAAGTATGGGCCTGACTTCAAGCAGTTTGATTATGCCTCAGCCCAGGCGGTGAAGGGAGGAGCGCTGGTGCTCCATGATCTCGGCAGCTTTGACAAGATGAACCCCTTTACCCTCAAAGGCACGCCGCCCATGGGTCTTGACTCCTTTGTCTTTGAGCCCCTGGCGGTGGCCAGTCTTGATGAATCCTTTGCCGAATACGGGCTTATCGCCAAAGATATTGAGGTGGCCGCGGACCGCTTATCCATGATCTTCACTCTGGATGAGGCCGCCCGATTTTCCGACGGCAGTCCCATAACCCCCGGAGATGTTAAATTCTCCCTGGATACTCTGAAAAGCGATCAGGCCCATCCTTCCTATGCCTACTATTATCAGGATATTGTCAAGGCGGAGATCCTTGATTCCCATCGTGTTCGTTTTGTCTTTGCCAAGGCCAACCGGGAGCTGCCGATGATAGCCGCCCAGATTCCGGTTCTATCGGCCAGATTTTACGAGGCCCAGGGGTTTGCGCCGGAGGATGGAAAGTCGGCCCTTACCCCTCCCATGGGTTCAGGCCCCTATCTGGTGGCCGATGTGAAGCCGGGGAAATCCATCACCTATAAACGCAACCCCGACTATTGGGCGGTGAATCATCCGGTGAGAAAGGGGATGTTTAATTATGACACCATCACCATCAACTATTACAAGGATCAGATCGTGGCGGTGGAGGCCTTCAAGGCCGGTGAGTTCGATTTTATGCCGGTCAATATTGCCAAACAATGGGCCCGGGATATGGAAGGCGGTCGATTCGCCGACGGCACCCTGATCAAGAAGCTCTTTCCCCACAAGAATAACGCCGGGATGCAGGGATTTCTGATGAACACCCGCCGACCCATCTTCAAAGACGCGAGGGTTCGGCAGGCCATGGGACTGGCCCTTGATTTTGAATGGACCAATAAGTCCCTGTTTTTTGACCAGTACACCCGGTCCAACTCCTATTTCAGCAATTCGCTGCTCGCCGCCACTGGTGTTCCGCAAGGTCTGGAGCTCAGCTATCTGGAGCCGTTTCGCGAACAGTTGCCCGCCGCTGTTTTTACCACTCCCCCAGCACCTCCCACGACCACCGAAAAAGAAGGGCTCCGGCCCAATCTGCGCAAGGCCGGAGAGCTTCTGCGCGAGGCCGGCTGGACCATTCAGGACGGGGTGTTGAAGGATACGGCCGGCAATCCCTTCACCTTTGAGATCCTCCTCGTCTCCCCATCCTTTGAGCGGGTGATGGCCCCCTATGTCAGCAATCTGAAAAAACTGGGTATCCATGCCGAGTACCGATCCATCGACCCCGCCCTGTACACCGATCGGGAACAGAAGTTTGATTTTGACATGATTGTCCACGTCTATGGTCAGTCCCTGTCGCCTGGAAATGAACAGCGCAACTTCTGGCATTCCACGGTGGCCGATGTCCCCGGTGCTAAAAACCTGGCCGGGATAAAAGACCCGGTGGTGGATGCCATGGTGGAGAAGATTATTTACGCCCGGACCCAGGAAGAGCTCACTGCCGCCTCCAAAGCCCTGGATCGCGTCCTCTGGTATGGCTATTATATGGTCCCCAACTGGTATATGAACGGCTATCGCCTGGTCTATCGCAATATCTTTCAACAACCGGAAACCCTGCCCCTCTATTATGATCCGGTGCAGCTTCTGATGACATGGTGGCTGAAGGATTCAGCCCCGGCCCACTGATCGTCCGGAGGTTCATGAACTCCTCAGCGCAGACCATGGTGTTGAAGACAGTGGCGGATACTCTTGCCTTTGGCCGTTTCCTGGGACAAATTGCCCAGCCTGGCGATGTGATCTGCCTTGATGGGGATCTGGGCGCGGGCAAGACCACCCTGACCCAGGCCATTGCGTCTGGCCTGGAGGTGCCTCCGGAAGAGTATGTGACCAGCCCCAGCTTTGCCATCCTCCATGAGTATCAGGGCAGGATGCCCCTGTATCATATGGATTTTTACCGTCTCAGTGATGCCAGCGAGATTGCCGATCTTGGTCTGGATGAATATTTCTCCCTTTCCGGACTCACCGTGTTAGAATGGTGTCAACGGGCCTCTGGCCTGGTTCCGCCATCGCGGCTCAGCCTGACCTTGATCATCGGCCCCGATGATTCCAGACTGGTTGTGTGTGACCCGGACATTGGAAGCTGGCAGGGAAGACCATTGTTGAAAATACCAGGTTTATCCATTGACTAATATCATTCTTGTACCCATCGAATTATGGATGTTTTTGTAGCTCGTCAGCCAATATTTAATCGCTTTCGGCGTCTTTTTGCCTATGAACTTTTGTTCAGGACGGGGATGACGAATGCCTTTCCCGGCGTTGAGGATGGACTGGCCACATCGAGCCTGCTCTCCTCTTCCTTCTTTACTGTGGGTATTGAGCAGATCACCAGTGGACGCAGGGCTTTTATTAATTTTCCTGAAGAAATGGTTCTTCGCGGAATACCCACCCTGTTTCCCGCATGCTCTATTGTGGTGGAGCTTCTCGAGGATGTTGAACCCACCAGGGAGGTTTTTGCGGCGTGTCAAAAGCTGGTGAAAAAGGGGTATCTGCTGGCCCTGGACGATTTTGTCTATACCAGGGCGCACCATCCCCTGATGGAAATGGCGGAAATCATCAAGGTTGATTTTACCATCAGTTCCATTGACGAGATCAAAGAGCTGGTGGAATTCTCCTCCAAATTTCACTTTAAATTACTGGCAGAAAAAATTGAAACCTACGAGGAATACACCCTCGCCCGATCCCTTGGGTTTGTCTATTTCCAGGGTTATTTTTTTTCCAAGCCGGAGGTGCTGAAAAATAAAGAAATTTCTTCCTCGCAGTTGATCTATATGAAATTGATCATGGAGATCAACAGGGTGGAATTTGATGTAAAAAAACTCGAGAACCTGGTCATGCAGGATGTGGCCATTTCCTATAAACTCCTCAAGTGTATTAACTCGGCCTATTATTCTCGTCTGCAACCCATTACATCCATCCGCAACGCCATTGCCTATCTGGGAGAACAGGGGGTGCGAATGTTTGTCACATTGATTGCCACCGCGAAACTCTCGGAGTCTAAACCCGATGAACTCCTTCGGACCTCTTGTATTCGGGCCCGATTTCTCGAGCTTGTGGCTGCTGAGTTGGGGCGGGATAGGGAAGAGGCATTTATGCTTGGTCTTTTCTCCATGGTTGATGCCATTCTCGATACCCCCATGGAATCTCTGCTGCAGCAGCTTCCTGTCTCCAGTGATATGGTTCAGGCGCTGGCGCATCAGAAGGGGCCTTTATATCCCATGCTCAATATCATCCAGATTTATGAGGCCGGGCAATGGGTGAAACTGGATGAGGCCATAGACCAGCAGGGTCTGGTCAGCTCGAATATGATTGAGTATTATCTGGATGCCGTACGCTGGGCCGGTTTTTTTATATGAGTGCCTCATGCTCCATTCTTCTTAACAACTCCATTGAATCATGCAGAAAAAAGTTATTCGTCTTGAGGATTGTCTGAAAAAATATACCACCGATCAGGATAAGGCCATCCGCCCTGAGGAGACCGTGGCCCGATTCAAAGAAAGCTTGCTGGCCCTTGATGTGGAGATTCTCAAGGAGGTCAAGCGCATTGATAACGGCAGGCTGGATATTCCTGTTTTTTTCAGCATCTGCGGCGATGATGCCCTGGCCTTGACCGGCACCAGAAAGCAGATGGGCAAGGGATCCTCGCCTATCCAGGCCGAGGCCTCCGCCTGTATGGAACTTGCCGAGAGGTTTTCTCTGTTTTCCTTCAAAAACAATGATGAAAATTTCATCGTCGGTGATTACGCCCGAATGCGTGCCGCCGGGTATCCGGTCCTGGCCCCGTCACGACTCCTGCAGTCAGTCCATGATAGCCGTCATGATGTGGATTTTGTTGAAAAATTGCTTTGTGGTATTCCCATGCAATGGACCTGGGCCACCAGCTTGAGCACCGGCATTGACACCCTGATTCCCTTTTCCTGGTTTTTTGCGATCAATGAGTTTAATGGCTCTTCTGCCGGCAATACCTGTGAAGAAGCGGCACTGCAAGGTATTTCCGAGGTGGTGGAGCGCCATGTCTGCGCCCTTGTCAGTTATCATAAAATTCCAACCCCGGTCATTGATCCGGCCTCGGTTCATGATCCTGTGGCCAGGGAGTTGCTCGATAAGTTTGCAAAAAACAATATAGACATCTCTCTCCATGATTTCAGTCTCGATACCGGCATCAGTTCCGTGGCGGCCATAGCCATTGACCGCAGCACCTTTCCTGAGACCAGCGAAATCGTCTTTACCGCCGGTACCACGCCAGATCCTGACAAGGCGATCATCCGGACCATCACCGAGGTGGCGCAACTGGCCGGTGATTTCAACAGCGGTTCCAATTATGTGGCATCCGGGCTGCCCAAGCCGCTGTCCATGGAAGAGGTCCGGTACGTGACGGAATCCGGCCTGCACACCACCGTGGCCAAGATGAGCTCCCTTGCCCATCACAATATCAAAGTAGAGGTGGAGCGCTGTGTTGCCGCCCTGGCCAAGGATGACCTGGAGGTGTTTATGGTCGATGTCAGCCATCCCCGTCTGCTGATCCCGGCCTTCTACACCATCGTTCCCGGGGCCCATTTCCGGGAGCGGTCGATGATTCAGGATGTGGGGCTATTCGCAGCCAAACTGCTGGTGGAACTCGTTAAGGATGGCGAAGAATTGGAGGAGAAGCTGGCCGCCATGGAGCAGCTGATCCCCGATGCCTACTACCTCGCCTTTTATCGGGGCCGCAATCTCTATGATCAAGGACTGCTCGAGGCGGCTCTGGATGCCTTTGACCGGGCCCTGTCCCTTGCCCCGGAGGGGGAAGATCTCCCTTACATTTATTCCTACAAGGGTGGCTGTCTGAAGGACCTGGGCGAGTATGATGCCGCCATGGAGACCCTGAAACTTGGTCTGGCCGTAGATGAGGAACGGCCTGATCTTTACAATATGCTCGGTGTCTGCTCGTATAAAAAGGAGCAGTACCATCAGGCCATTGCCTATTTTAAGAGGGCTGTGCAGTTGAACCCGGCCTCGGCCATGGATTATGCCAATCTGGGTGTCAATCATCGCAAGGTCGGCAACGGGGAGCAGGCGGTACACTTTTTTACCCTCGCCCTTTCCCTTGATCCTACCATTGAGTTTGCCCGGCAGCAGCTCTCTGAGATGAGCAGTTAAGAACCCAGGAGTCGCCAATTCCCCACCGTTGTCAGGATCATCCTTGATTTTTTCAATAAAAAATAAAACGCGCGAAAGATGACCTGGGCGTGACACAGTATCCTGCTGTTACTTTTGTCACCCGTAATTTGTTGTCATTCGTTTTTCTTCATACAAGAGGCTTCTTGTGGCAAAGGCGTCCACCTTCAGTCAGTTTCACCCGGAAAAGATCCTGATCCGATCCACCAACTGGATAGGGGACGCGATCATGACCACCCCGGCGGTGCACACCATCCGCAGCAATTTTCCCGATGCCGAGATCACCGTGCTGGCAATGCCCTGGGTGGCGGACATCTTCCGTCTCAGCCCCGATGTGGATAAGGTTTGGGTGTACGACAAAAAAAATGTGTATGACGGCAAGGTCAAAGGAGTGGTAAAGCTTGCTGCCCATCTGCTGCAATATCGGTTTGACGCGGCAATCCTGCTCCAGAACGCCTTTGAGGCCGCCTTTATTGCCCGCCTTGCCGGAATCCCGCTACGGGCAGGCTATAAACGGGATGGCCGGGGCCTGCTGTTGACCCATGGAGTGGAGCTGACCGCGGAAATTCGCGCCCGCCATCAGGTCCACTACTACCAGATGCTGCTTGCCGGACTGGGGATGGAACTGGGGCCCGACACCTTGCGTCTGCCCCTCACGGATGAGTTGAATCGCTGGGCCGCTGCCACCATTTCGAGTCTGAAGGCAGAGATCGGCTTTTCCAGTCAAGGCGGCCCCTTTCCGTCCAGGGAAAAAATCTCTGCCACGACCATGGCCGCCATGCCGGTAGTCGGCTTTAATCCCGGGGCGGCCTATGGCCCGGCCAAGCGCTGGCCTGCCGAGAAGTTCGGACAACTGGCGGCCCTTATCGCCCACCACCACGGGGAAACAGGTTGTCTGATCCTGGTCTTCGGCACGACAGCCGATACCGAGGCCGCCCGGGCAATCAGCGAATTCTCCCTTCGCACCCCCCATCATGTGGTGGACATGACCGCCAAAACCACCCTTCCCCAGGTCATGGCCCTGATCCACTGCTGCAATGTCTTTGTCACCAACGATTCCGGCCTGATGCATGTGGCGGCGGCCCTTGATACCCCCACCGTTGCCATCTTCGGGTCCACCGATCATATCGCCACCGGGCCCTTTTCCAAAAAGGCGGTGGTGATTCGCAAGGAGATGGAATGCAGTCCCTGTCTGCAATCCCGGTGTCCCCTGAAACACCTCCGCTGCCTGGAAGAGATCAGCAGCCAGGAGGTGTACGCGGAGCTTGCCGGGATCCTTGACGGGGCCACCGATTCTTCATTTCCAGGTAAAATTCCATGAGCCCTGTGACTCAGCCTACGCCTTGTCCCGCAGATATCCCGCGTCCTGCCGTTTTCCTTGATCGGGATGGGACCATCAATGAGCAGATGGGCTATATTAATCATATCAGCCGGTTTCAACTGCTGCCCGGGGTAGCCGCGGCCATCAGGCAGCTCAACGAAAATGGTATTCCGGTGGTGGTGGTGACCAATCAGTCGGGGCTGGCGCGGGGCTATTTCCCGCCCGAGCTGCTGCTTGCTGTCCATGAAAAAATGAGGCTGCAACTGGCGGAGCAGGGGGCGCACGTGGATGGAATCTATGTCTGCCCCCATCATCCAGAGGCAAAAATGGAGGAGTACCGGCTCAACTGCCCATGCCGAAAGCCAAAACCGGGCCTGTTGCTGCAGGCGGCCCGGGAAATGGGGCTTGACCTTGCCCGATCATTTGTCGTTGGTGATCGCTGGTCCGATCTGAAATCGGCAGATGCCTGCGGAGCCGTGCCGCTCCTGGTGCTGACCGGCTATGGCCGTGGAGATGCCCAGTATATCGGGCCGACCCAGGTGGTGCAGCCGGCCCATGTCGGGGATGATCTGCTGGCCCTTGTCCCATGGATATTGGAGCGGATCAATGGTGGAGTTGATAAAAAATGTATCCCATAGAAAAGAGAGGGGGAGTGGAATGAAAAAGACAGGGGTAATTCTAGCCGTACTGGCTGTGGCCGTTGGGCTCTATTTTCTGGTGACTGCCAGACCTGCGAAGGTGACCGCTGCTGATTTTTTACCCGAAGAGATACTCCTGACCGTGGAACAGCAGGATCTTGGAATGCTGTTGGAGGACTCTACCAACTCACGCCTCGGTCAGGCCATAAGCAATATTGATTATCTGAAGGTTGCCTCGGAACTGGGAATGGGTGAGGATGATCTCGCCAAGATGGGAGGGGCCGGCAAGCAGCTGAAAGATTTTTTCAACAGCCCGATATTCAATGAGTTTTTTGGAAAGGAGTTCACCTTTGCGGTGCTGCCGGTGGCCCCTGCGAATCTGGCAAGCCCTGAAAAGAGTGTCACCGGCAGCCTACTTTTTATTTCCAGGCCCAGCCATGACGCTGATATTCTCAAGCTGATCAGTTCAGTCTTTATGGGGAAAACCCACCAGAGCACCATGGAGCATGGAAAATACAGCATCCATCAGATTCCCCTCGATGGAGGCATCGTCTTAAGCCTGGCAACGGTCCAGGGCTATGTCATTGCCGCCCTGGATGCGGGGCTTGTGCGGGCAAGCCTGGATCGTTTCGACGGAAAGAGTACGAGTAAAAAGGGAACCCTGTCCCAGAACAGTGAATATATCCGTCTGCGCCAGGAATTCATTGATGCCAAATTCTTTGCCTATGTCTCCATGCCCGCAGTCTCTGATCAGGTCGTCAGGTTTGTCGGGAATCTGGGCGCGCCCGAACAGGACGACCTGCTTCAGGCCATTGACCAGTGGAAAGGCTGGAACGGACTGGCCTTTGGAGTATGGAAAGAAAAGGGGCGGATACGTGACCGGGTGGTTGTGCTTTTTGACAAGGAGAAGCTCGACCCATTTGTGGCCAGGATGTTCACCGCGAAACCCTCTGAAAATAAGATTTATGCCATGGTTCCCGCTGATATTGTGGGCTACTATTGGACCAATACCCTGAATATGAGGATATTCTGGGAGATGTTCAACAGTGAAATGGAGGGCAGCGGGGAACAGCTCAAGGCCATCGAAAGGGAGGTCAAAGGCGCCACTGGCTTTGAGCTGGAGCAGATTCTCGCCATGTTTGGTTCCGAGGCGGCTGTTCTTATGAAGGAGATGGTCACCGATGGGTTTATCCCTCTGCCCAATGGTGCCATATTCCTGAAGATCGAGAAGGAGGCAGATTTTCTCAAAATGGTCAAATCACTGCTTGCCAGAAGGGATATTGCCGTTCAGGCAGAAGAGTACAAAGGGATTGCCTTGAATACCCTGGATATCTCTTTCCATCCCAGTCTGCGACCCGTCTATGTCATCCATCAGGGATATCTGATCCTCGCCGGCAGTGCTGATATGGTGAAGAAGATTATCGACAGTCAGGCTGGTCAGGGCCTGGTGGCCGAGAAGAGTTTTCAGCAGGTCAATGAGGGATTGCAAAAGGGGTTGACCGGAAGCAATAATTCCGTCGGCTATATCAGGATTTCATCCCTGTTGAAGACGATCAGGGAGATTGCCAACTGGGGTGGAACCATCCTCTCCATGCAGGACTCGGAGACCAGCCGGAAATCAAAGATCATCCTTGGTCAGCTGGTCTTTCCACTGCTGGATGGCCTTGCCATATATGAGGCGATGGGGTCTCGCAGTGTGATCCAGAACGACGCGCTGATCATGGAATCGGCAGTAATCCTGGCACCTTAGTAAAGAGTGGGATCTTCTCCCCAGACATCTGCTTCATCCCTTTCTTTCGCGCGATCCCTGGGGCTGGCGCACGAACAGGAAAATTTATGGATAAATTAATTGCCGAGTTGACGAAATTGGTCAGGTTCAAGGACTCTACGGATGTCGGAGATCTGGTCCTGATCATTGCCAGGGAACCACAGGTCATGGTTTCCTATGCCCTGGTGACGGATATCCAACGGGATGACAGCCGCAAGAATGAATGGTGGCACGTGGCCATGACCCTGCTCGCCCTGCCGCCCCAAAAAATTACCTGGACCCTGCGAACGCCGCAAATGACCGGCATGGAGGTCTTCACCATGGGGGGCGAAGAGCGTTTTGTCAAGGCCGTTGATCTGGGGGGAGTCCGCGCGCGAACCAGTGGCGAGGTCCCGGGAGGAGCTGGTGAACCGGCACCTCGGGAAGGGAAAAAGGCCCCTTTTCTCAAGCGGGTCAAATAATGGCCGGACTGTCTGAGCGGGCGCTGATTGCCCTGATCAGGGAGGCAAGTGGAGCTGCGGCTCCCGGCCTGCTCCGAGGAATCGGTGATGATTGCGCGGTTTTCAGCAATTCCGGGGCCGGGCCGTGGCTGATCAGCACCGACTCCCTGGTGGAAGGGGTGCATTTTGACCGGCGCCGGCATCCTCCTGAGCTCCTTGGCCGCAAGTGCATCGCAGTGAATTTCAGTGATGTCGCGGCCATGGGTGGCTGTCCGCGCTTTGTCCTGCTCTCCCTGTGCCTTCCTTCCGACCTTAATGCTGACTGGATGCAACGGTTTTTCTCCGGGCTCAGCGGGATCATCGCAGAGTATGGAGCTGTTCTTATCGGCGGCGATACGGTGCGGAGCAAGGAGCTGATATTCTCCGTGACGGTGATCGGCGAGGCAGGTTGCGGTGGGATTCTCTATCGTTCGGGGGCAAGCCCTGGTGATATCATTCTGGTCAGCGGCCACCTGGGTTCTGCCGCCGCAGGCCTTGCATTGTTGCAAAAGTCCGGCGGCGATGAGCTTTGCGGCAAGCAATGGCCGCAGTGGCAGGCCCTGCTCGATGCCCATCTCAACCCCTTGCCCCAGGTGAAACTGGGCCAGGAGCTTTCCGCCAGCGGCTGGGTGACGGCGATGCAGGATATCTCCGATGGCCTGGCCACCGATCTGGCCCATATCTGTCAAGAGAGCGGAACCGGCGCCATCATCCATGCCCGGAGTCTGCCCTCCCTGCCTGTCCTTGAGGCTGCGGCCATGTTTCTTGGGCAGGAAAAACTGGATTTACTCTTGCGGGGGGGGGAAGACTACCAGCTGGTTTTTACGGTGCCTCCGCATCGGGTGGAAGAGCTCAGGGCCAGGCTTGTATCCTCTCTCAACCAGCAGATTTTTGCGGTGGGAGTGATCACCGAAGGCAGCGGCGTTCTGCTTGAAAACCAGGATGGAAGTCGAACCGATATCAGCTTCCAGGGCTATGAACATTAAATCCCGGGGGCGGCAGGCTTGCAGGTTCAGGGGATTGGGGGCTGTCCAAGACGTCCATCCCGGTTGGGGGTTTTCAGGCCATGCTCCCCGGCCCCGGCAGGCAGCAAAGCAATTGTACTCATTGTTCCTTTTTTATTCCCACATCCGGCGCATGGGTCAGATCAATGGTGATTGACTCTCGACTGCCCTTGAACTGCCGGTATCTGATCCCGGCCCGGTCGAGCATCATCTTGGAGGCCCGCACCGTGTCACTCTCCTTATACTTGTCCGACATATAGACAATCTCCTTGATCCCGGCCTGGATAATGACCTTGGTGCATTCGTTGCATGGGAAGAGCCCCACATAGATGCGGCAATTATTGAGATGATAGGCGATGGAGTTGAGGACCGCATTCACCTCCGCGTGGCACACATAGGGATACTTGGTGTCCAGGAATGATCCTTCCCGGGCCCAGGGCAACTCATCGTCGGAACATCCCCAGGGAAATCCATTGTAGCCGACCCCGACAATCTTGTTCTGTTCATT
The DNA here is from genome assembly GCA_013426795.1 of Desulfocapsa sp. Lineage (GTDB taxonomy): Bacteria > Desulfobacterota > Desulfobulbia > Desulfobulbales > Desulfocapsaceae > UBA2270. The sequence continues at coordinate 24,556 of JACDZF010000006.1, read as the reverse complement.
GGCGACACAGGCGCCCACCTGGGTGTTCGGGTCCTTGCTGCGCTGGGCCGAGAGAAGGGCCACCGCCATGAAATAGTCGTCCCAGGAAAGATAGTCACTGCGTTTCTCGTCTTGTATCATCTCAATCATGTTGGAAAAGATTAAAGGTTGGGGATCCATTGCTTGATCGTCTTCTGCAACGATCCATCGGCCTTGCGCTGGCGGATAAAGGTATTGATCTGCTGCCGCAATTCCTCGTCATCCCTGCGCATCTCCCAGCCGATATATTCCTCCGTCACCAGGGATAAAATGGGGGTCAGCTTGGTCGATTGAGTAACCAGGGGATGGGAACAGATGGTCGGTGCGTCATGGAGGAAAAGATCAATCTTCTTAGTTCCCAGGGCCTTGATCGCGCCGGTTGCCGATTTGAAACGTAAGATCCTGACGCCGTGGATGTTTTTGACAAGAAATTGATCGCCGGCGCTGTTGGGAAGGACGCCAAAGGTGTAGCCGGTATTTTGCAGATTGTAGATACCGGAGGACAAGAGTGGGGCTTCATGGGATCTGACCAGAAGGATTTGGCCGGATCGCAGGTATGGTTCACTGAACGTCGTGGGAGAGCTGAAAACCCTGGTAATCTTACGACCGGACATAAGGATATCGATATGATTTTTCAACAGGGCCTCGGTTTCCAGGGAGGCTGGTACCTTGACGAAGTGAACGGTCTTGTTGCTGAAGAGTCCAAATTGCGAAGCAAGATCAGCATCCAGGCCCTGTATCTTGCAATCTTTTTCAAAAATAAAGGGCGCCCTGTTCAGGGAGACGCCAACTCGCAACACCTTGGTGTCGGCTGCAATCTCCGGCTCTGCAAGGAGGAGATTCTGAGCGGCGGCTGAATCGGATTGCGGCGCCGGGCATTGGGCAGCGATCTCGCTGGTCTCCATGGAATCGGGGTTTTCCGCGACGCAGCCGTTGAGACAGGCAAGAAAGAGCAGAAGCATCAGGCACAGAAGGGATCGGCAATGGGTTCGTGTCATGGATGTGTTCGTTTCGTTAGGGTGAGATGAAAGGTCCTCTGGCCATTTGCCCGGGGGGCTTGAGCCCCTGGCCCGTTCAAATAAAACAGCTGCCCTTGTCGTGTCTGTCCATGGCCGGTCAACGGGCAAGGAACTCTTCAACATTATAAATCATACAGCTTATTTTGCCGCTTTTCGTCGATTTCGCCAGGAGGAGACCCCGGTGATCTTGTCGATAAATCGCTTGATGGCCTGGAAATAGAGGTTTCCGGCCACAGCGATGATGGAGTTGTGATCTGCCCCGGGGACAATCTGGAACTCCTTGCTTTTAGCTCCACAGAAGGCCTGGAGATTTTCAGCCTCAGCCGCTGGTATAATCTCGTCGAGGGCGCCATGGAGGATAAATGTCGGCTTGGTGACCCGTGATATCTTCGCCATATTGTTAAAACACTCTTCCTCTGCAAGGTCATGGTCATTCGGGTCCAGGCCCAGGGAGCATGCCAGGGGGAGGGTGTCGGCAAATCCGCTTTCGATGATGAGGCCTTTGATCTCATCCGCGAACCTTACTGCAAGATCAATGGCACAGGCAGACCCCAGTGAGCGGCCCATTAGGAACAGGGCGCCGGTGCAGCCGTTTTCCGCCATCCATTTTTTGGACTCCTGAAAGAGGATCTCCCCGTCTCTGAACATGGCGGTGACGCTGGGCTGACCAGTGCTCCAGCCATATCCCCGATAATCGGTGACCAGGAGGTTGATGCCGACTCCGGTGTACCGCTGGCCGATGATGTCAAGGTCGCTGACGGTTTCTCCGTTGCCGTGAAAGTAGAGGATACAGGGAGCGGACACATCGGCAATATGAAACCGGCAGCCGATGGTAACCCCGGGTTCCACGGTAATGGTAAGATCACAGGCCCCGGGAGGCAAGGGGGTAACCGCCTCCCGCCGGGGGTAAAAGATATGGGAAAGGACTTCCGGATGATCAAGTTTCCGATAATCGGTCATACAATATGCCTCACGAGCAGGGATGATGGAGTTGTCAAAGGCCAGGGGGGAAAAGGCGGCAGCCACTCACCTCGCCTCCCAACCTTGGCCGACTATTCAGAGAACAGATTCAGGGTTTGGCTTCGCGTGGATATGGGACTTTTTGCGGAGGGCCAGTTCCTGGGCAACCTGGGTGGCCGTCTCCTCAATGGAGCGACCATCGGACATGATGACCGGAATCTCATAGTTGAGAAAGATCTGGTGCGCCTGACTCAGCTCATTGACGCAGGTGGCGAGTCTGGCGTAGGAGCTTCCCTTATAGCGTTTTTCCCGGATATTATGGAGAATCTCCGGGGTGGTGGAAAGTCCGATGACCCGTTTTTTATTTCGGATGATATCCGAAGGCAGGCTGTAGGTATTTAAATCGTCACAGACCAGGGGATAATTGGCGGTCTTAATCCCTAACTGGGTGGCCAGATAGACCGAAATCGGCGTTTTTCCGGACCGTGAAACCCCGAGCAGGATAACCTCAGCCTCGTCATAATCCTTGGTGGCGGAGCCGTCATCATGGTTGATGCAATACTGGATGGCGGAAACCCGTTTGGCCATATGGGTATCATCCAGATGCCTGGAAAAGCCCGATTCCCGGAGCGGTTCAGCCTCCAGAAGTTCTGCCAGCCGGTTGAGATAGTTGTCACAGATATTGAAAAGCTCTATCTCCGGTGCATCCAGAATCTCGATGAGTTCGGGACTCATGATGGTGGAGAAGACGAGGGGATGGCGGCCCGATGATTGTTTGAGGATGAGCTCACGGGCTACCCAGGCATCCTTTTCGGTGCGGATGAAGGGAATTTTTTCCTCATTGAAGCTGATCTCAGGAAACTGACAGAGCAGCGCCTTTCCCAGATCTTCTGCGAGGATGCCGGTGCTTCCTGACAGATAATAGACATCCTTAGATTTCCACATGGTTCACTCGTTGGAGGTTGACGTGTTTGATTTATGGCTCATCGTGACAAAATCGACCTCTAAAGCCATGATGAATCAGGGCAGATCGGTGAATGAGCGCCAGCAGTTCCGCCCGGATTCCTTGGCCAGATACATGGCCCGGTCAGCGTTTTTCAACAGGGTGCTGATGATGTTCCCGTCTTGCGGACAGATGGTTATTCCAATACTGCCGGTGACAGAGGCCGTTTCATTGTTGAGATAAAAGGGGTTGCTCAGGGCGCTGAGGATCTTTTTGGCGATCTTGTCGATCTTCGCATCCACGGCGATGTGGGTGAGCATCAGGACAAATTCATCACCGCCGAAACGGGAGACGGTATCGGTGTCACGCACACACTCGACTATGCGGCGCGCCGCCTCAATGAGGAGAATATCGCCATAGTCATGGCCCAGGGTGTCGTTCACCTCTTTAAAATGGTCCAGGTCAAGGAACATCAGTACCAGAGACGAGTCTTCTCTGGTGGTATAGAGGATACTTTCCTGGAGTCGGTAGAGAAACAGCCTGCGGTTGGGAAGACTGGTCAGATGGTCAAAGTTGGCCTGCCGCCAGATGATTTCATCGGACTGCTTCTTGGCGGTAATATCCTCATTGATGGACATATACTGGCTGATTTTCCCCCTGTTGTTCCGAATGGGGGAGATGATAACGTGTTCGATAAATTTTTCACCATTTTTCTTGGTATTAGAGAAGTCACCCTCCCAAATCTTCCCCGCGCCGATGGCCTGCCAGAGCTCGTCGATGATCCCGGGTGGATTCTCTTCAGTCTTGAGAAGGGCCTGCGGGGTTTTCCCCAAGGCCTCATCAAGGGTGTAGCCGGTCTGGTAGGTAAACTCGGGATTGACGAATTCAATATTCCCTTTCGTGTCGAAGATGAGGATGGTAACCGGGCATTGTTCCACGGCCATGGAGAGTTTGCGCAGCTTGTCTTCATTTTTCTTGCGGGCGGTAATATCGCGTCCGATGATGACCATGGACTTGCGTCTTCCGTCGGGATGAAAAAGTGGTGCCTTGATAATCTCAAGGACCCGTTCCCCATCGTCGGGGGTGGGGATGATCTCTTCTGTGGTGAGCAGTGTGCTATGACGCCACGCCTGTTCATCAGCTATCTCACGGGCCATGATGGCATCAGCACAGAGTGGGCTGAGGGCGGCCAGCTCAGAACTCTTCTTTCCCCGGTAGTCAACGTCCTCTAGGTGAAACAGGGCGAGCTTGGCCTTATTGGCCAGAAGCCAGCGGCCCTCACCATCCTTGAAGGAGATAATATCAGGAGAGGTGTTGAGCAGGGTGCGCTGCAACTCCTCGTTGGCCGCCAGTTCGGTCCGGGTTTCATCCATTGTGACCACCATATCGTTGAAGATGGTGGTCAACTGGGTCAGTTCGGGGCCACCGTCATGTTGAAAAGGTGACGCGGTGCCGGCCTCTGTCTTCATGTGGCAGATAAAGCGCTTCAGGGTTGTCAGGAAACAGGGGAGCAACAGCCAGCACAGGAGAATGGCCGCCGCGCCGCCAAGCAGTATGATCTGGATGAGCAGACCCAGTTTTTCGGAAAAGGGGGCCAGGACTTCCTGCCGGGGGACATGGACGGCGAGGATCCAGGGGGCCGCCTGGAGATGTTGAAACGATGCCAGAAGAACCTGTCCCGTGGCACTGATGGTCTCACCGCTGCCGTCCGATCCCTGGAGGATTTGGTCAAAGAGGCGATCAGTTCCCGCGGGAAGATCTTTCTGCAGGATCCTGGAGCCATCGCCATGGACCAGGATGGTTCGATCCTTTGAGAAAAGGGAGTAATACCCCCCCCTTCCTCCCATCTGGAGACGGGCGATATTGGCCAGTGGGTTGTCACCTTTCAGGCTGATGCCGCCGCATAAGTATCCGGCGATGTTTCCCCGGCTGTCCTGGAACGGCGCCGTCAGTCCGACCATGGGGCCATGGTCGGACTGAGGTGAATAAAAAATCTTCGAGACAACGGGACAGGCTGCCGTTCCGGCCTGCTGATGGAATGGGGCTGAGGCGGGGTCTTTTTTTTGTCCATCCGCTGAGATGGCCGGAAGCTCAGCCAGAAGCCGGCCATCGGGGGCAAGAATCATCAGCCCTTGGTCAAAGAGTGGGGCAATCCCGGCATTGTCGGCCAGAAGCTGGCGGGCGACACTGGTGTCGACAAGGGGTTGTGGCGGGATTGAATCCGCTGCCTGTTTTATCACCTTGAGCTTACTCGTGAGATCGGCGTCAAGGTGCATGGCCAGGGCCTGCAGGATGGCGAATTGCTGTCTGCTAAAGGTGTCGATGTGCTCACTTTTGAGATACCTTGCCGCTCCCATGATGAAGACGGCAGCGCCGATGACAATCCCGGCCGAGATGAACGCGCTGATTCTGCTGGCAATGGTCCAGTTTTTCCAGAATTTGGGGTTCATCATGGCATGTCTCCGCGGAAGGTGCTAGGCGCCGGCATCATTTTTCTTCGCCCATTTTTTGCGAGCAGGAGCAAGGAGTGGTTTTTTTATGAATGAAAGAGCCGAGTAGCCGAGGGTCTCATTCATCTTTGCGGAAAACTCACGGCAGGGCCGGATGGTGAGATCCTTGAGAATTTCAATATCCACCTCGCCGTGTCCGGGAAAATGGATGGTCAGCAGCAGTGGGCAGGAGCCATGGAATTGATAGCAAATCTTCTTCAGCGCCTCCAGACGAGGCCGGGTAAGCACTGCCGCTTCCAGTTTGACATTGATTGATTCGGTATATTTTTCCAGGGCTTCAGCGAGGGGATCGATGGCTTCAGCGATGATTTTTGCACCCCGTTCATCCTTCTGAACGGTTCCCTGTACGATCACCGGTTCGGTGGATGCGAGCAGATGCTGAGAACGGGCATAGACCTCAGGAAAGACCACCACTTCCACGGCATCGAGGATATCTTCCACGGTAATAAAGGCCATGGGGTCGCCTTTTTTGCTCTTGAGCAGCTTGCAGGTGCGGATAAGTCCGCCAACGCGCACGGGTTGGGCGTCGCCCCATTCGGAGAGCTTTCCGATCTCGATGTCAATGACCGTTCTGATCTCGTGCACGGCCTCATCGAGGGGGTGACCGGTGATGTAGAATCCCACGGTCTCCTTTTCATGGGCCAGTCGCTCCAGCTCGCTCCATTCGGCAATGTCGGGCAGGGTGATGGCGTTCAGCTCCTGGGTGGCGGTGACGGGAGAGAGGGAAAAAAGCGACATCTGTCCACTCAGTCGATCCCGCTGGGCGGCCTTGGCCTGCTCCATCGCCTGGGGCAGGATGGCGAAAAGCTGGGAACGCTTGCAGCCCAGGGAGTCAAAGGCGCCGGCCTTGATCAGGCTCTCGATGACCCGGGAGTTGACCCGCCGGGAATCGATGCGGTTGCAGAAATTCTCCAGGGAGGTGTAGCGGCCCGACTCCTCACGCTCCTGTATGATCGACTCCAGGGCAGATTCTCCGACATTCTTGACAGCGGCCATGCCAAAACGAATACGGTCATCCTTGACGCTGAAATCAAAGAACGATTCGTTAATATCCGGCGGCAGCACCTCAAGCTTGTGCTCCCTGCATTCGTTGATATAGAGAACAATCTTGTCGGTGTTGTTCATGTCGCAGGAGAGCAGGGCTGCCATGAACTGGGCCGGATAGTGGGCCTTGAGATAGGCGGTCTGGTAGCAGATCAGGGCATAGGCGGCCGAGTGCGATTTGTTGAACCCATAGCCGGCAAATTTTGCCATCAGATCAAAGACCGCCTCGGCCTTGTCCGCCGGAATACCGTTCTTTATGGCCCCGGCCATAAATTTGACCTTTTCCTTGTCCATGACCTCGGAGATCTTCTTGCCCATGGCCCGGCGCAGGTTGTCGGCATCACCCAGGGAATAATCTGCCAGGATATGGGCGATCTGCATGACCTGTTCCTGATAGACGATGACGCCATAGGTCTCTTCCAGGACAGGCTTGATCTGGGGCAGGGGATAGTTCGCCGTGGCCCGGCCATGCTTGGTATCAACAAAATCATTGACCATTCCCGAATCCAGTGGGCCGGGACGATAGAGGGCGACAAGGGCAATGAGATCGCTGAACTGGCGGGGTGCCATCCTCACCAGCAAATCCCGCATTCCGGAACTTTCCAGCTGAAACACACCCAGGGCATCGCCTTTGCAGAGCAAGTCATAGGTCTTGATATCATCCGTGGGGATGGTGTCTATGTCAAGATCGGTGCCAATGTCCGCCTTGACATGCTTGAGCGCCTTGTCGATGACGGTGAGGGTCTTGAGGCCGAGAAAGTCAAACTTGATGAGCCCGGTCATCTCGGTATGTTTCATGTCATACTGGGTCAGGGTCTCACCCTCCTTTCCCCGGCAGGTGGGGAGGAAATCCACCATCGGGCCGGGGGCCACCACCACTCCCGCCGCGTGGGTTGAGGTGTGCCGGGCCAGACCCTCCAGGGCCTGGGCCACACTCAGCAGCTCGGCAATCCTGGGGTCCCGATCGGCGGCATCCTGGAGACGGGGCTCATCGGAAATGGCCTTTTTGATGGTCATCTTCAGCTCTTCCGGAATCAGCTTGGCAATGCGGTCCACCTCGTTCAAGGGAAGATCCATGGCCCGGCCCACATCGCGGATGGCCGCCCGCGCCTTCATGGTGCCGTAGGTCAGGATCTGGGCCACATGGGACTTGCCGCCATACTTTTCCTGGACATACTCGATGACTTCGCCGCGGCGCTCCTGACAGAAATCAACGTCAAAATCAGGCATCGACTTGCGTTCGATATTAAGGAATCGCTCGAAGAGCAGACCATAGGGAATGGGGTCGATATTGGTGATCCGCATGCAGTAGGCAGCCAGGCTGCCCGCCCCGGATCCGCGCCCCGGGCCCACCGGAATACCCTGGTTTTTCGCCCAGTTGATAAAATCAGCGACGATGAGAAAATATCCCGGGAAGCCCATGGTGTTAATCACCTCAATCTCATGGGCCAGCCGTTTTTTGTAGTGATCTTCCATGGTCGGAGTGAGTGTGCCGGAGCTGCGCATGGCCGCGAATCGTTCCTTGAGACCGGCCTGACAGGACTTGGCAAACATCGATTCAAGGGTTTCCCCATCGGGTACCGGGAAGATGGGGAAATGATACTCGCCAAAACCGATTTCAATATTACAGCGTTCGGCAATCTCCACGGTGGAGGCGATGGCCTCGGGGGTATGGTGAAACCTTTTTTTCATCTCCTCGGGCGACTTGAAATAGAACTCGTTGGAGGAAAACTTGAAACGGCGGGCGTCGTTCAGGGTGTTGTTGGTCTGGATACAGAGGAGTACTTCATGGGCATGGGCATCCTCCTGCAGCAGGTAGTGACAGTCGTTGGTGGCAACGGTCTTGATTCCGAACTCAGCGGCCAGTTTTTTCATCCCGTCATTCACCGGGCCCTGTTCGGCAATGCCGTTTTCCTGGAGCTCAAAGTAGAGTCGGTCGCCAAAAATGGCGAGAAATTCCCTGGTCTTCTCCCTCGCCCCGGCCAGATCATTTTGACCCACAAGCCAGGGAATCTGGCCCTTGAGACAGGCGGTGAGGGCGATCAGGCCTTCGTTATGGGTGGTCAGGGTTTCCATGTCAATGCGCGGCTTGTGGTAAAAGCCTTCGAACTGGGCAATGCCTGCCATTTTCATCAGGTTTTTATAGCCGGTAAAATTCATGGCCAGCAGGACAAGATGAAAGTGTCCTTTTTTCCGTTCTCCGCGATGGCCCGGGGCTATGTAGAACTCACAGCCGATGATCGGCTTGATGCCCGCCTTTTTGGCCTTCACATAAAAATCCAGGGCCCCGTACATGGCTCCATGATCAGTCACAGCAACACTATTCATCCCATATTCGCGACACTTGTCGAGAAGATCAGGAATTCTGATGGCACCATCAAGGAGACTGTACTGGGTGTGGACGTGCAGATGAACAAAACCGGCGCTCATAGTGGAGTACGAAGGAGTAGTGACGAGTTAGAAGGTGATGCCAGGTGGCTTATGGAAGCACGACTCCTGACCTGCGACCAGTGACGGATGATACATGGGGAGTGACCGATTTCAGCAATTCGTAAATTTATGCCTATCTCTCTTTCAGACCTTTCGCGCCCTCGGTATGGGCATTGGTGAGATTCATGCTGTCGGTTCTGGCACCGGTGAAATCAGCCTGGGTCAGGTTGGCGCCGGTGAAATCCGCATTGGTGAGGTTTGCTTTTTTGAGATTGACCCCTGGAAGATTGGCGTTGACCAGAGATGCCCCCCGAAGATTGGCGCCCTCGAGATTGGCCCGGCGCAGATTGGCCCGGCTCAGGTCGGCACCCTGTAAGTCAGCCCCCGCCAGATTAGCGCCGACGAGGTCGGCCTGGCGGAGGTCACTTCTTCCCAGATTGCAGCCCGGGCAATCCTTGGCTATGGATTTCACGGTGTATTCAATCTCGTCATCGGAGGCACCGGGAGAAGCTATGGGCATTGATTCGGCGGGGCTGGATACTTGCGGCTGGATACCAGCGGATTTGTCGGCGGTCATGGATTGCCGGAGATAGGTGGCCTTGGCGGCAGGCTCTGCCGCCGGTTGTGAATCGGTACCGGCCGAAGGCTGGCCTGAGGCTTTCCCGGCGGCCAGGGATTCTCGCAGATAGGTCGTCTTCCTGGTCGGCTCAGGCGATTTGTAGAGGTGCGCGGAATCCCCGCTGGAGAGTTTGGCGCTGTAGGCAAAGACTCCCCTGTCATTGAAGAGGGCGTAGGTATTTGTACCGGCACCGGGATATACAGAGTAGCATTTCATCTCCCCGTAATACCAGACCTTGAACTTCAGGCAGAGCTGGTTGGCGCCGTTGATGTCCCATCCACCCTTGTCTGTGTCGTCGGCGGTGAGGGATTCTCCGCGGGCTGCGATGGTGCCGTCCGGCTGAAAATAGATGTGCGTGTTAAAATCAACGGCTTCCAGGTACAGGCTGTTTCCAGAGACCATATCAAAAATCTGCCTGGCGGTGAGGGGAGCATTTCCCCGAGCTGCCATCTGGTTTTGGGTAACAGGCGCGCAGGCGGCAAAGAGAAGACCACAGAGAAGGAAAAGAGGGAGAATCGGTCGGGACACAGATGGGCCTCCATGCAAGACAACTTGCTGAAATGAATTGATAAAATTTATCAGGAAATGATTATACCATAAAGAAAGTGGCTTTGCACTGGATATGCGGAAGGGGTCGTGAATTAGAGCCAGCCTTTGAGTTTGAAGAGCAGATACGGCACTATGGCAGACACCAGCATCAGTGCGAGGGCAAAAAAGTAACCATACGGCCAGTGCAGTTCCGGCATGACCTCAAAATTCATCCCATAGAGGCTGGCCACCAGGGTTGGCGGCATAAAGACCACCGAGATAATGGAAAAGATGCGGATGATTTTATTCTGTTCACTGCTGATTAGTCCAATGGTTACATTGAGTAAGGAGTCACTTTTATCAAACAGAAAGGTTGAGTATTGAACAAGGGAGTCAATGTCTTCAATGAGACTTTGGAGAATGGGCAGATTTTTCTTCAGGTCGTAGCCACTTCGTTTGAAAAACGAAAACAGCCGCTGCATATCGTGCATTCCCAGTCGGATTTTGTCGTTGGTATCCTGAAGCGCGCCCAGTCGTAAGACTATCTGCTCCAGATTCCGGTTGTCGCCGTCATAGACATCCCGGCTGATATTGTCGATTTCGCTCTGGAGAAGCTCAAGTCTGTCGGCCAGCCGATCCACCTTGACCTCAAAGAGGGCAAATATCAGGTCAAAATTATCCTTGATCTTGATTGCCCCGGTGGCCGCTCTCTGCTTGAACACATGAATGGATTCAAGTTTTTCGTGGCGTATGGTAAAGAGCCGGCCCTGGTTCAGGATAAATGCCATGGTGGCATTCTCAAAGTGGTCGGGAGCCTGGAAGAGGAAATAGGATCGAATATGCAGCCCCTGTTCATCCACAAAGAATCTGGAGCTGGCCTCAATTTCCTGGACATCTTCTGCAGAGGGCAGAAGCTGACTGTAGGCCCTGCTGACCAGTGATTTTTCTTCCGCGGTGGGATTGAGCAGATCAACCCAGAGAGCATCCATGGGCATGGGCTCGCCGCATGCAACCTGGGTTGCGACAAGATGTGTATCGACCAGTTTATAAAGGGTTATCATCGTAGATTTAGGACATTGGGGAACAGTTCAGCTGGTAAAAGAAATTGGGCCTGATTTCTTCTGGATGAAGGGTCGAGCAAAAAAAGGCTCACCACGACATGTTTTCAGTTGTAACGGCTCAAGGAGAAATGAGCACTAAAAAAGTTTTCCATCTTTGCTGTGGGAAACGACCAGTTGACGAAACATTTCGACAATGCCGCGGGCCAGCAGATTGATGGAGTGGGCGTTGATATTGCGGTTGGCAGAACGGTCCAGCAGGATGTTGAGTTGCGAGGGAAATCCGTCCTCCTCCTGCCAGTAATGGATAAGAAAGGGCACCTTGGGCAGGGGCATGATGAGCAGGGAATAATCCGCGTCGCCTGTGGTCTTTATGGGCCGGGCTCCGAAGAGGGAAAGGATCTCAAAGATTAATTCCCGATGAGCGTCGGCCAGCTGGCGCAGGGCCTGTTCACAGCGATGGCTGAAATACTGACTCCACTGTCCGGCATTTGACAGCTCATGAAAGGGGATCCAGTCGTTGGCCGGGGTGAGGCCTTCACATTCAATGATGTAGTGGAGCATGGGGACATGGAGCCAGTGGTTGATATGGCAGGTGGAGGTCATCTCACCGGATTGGGAGATGAAAAAATCTTTTCCCAGACAGTTGATTGCCAGTTGGTCGCCCTTCACTGTGGCCCCTATGCGGGGGGCAACCCTGGAGAAATCAAGATGCTGAACCTCATTCTGGAGCTGTTTGATGACCACGTCGTATTCATCGTCCGGGTTTTTTCGCCGGACAATTCGCCAGCTTATGAGCTCAACGGCCTCCTTATCCAGATGGGGACAGGCACTGATGGAGAGCAGGCCCTGAAGTATCCTGGCGGAAAAGGCCATGCATGATGGAACACCACACTGGCCGCAGTTGGTCTTGGGCAGAAATTTGTAGAGCTCCAGAGGATTTTTTATCTCAGACATGGCCGGACCCGAGAACAGGGAGGATGACGGTAACGGTGGTTCCACTGTCACAATCGCTCTGGAAGCTGATCGTGCCGCCATGCTCCTCGATAATCTTCACCGACATGGCGAGCCCCAGCCCGGTGCCATCGGGCTTGGTGGTAAAATAAGGGTCAAAGACGCGGGACAGATTTTCTTTGGCGACGCCGCATCCCGTGTCCTTCACTTTCAAGGTGATATTTCTGCCATCGTCGGCCACATAAATGTCCAGTCTGCCTCCATCTTCCATGGCCTGGATGGAATTTAACAGGAGATTGAGAAAGACCTGATTCAATTTGTCCTGATCGGCCTGGATGACCGGGATATGCTCCTCTCCATGGAGTTCCATGATGACCCCCATGGATTCGGCATCCATGCGAACCAGCGACATGGCCTTGCGCACCACCTCCACCGGATGGACATTTCCGAGGACCAGCTTCTGCGGACGGGTATAATCCAGGAGTTCACTGATACTGCGATTCAGGCGCTCCACCTCTTGCACCAGGATGTCAGCGGTGAGCTGGTCGTCACTTTTTTCCTGGAATTTTGATCGAAGGAGAATGGCCAGCCCCTTGATGGAACTCAATGGATTTCTCAACTCATGGGCAACCCCGGCAGCCATTTTCCCCAGGGCAGCCATGCGTTCACTGCGTCGCAGCTCTTCTTCCAATGACTTCAACTGGCTCAAATCCTGGATCAGCAGCATGGAGCCGGATGGGGCCCCTTCGCTGTCCACCACGCTCATGCTCTGCAGTTGCAGGGTTCGAAGCCCACCATTGTGGTCGGGTAGAATAATTTCCCGGCGCGAACCTTCCGGCGTCATGGCTGTACCGGAAAGGGCCTGGGCCAGTTCCGGCGCCAGCACCTCTTCGGGGGGCAGCCCCACCGCATCCTTTTCAACCACGGAAGTCATCCTTTCGGCAAACTGATTGCAGAGAATGATCAGCCCCTGGCTGTCGGTGACGATTAACCCCACCGGCAATGAGGAGATGAGGGTGTCGCGAAACGCCTTGATCCGCTCCAGCCTGCTCTGCGATCCTTTCAAGCCCTCAAGGGTCAGGAGCGACAGCCAGCCCCCCACCCCAACCAGCAGAAGAACAACGGAAAGGATGACGATCTGGAGGAGTTGCTGCCTGACGGCCCTCTTAAATTCAGACATATCAAGCTCCACCAGGAGGATATATTTCTGCTGACTTATCCGCTCCAGCTCCTCATTCCACTCCGGCGGAGGAGGATGATGCTGACGCATCATCATTCGCCCGATACCCTCCGGGCCGGGAAAATTTCCTCTGAAAGATGGTGCCTGCTGGTTCAATTGTCGTTTGCCGATGGGCACAAAAAGGGCCGCCACCTGGAACGCCGACACCTGATCATGACCGCCGATGCGATAGCGAAACCTCCCCAGATCGTGAATTTCTCCACTGATGGAGTCGATGAAGATGGACGTTTCAGGATCCACCGTGGAGTCCAGCGCCTTTGTGTCAGAGCTTGCAAGAATTTTCCCGGACTGATCGACAAGGGCGAGAAAATGAACACCTGGCTGTTCAGCGGCCCGTTCAAGGATCTCCTGGACATGGTCAGACAATTGCCCCGATGGTTTCAGTCCCCGGCGGGCGGCGTCAAGGAATGAGGCCCTGGCACCGGAGGTGACGAAGCGGATCAGGGTTGCTCCCCTTTCCAGCAGCACATCGGTCATCAGGATTTTTTCGCGCCGGTAATTATTGATGGCAAAAACGGTAATAATCAAGGACAGCAGGGCACAGGCAGCCGCCAGAACCCAGGGAGAGACCAGTGCCAGACGCTGATTTTTGATCAGTCGCATCGTCGATCCTTGGGCGGATTGAGAATTTTATGAATGAGAACCTTGGTGATCAGATAGGTCGGGGCGATACCTTCCACCCCCATGGAGCCGGCGGCCAGGGTTTGCCCGCCATGCAGGGGATTATCCGAGGCATAGTAGGCATAGCGGATGCGGACCTGGGAGGAGATATGGCCCTGAATCACTGCCGCATTGATGGCTTGCTGATAATGTCCGCCCTCCATTTCCAGGCCCACAGCCTTCCAGCTGGAGCTGTAGAAACGCTCCAGCACGTCCCGATTCTGGAGGGAGGTGCCGAGCACTGTGACCATCGGCCCCGCATAGACATTGACGTTGTCACCAAAATCAGCGGCTCGCAGGTCATTGGCCACAATGTAGTTATGGGCCGTTCCTTCCATGACGTGGGCCGTGGCCAGCATAATGTCGCCTTTTTTTCCTGGAAGAATTCCCGCCTTGCCCATGATGGAGATGGAGGAGATATTGAAGGTGAGGAGTTTCTCCCCGATACGATCAGGTCGCAGCAGTTCATCCATGACCTCAAAGGCCTGGGTCCCGAAGGCATAGTCCATGACCACGATCACCGGTTTTGTGGTGGTGATGTACCCCTCATCGATATTCAGGGCAGGGTGGAGGGAGCTGTGGTCGATGGCTGCCGCGTCAATGACCATGACATCAATATTGGAACCGGAGCCGTCCGGGAGAAAGGTGAAGCCATGCTGCCCGGCAAAGGCCTGCACCTCCTCCTCCCTGTCTTTTAAGGTGGGGATCATGTCATAGAGACTGGTGGGGACAACTCCCCCGGTCACCTGTAAGGCTCCGGCACCATAGAGGATGTTCTTCACCGAATGCATGTTGGCGCTGATAATATGGAGGGGCCGTTCCTGAAAGCCGTGCTGGACCAGATGCAGCTTCACCGCCTCGGCCCATTTTGAGGCATATTTATGATGGGCAATCATCTCCTGGAGTGACGGGGTGAAATAGATGGTCAGTTGCTCATCGGGGGATCTGATCTCCCTGATTATCCGCTCCCCCATACTGTAGATAATTGAAAACAGACCATTATTGTATCGTTGGCCATGATGTGTTCGCATCATGCTCTCATAGGTTTCCCGTGTCTCCCGGTAGGTTCGTCCCAGGAGAATGGAAAGGTTCCAGATGGCCTGATCCAGCACCGCGCCCTCAAGAACCAGCTCTCCGCGCGCGGCCTTTCCAAGATCGTGCCATTCGGAAGAGGTATTTCCTTCCTTGTCACACACCTGTTCCTGAATCTTCTGGGATTCAATACTGAGGAAGGTGATGTGGGTGAGGATATCATAAACCTCGGTTAATCCTTTGGTAATGACAAAACAGATCTCATTTTCCGAAACCACATAGGAGAGTCGCCTCCGTTTCAGCGGGATGACCTGTTCAAAGGTGGTGTTGTGGAAATCCTCATTGCCGGTCAGGATAATGCGGTTGCATTTTTCAATGCCCCGGGGCATACGGTCAATGACATATTCAAGGCCCTGGAGTTCCATAATCCGGGAATCCACCATCGAGCCGTAGATTTCAGGGGAAAACAGTTTCAATGATTCCGCAAGCTTTTCACCGGACTTGCCCGAAGGTCGGTAATTCCCCCGTAATGTCAGGGCATCGGCCAGGGTTTGAAAGGTACGAATGGCAAGGCGGGCCTTTTGCGCTTTGGTCAGATCCTGCATGGTGAACTCCACTGGAATGGGGCCCTCACGAACCTGGGTATCCCGAAGTGTCTTTAGAATCGCAACGCTGCCGGGCAAGTGGCCACGATGACTGATGACTGGATGATGGCAGTTTGCCTGATCTTCAAGGGGAGGGCAATCATCATTATACCCTTATCGGCTTTGATGAGGCAAGAAGAGAGGGGATCAACACGAAAAAACAGGAAGGGGAAGGAGGGGGATCTCCGGGCAGTAAAGGAGGGGGGTGGAAAGGGGAACCTCCAGCTTGTTCCAAAAAAAAGGTCTGCCTGAAAGGTATCAGGCAGACCTTAAGGACTTGCGAACGCGATTTTTAGTGCCTTACAGGTTCTATTCTTGTTTTTTGCAAGAATAGAATCTGCAATAGGCTCGTATCCCGTTCATCGGGGTTAGATCTTTTTGACGTTGGCGGCAGCAGGTCCCTTGGGGCCTTCTGTAATCTCAAACTGAACCCTGTCGCCTTCATTCAAGGTCTTGAAGCCTTCTGAGGCAATCGCGGAGTAGTGGACAAAAACATCCTTCCCGCCATCCTGCTCGATAAAACCAAATCCCTTGGACTCATTGAACCACTTGACTGTGCCTTCTAACATAATGCCTTTTCGCTCCTGATTTTTAATCAAATTACCATGAATCTGTGCAGTAATTTAAACTAACAACAAATAAGGCACATATTAAATCTTCTTTCAATATGGCTGTATCACTGACTAGCTGAAACACTACACGGTGAATACTCGATATTTTTATATCAAATAGAAACCTGAAAAACCAGAAAAAAATAAATGGTCCGTCGGGATTTGAGAAATTTAATCATTTTCTAATCCCTCACGAACGGAACAGGTGTCTTGCGAAGATGGTTCTCCTGGAAAACAACACAAAACCGTCTGAAAGGCACTATCATTCCCGTGGTCCAGGCTTCAACAGTGAACCATAATGGGGAGAGTACCATTATCCATCGGATCGTGCTTCGCCCAAGGGGAGTAACAGGGACTGGTCATACTCCTGCGGCGCCATGAATCCAAGGAGATTACAGAGCGTTGCCGCCACATTGGACAGTCCCGGCTGGGCGAGATGGGCAAGCTGAAAGTCATTGTTGCCGTTAAAGTCATGGATGATCAGGGGAACGGGGTTTCTGGTGTGTGCCACCATGGCCGTCCGCTCGCCGTTTTTTTCAGTCCACATGCAATCCGCGTTGCCATGATCGGCGGTAATCAGGGCAATGCCGTTCGCTTTTTGGAGGGCAGTGAGAATTCTTTTGAGGCATAAATCGACGGTCTCAACGGCGATGCGTACCGAGATGACCACCCCGGTATGGCCAACCATATCGCCGTTGGCGAGATTGAGGCGGATAAATTTATACCTGCCGCTTTCAATGGCGGCGATGACCTGATCGGTGATTTGTGCCGCCTGCATCCAGGGCCGCAGGTCAAAGGTAACCCTGTCCGAGGGGATTTCCACATAGGTCTCCAGTTTTTCATCAATATAGCCGGAGCGGTTTCCATTCCAGAAATAGGTCACATGGCCGAACTTCTGGGTTTCGGAGATGGCGTAGGAGCTGACGCCCTCGGCACAGAGGTATTCGCTTAAAGGGCGGTCAATGGCTGGTGGTTCCACCAGATAATGGGCGGGGATCAGGGCGTCGCCGTCGTACTGCATAATCCCGGCGTAAAAAAGATCTGGAATGCGTTGTCGGTCGAAGTAGGGAAAGGCCGAAGATTCCCCTTCATCAAAGGCGCGTGAGATTTCAATGGCCCGATCTCCGCGGAAGTTCCAAAGGATAACCGCGTCACCATCCTCCATCACTCCCACCGGCTTATCGTTTCTAGTCACGACAAAACTCTCCATATACTGATCAGTCATGGCCGGATCTTCAATGTAGTAGGTACGAATGGCTTCACAGGCCGAGGGAAACGGCCTGCCTATTCCCAGAACATGGGCCTTCCAGCCCCGTTCAACAACGGACCAGTCGGCACCATAGCGATCCATGGTGGTGATCATCCGACCACCGCCGGAGGCCATACAATAATCCCGGCCATCCACCGACAGTTCCCGTAACCTTTGTTCCAGGGGGGCAAAATATTGGAGCGCGCTTTTCGGGGCCACGTCCCGCCCGTCGAGGAGGCCGTGCACCCTGACCCTGCGAATTTTGTCACACACACATCGGGCGAGCAGGGCGTAGAGGTGATCGGTATGGCTGTGCACGTTGCCATCCGAGATCAGGCCGATGAGGTGCAGGGTGCCGCCGGTGGACGCGCGACGGAGCACCTCCTGCCAGGCCTTGCTGGTAAAGGCCGTGCCGTTTTTCAGGGCCTCATTGACCAGTTTAGCCCCTTGCGCAAAGACGCGCCCGGCGCCCAGGGCATTGTGTCCCACCTCAGAGTTCCCCATATCATCATCGGAGGGCAGTCCCACGGCGGTGCCATGGGCCTTCAGTCTGGTGGTCAGCCTGCCTTTCATCAACTCATCAAGGACGGGGGTGTAGGCCATAAAGACCCCGTTGCTTTCCGTCTCGGGGCCGATCCCCACCCCATCCATAATGACTGTCACCACCGGTCCGGGAAAGGGACGGTAGCCTGGAAGCTTTTCCAAGTGCGGTTCGGGCATCATAGCTCCTGGTTGATGGTTGCTCTTCTGTGAAATTTCTTTGCGCAAGGTCGAGATGCCTCGTTATTATTCCTTAATTGAAAGTGATATTCCACTGAAATAGAGTGTCCGATTCATATTGGTCTAACCCCGATAAACGGGATACGAGCCTTTCGCAGATTCTATTCTTGCAAAAAAAACAAGAAAATAATCTGTAAGGCACTAAAGTGAAACAGTTTTTTTAAAAAAATCATCACTGTTTCTGCGGCATATCAGTCAACAAGAGCATCGTCAACAGGATCATTTCCCTTTTGATCGCTGGCTGCTTCGGGGGGCACTTTGCTGGTCTCCCAAGCGCGCGCTCCATTTTGCAAAACTGGAATGAATGGTGGCCAGTTCCAGCCTGATCTTTTCTCTGACCCACGTCATGGGCGCAATGCCGGAGGTCGGGATGCTTTGAATAACAGGAATGGGGATTTCTCTTGTTACTGATTTCCCGGATCCAATCTCAGCAGATCCCTGCGTTCAGAGAGGCGGGCATGGATGGTAACCACCGCCGTATCCACCTTCAAGATCCGCTTTCCCAGTGAAAAGGCGGTAAAGCCGCATTCCGCGAATCGATCCAACTCGTAATCAATCCACCCCCCTTCCGGGCCAATGGCCACCAGGATATTCCCAGGGACATCGACGATGACATCCCTAAGGGGGGAGCTGCTGTCGGGATGGGCAATGAGGAGATGGCTGTAATTCGCGATTTTATCGGGAAGAATATCCTCGATAAAGGGCTTGAAGCGCCCATGGATATGGACCTTCGGAACCCGTGTATCGATGGCCTGCTCGAGCCCCTGGAGCAGATGGGGCCGATATTCCTCTTCGTTGAGCAGACTGGCGTTCCAGAAACTCTTTTCCACCCGCTGGGCATGGGTGATAAAGATATTTCCCACGCCCAGGGCTGCCGCCTGGCTGAAGATGCGCCGGAGCATGATGGGACGGGGGAGGGCCAGGAGCAGATCAATAAAAGGCTGGTCTTCTGGACACGCATCTCTTTCGGCAGCAAACTGCACCGTTAACCTCACCTGAAAGGGAGAGCGTTTGCTGATTTCAGTCACCGTTCCCATTCCCTGGGGGCCATCAAGAATACCGATACGAACCGTATCGCCGGGGCGTACCCCGAGGACCTTGACCAGATGAGTGGCCCGGCGGTCGGTGAGGGTGACGGTGTCGATCTGGACTTCCGGTCTTTCTAAGAGAATAATATTCATGACTTTGAGGACAAGTGGTATGGGCCGGCGCGAATTGAATGGAAGAAAAAAAGGATCAGCCCTGTGGGGCGGAGGGTGGGATGGGAGGAGTGGCATCGCCGCTGAAGAATGTTCTGATGGAGTGGAAAAGCGTCGTGATCCCCTGCCAGATCTGTGGCAGCAGCCAGATGGCAAACAGGATAAAGAGGCCGAAAAGAACGAGAAAGGTCAGCGGATGATGGAGTGCCGCCCAGAGTCCGACGAAAACAGCCACATCTTCAAGCAGCGACGCGGTCCAGTTGCTGAAGGGTTCCGGTGAGGTATTGATCAGGATCCTGGAGCCGGCCTTGATGGAATGGCTGGTGGCGGCAATGGTACCGCCCAGGATGCCGGCCACAACCAGCACGGCTGGATTGACCTCGCCCACTGCCCGGGCGGCCAGCATGACTCCGGCTGGAATCCGGATAAAGGTATGGATGGTGTCCCAGCCGGTATCCACCCCCGGGGTCTTGTCGGCAAAAAATTCCACCGCGTACATCAGAGCGGCGGCGCCGATCACCATGGGGTTTTGCAGGATCTGGAGTTGTTCGGGAAGAACAATATTGCCGGTGACCCCCAGATAGCCAAGGACCGCGATGGTCGCATAGAGATTGATCCCCGCAGCCCAGGCAGTTCCCATGGTCAGGGTGATGGTGGCGATCAGCTGCTGGTATGCGTCCATTCCCTTCTCTTCTCCGGGCAGTGCGTTTTATACAGGAAAAAATTCATGAATTCGTGGTGGAGCCGAGATGATGGTGCTCAGATGGGGTTTCCCTGATCCTGACAATCCGTTAAGTGGGTATTTAAAAAATGACATTCCTTGGGCGAAAGGTCAAACTGAATCTCCACCTGGCGCAGGAGGGAGGCCCGGCTTTTTTCAGGATACTGCTGGAGGAGTTCGGAAAAAGTGCAGATGGCATTTCTCAGTCTCTCACCGGGTCGCTGGGTTGGGGTTGTCATGATATCTCCTATGGTCTGGGGACAGGTCGTAGAATAATGCCGGCCAGAGGCGGCACGGTAATCTTGGTGTGAAATGGGGCCTGGGCGTAGGGTTCTGCCATGGCCTCATACTGGATGATATTGACGGCGTTGCTGCCCCCGTATTGCCGCGCATCCGAGCAGAAGACCTGCTCATAGCTGCTGCCGGTGGGCAGTCCCAGCTTGGAGTCATAATGGGTCTGGGGGGTATAGTTGAACAGGCAGACCAGATGGTCGGAGCGGTCTTTGCCGTATCGGACGTAAGAGATAATTGAATTCTGCCGATCTTCAAGGTCCAGCCATTGAAAGCCTTCCGGGCTGAAATCCAGCTGCCACAGGCAGGGGTTGGCCCGGTAGAGCCGATTCAGCTCCTCGACAAAGATCAGCATCTGGGCATGGAGGGGATCTTCATCGAGGAGATGAAAGTCCAGGCTCTGTTTGCAGTACCATTCCGTCCATTGTCCGAATTCATTGCCCATAAAGAGCAGCTTTTTCCCCGGATGCATCCACATGGTGAGCAGAAGCAGGCGCAGATTGGCGAATTTCTGCCACAGATCACCCGGCATCTTGTCCAGCAGGGATCGTTTGCCGTGCACCACTTCGTCGTGGGAGAGGGGGAGGATGAAATTCTCGGAAAAGGCGTACATGATGGAGAAGGTGAGGTTGTTATGATAATAGCGACGGTACAGGGGGTCCTTGCCGAAGTAGGTGAGGATATCATTCATCCAGCCCATATTCCACTTGAAGCCAAAACCCAAACCCCCGATACTGGCAGGCTTGGAGACCCCGTAAAAACTGGTGGACTCCTCGGCGATCATAAGGGTGCCGGGATGACGCTCATAGATGATGGAGTTGAGATGGCGGATAAATTCAATGGCCTCCAGATTCTCCCGGCCGCCATAGGCGTTGGGAACCCATTCTCCATCCTTGCGCGCATAATCGAGATAGAGCATGGAGGCCACGGCATCCACCCGGAGCCCGTCAATATGGTATTTGTCCAGCCAGAAGAGGGCGTTGGCGATGAGGTAGTTGCTGACCTCGCGGCGGCCATAGTTGTAGATATAGGTCCCCCATTCCTGATGTTCCCCCTTTCGCGGGTCTTCGTGTTCAAACAGGGCGGTTCCGTCAAAACGGGCCAGACTGTGGGCATCCTTGGGAAAATGGGCCGGCACCCAGTCGAGGATCACGCCGATGCCGTTCTGGTGGCACTGATCAACAAAGTACATGAAATCCTCTGGAATCCCGTAGCGGCTGGTCATGCTGAAGGGGCCGGTGACCTGGTAGCCCCAGGATTCGTCCAGCGGGTGCTCCATCACCGGCATCAGTTCGATGTGGGTGAACCCCAGTTTCTGGACATAGGGAATCAGCTTGTCGGCCAGTTCGCGAAAGGTGAGAAAGCGATCGGGGTCAGCCGGGTCCCGCTGCCAGGAGCCGGGATGGGCCTCGTAGATGGCCATGGGCTGTTCGTATGGGGGGGGGGCGATTCGGCTCTGCTGCCATTGCTTGTCCTGCCAGGAGTAGTGATCCAGGGGGCGGATGATGGAGGCGGTTCTGGGGCGGAGCTCGCCATAGAACTGGAAGGGGTCGTTTTTTTGAAGAATCTCGCCATGCTGGGTGCGAATCTCGAATTTATAGAGTTCATTCTCGCCGATTCCGGGCAGGAAAAGTTCCCATATCCCCGAATCTCCCAGGCAGCGCATGGGATGAACCCGACCGTCCCAGCCGTTAAAATTACCCAGTACCGAGACTCGCGTGGCCGCCGGGGCCCAGACCCGAAAAATGGTGCCCTTGATGCCGGATCGCTGGGTCAGATGGGCCCCCATGTGGTCGTAGAGCTGGTAATGGGTGCCAAAATTAAAAAGATAGCGATCCTGCTCATCGAGGGCCGGCAGAAATCGGTAGGGGTCATTGAGGGTGTGGATGCTTCCGTCAAAATAGGTGATCTGGAACTGATAGTTGTATGGATCAAGGTCGATGTCGGGAAAGGCGGCCCGATCCATCTCCAGCTCGAACAGACCCTCATCACAGCTCTTGATCATGGGAAGGGAGAAGGAGGCGGTCACCAGGGTAACGGAGGCCGCGTGGGGCTGAAAGGTGCGAATCACCACCATCTGTTCCTGATCTCCGGTGAAATGCACGCCCAGAAACTGAAAAGGGTCATGGTGCGTGGCATTGAGTATCCTGTCGCGATGTTCATTCATGGAGTTTCTCTCACTTTTGCTTGGAGTTTTTGATCCCGAATCAATGGAGCAGAATGGCTTCCATTGCTCTTACAGATGTTGGCCAATGGTAGTTCTTGACGAAAAGATGCCAACTCTGATAGGATTCAAAACATTTATTCGGATACACAGAACTTCTTTATAATACATCGGATGGAATGAATTGAACAGATATGAATCCAGAGAATAACGCCATAATTGACACCCTTACCGGTTCGTTTCTGATCTCAACACCCCGCATGCCTGATCCCCGTTTCAGTGAGCAGGTGCTCTATATCTGTGCCCATGGCCATGAAGGAGCGATGGCCCTTGTCATCAATCGCCCCAATTATTTTCTGAGCATGGAAGATATCTTTCGGGGAGCCAATCTTACCGTGCCCGAGAAATTTTTTCCCCCGGTCTATAATGGCGGGCCGGTGGAGCCCACCACCGCCTGTATCCTGTTCAGTTCAGAATATCAGGCAGACCAGCAGCTTTCGATCACTCCGACCATTTCTTTAAGCCGTGACGCCAAGGTTCTTGAGGATATTGCCCGGAGTCAGGGTCCGGAAAAGTATCTCTTCCTTCTGGGATACGCGGGATGGAGGCCGGGCCAGCTGGAATTGGAGCTTATTGCCGAGGGGTGGCTGGTGGTTCCCGGTGATGACGCCATTATCTTTGATGTCCCCGATTCCGATAAATGGCAGCGGGCGGCAATGCTCTATGGAATTGATATTTCCACCTATGATGATGTGGTGGGGAATGCCTGAAATATTTTTCTTGCAAAGAGGCAGGTGCTATGGATGAGATGAAACAGATTTTTGAATGTGTGCGCTGCGGCTATTGCTGTATGGGCAAGACCACCGTTTCCCTGGACGAGGGGGATCAGCGGCGGATGGTGGAGGCCCTGGGCCTGAGCGAAGAGGAGGTCCGGAAAAAATACTGGCGGGTGACCGGCAATATTGTCCAGATGAAAGTCGTTGATGGACACTGTATTTTCTTCGACAAGGGCTGCACCATCTATACCGGTCGGCCCTGGCGTTGCGCGCAGTGGCCCATGCACCCGTCGCTGCTCACCGATGCCACTAATTTCAAGACGATCAAGGCGTCATGCCCCGGAA
Source organism: Desulfocapsa sp. (assembly GCA_013426795.1). Lineage (GTDB taxonomy): Bacteria > Desulfobacterota > Desulfobulbia > Desulfobulbales > Desulfocapsaceae > UBA2270. The sequence continues at coordinate 761 of JACDZF010000006.1, read as the reverse complement.
TCAATCAGCAGATCTCCTACGAGGAGTTCTGCCGGATTCTCCAGTCCATCATCGACGCCCAGGGAACGGTGCAGTGCTGAAATTTCAAGGAACTCGTCCATGGCAGGAGAGTGATCAGCCGTGATTTTTGAGATTCTCCTGCTGGGAAAGACCAAGGACAGCTATTTGAGCGAGGGGATAACGGAGTTTACCGGGCGCCTCCAGCATTATACCCGGGTGTCGGTGAAACAGGTCCAGCACAGGAAAAAAGCCCCATGGAGTGAAGAGCAGGAAAGGGAGGAGGATGGCCGCCTGCTCCTTAGCCATGTCCCCGCCGGGGCCTTGAAGGTTGCCCTGGATTTTCGTGGTCGCCAGTTCACCTCGGAGGGACTGGCGGAGTTGATCGGTCAGTGGGAACAGCAGGGAATCAAGCAGGTGAGCCTGCTTATTGGCGGCCCCTTTGGTCATTCCAAGGCCCTGGTGGACAAGGCCGATCTTCTTCTCTCCCTGTCGCAGATGACCTTTACCCATGACATGACCCGACTTTTTCTTCTGGAGCAGCTGTATCGGGCCCATACCATCCGGGCCGGAGAGAAGTATCATAAATAAGCAGGGACTGGCAGGAGCTTCTTCTTGCCCTGTTATCGGGACAGTCCGGTGAGGTACACATCAAAGCGGCTGTTTTTCATCTCGATGGTATGGGAAGGGCATCCGGCATGGAGCTGGGGAGCACCTTTGGGGCGCTTGACCACCACCCGGTTGGTGGCAATGGTGAGAGCGGT
>JACDZF010000204.1 GCA_013426795.1 Desulfocapsa sp. | reverse complement strand
GAAATGGGCGATGGGCACAACGGCGTCATCAACCACGACTTTATGGCCATAAGGTTGGCGTTGAATCGGTTCAGGAGGTCGTGGAGACTGCCCGTAAAATTGGCGTTGAAATATTGACTCTGTACGCCTTTTCATCAGAAAACTGGAAGCGTCCGGCAACGGAGGTGAATGGGTTGATGTCTATTCTGAAAAGTTATGTCCAGACGGAACTTTCCAGAATGTTGCAGAATAATATTCGATTTACCTGTATTGGAGAGTTGGAGCAACTGCCCCTTGAAGTTCGTCAAGTCCTGGATCATGCCAGGATTCAAACAGCCGGAAACACTGAGCTTCAGCTCAATCTTGCGTTAAGTTACGGCTCACGGGGTGAATTGACCAGGGTCATAAAAAAAATTGCATCGGCTTGTTTGAGTGGGACACTCAGTACTTCTGATATCGACGAGGAGTTGATCAGCGGCCATCTTGATACCGCCGGAATGGTTGACCCGGATCTCTTGATTCGTACCGGTGGTGAGGCCCGGCTGTCGAATTTTCTTCTTTGGCAGGCATCGTACAGTGAAATTTACTTTACCGACGTTATGTGGCCGGATTTCCGGGCGGAGGCCTTTCTCCATGCCATAGCCGATTATCAGCAGCGAGAGCGCCGTTTCGGCAAGCTCAGCGGTCAGTTGAAAAATGAATAACAGCTCCGTCGGCTGCCCGGCGCACCTCAGGATGAAAGTACTGGTCCTGCCCTCTGATTTCGTGTCTTCAGGCACACTATGAATCGTTTAATTCCAGGTCTCTTCTTGGCATCATGTTGGTTGCTCCTTCTTCTTCATGGCTCGTTTGTGCTGTTCCTGCTGCTTATCATCCCGGTAATCGCCATTGCTGGCCATGAATATTTTAAAATGGCCTTTCCTGAAAAGGACTCCTCCCACGTATTTCTGAAGATTCTCGTTTTATTTCCTGCCTTAGGCGCCTGCCTTTTTTCCTCCCAGGGACTTGCCGGCGGCCTGTTTCTGTCCCTTCTTCTGCTCACCTTTTATATCCTCTATTCGTATCACCGCATTGACGATTCACTCCTGTTCTTCGGCCGTGCTTTCTTTGGCGTGACCTATGTCGGTTTTCTTGGCGCCTATCTCCTGCTGCTCCATCAACTGCCGGAAGGAAGCCGTTGGCTGCTGGTTCTGACGGCAATCACGGCCGGGTCGGATTCCGGAGCCTATTACTGTGGCCGGCGTTTTGGCAAACATAAACTCTGTCCTTTGGTTAGCCCCAATAAAACCATTGAAGGAGCGCTTGGCGGTTTGGTGGCTGGCGTTGCCGGAGCGCTTTTGATGGCCGCCCTTCTCAAGGTGCAGGTCAGCATATTCTTTCTCGTCCCTGCGGCGGTTTTGCTCACCGGAGTGGGGATAATCGGCGATCTTACTGAATCCATGATCAAGAGGGCCACAGGAACCAAGGATTCCGGGACGATATTGAGAGGACACGGCGGTGTTCTCGATCGGATTGACTCGCTCCTCTTTGCCGCTCCGGTGCTCTATTATCTCTTGGTCTGGGTTCAGCATGTATCGGTGATGTGCCCATGAAAAAGATTTCTCTCCTTGGTTCCACCGGCTCCATTGGCCGGGGGGTGCTTGATGTGATCAGGATGTTTCCCGGTCACTATGCCATCGCCGGGCTTGCCGCCGGAAGAAATGTTGAGTTGTTGAGCAGGCAGGTCGTGGAATTCGAGCCGGAGCGGATCTCGGTGCTGGATGAAACCTGCGCGATGCAACTCAAAGCCCTGCTGCCAAAGTCCTTTCATACCAGGATCGTCTGGGGAACGCCGGGAAATATGGAAGTGGCAGCCCTTGATGGCGCGGACATGACCGTTTCTGCCATTGTTGGCGCGGCGGGATTATTGCCGACCATGGCGGCCATTGAGGCGGGGAAGGATATCGGCCTTGCCAACAAGGAAACCCTGGTTATGGCCGGAAAGCTGGTCATGGCGGCGGCCAGGCGCAAGGGGATTCAACTGTTGCCGGTGGACTCGGAACATAGTGCCATTTTTCAGGCATTGGAGGCCGGGCTCAAAGAAGATGTGGCCAAGATTATTCTTACTGCCTCCGGTGGCCCGTTTTTAGGGAAAAAGGCAGAAGAACTCCATCTGGTGACTCGTGAGCAGGCCCTGGCGCATCCCAACTGGAGCATGGGCAGAAAGATCTCCATTGATTCGGCAACTCTGATGAATAAAGGGCTGGAAGTCATTGAGGCGAGATGGCTGTTTGATGTTCCGGTGGACTCCATTGAGGTGGTCATTCATCCGCAATCCATTGTCCATTCCCTGGTGGAGTTCCAGGATGGGGCGGTGGTGGCCCAGCTTGGCATTCCCGATATGCGCATCCCCATTGCCTACGCCCTTTCCTATCCCCAGCGGCTTCCTCTGGCCCTGAAGCCGCTGCAACTCTCCCAATGCGCAAACCTGCAATTTCTGGAACCTGATTATCATCGTTTTCCCGCCCTGGCCCTGGCCTTTGAGGCCTTGCGTCGGGGGGGCGTTGTTCCCGCGGTCTTGAATGCCGCCAATGAGGTGGCGGTGGAGGCCTTCCTTGCCGGTCGTCTTTCATTCCTCGGGATTGTCGTAACGGTGACCCGGGTGATGGAGACGGTGGAGGAAGGAAGTGAAGATTCGCTGGAAGATATCCTGGCGGCCGATGCCATGGCCCGATCCGAGGCCGAACGGATTATCGCGGCCAAGGCTTAGATGGAGCCAGCGGAACGAAATGATCTCTGTTTTCTCGCCCATCTGCTGCCGGTTTCTCTGTCTTTCCAGGGATTTCTCTTCAATATTTTATTTACATGACGCCGGGATAGCTGTTGTCCAGGTTTCTTCATCGAGGTTCCCTTTATTAAAAATGAAGCAATAATTTCCTTTTGTATTTCTCATTAATGCTTAAAACTTAGCAGATAATGCATTCGACCTTCTTTCATCTGAATGCATATCTGAATCGTTCATCTGATCACTACGATTGGTTCTCACGCTCCTGGAGGAAATTTACCTGATATGAATACTGTGGTTTCTTTTATTATTGTCCTTGGCCTGCTTATTTTTGTCCATGAGTTGGGTCATTTTCTTTTTGCCAAGCTGTTCAAGGTCAAGGTCCTCAAGTTTTCACTGGGATTTGGCCCCAAAGTCTTCGGGAGAACCTATGGCGACACCGAGTATCTGATCAGCGCCTTTCCCCTGGGCGGATATGTGAAGATGTGTGGAGAAAACCCAGACGAGCAGGACGTCTCGGCGGAAGACAGGAAGGGATCTTTTGCCCACAAGTCCGTATGGCAGCGATTTCTTATCGTTCTCGCCGGGCCCATCTTTAATCTGCTGTTTGCCCTTGTCCTGTTTTGCGGGCTCTTTATTGCCATTGGTGTTCCCACGTCCCAGGAGACAACCACCATTGGGCAGATAATCGAGAAATCCCCGGCGGCAGAGGCGGGGCTTTTGGCCAGGGATACCATTGAGCAGATTAACGGACATCCGGTGACCCAGTGGCTGGATGTCCTCAACAGGGTCAAGGAAAGTGGCGGTCAATCTTTGACCATGCGGATCAAACGGGGGAATGAACAGATCAGCGTTGTTGTGGTTCCAGCCATTGACGGGGTGAAAAATGTCTTTGGGGAAGAGGTGGAAAAACGCTATATGATCGGGGTGGTCAGGGATGAAGTCCTGGTGTACGAAAGGGTGGGGCTGTTCAAGGCCATTGAGGCTGGATTTGAGCAAACCTGGATGTATATCTCACTCACCGTGATGGGTTTTGTGAAGCTCGTCCAGAGGGTGGTGCCCATGTCCGAGCTTGGCGGCCCCATCCTTATTGCCCAGCTTGCCGGAAAGCAGATGGCGGCGGGCTGGGTGCATCTGGTATTTTTTATGGGACTGCTCAGTGTTAATTTAGGGATTCTCAATCTTCTGCCCGTACCTGTCCTTGATGGTGGTCATCTCATGTTTCTGGGAGTTGAGGCGGTTCGGCGCAAACCCTTATCCGAGCGGGTTCAGATTTTTGCCCAGCAGATTGGCATGGCCCTGCTCGGCTCACTCATGCTTTTCGTCTTCTATAACGACCTGGTTCGTATCTTCAGCAAATGAACCGGGACCTGCCGCTGATCCTGGCCATTGACACCGCCACCAGTTGCAGCTCCGTGGCTCTGACTCGCGGGGCTGCCGGTGCCCTGCCTGGTGGACAGGTGATCGCCTCTCTGTCGTTAACCAGCAGCGTGACCCATTCCCGTCGTCTTCTGGGGGCCATTGACTGGCTGCTGGCGGAGACCGCAACCTCCTGGCAGGCGGTGCAAGGCCTGGCTGTCAGTGTGGGGCCGGGCAGTTTCACCGGACTGAGGATCGGCATGGCAACGGTGAAGGGCCTGGCCATGGCCACCGGCAAGCCCCTGCTGGGGGTGTCCACCCTTGACGCCCTGGCCCTGAACTGCACCGGTGATCGATTGATCTGTGCCGTCCTGGATGCCC
>JACDZF010000203.1 GCA_013426795.1 Desulfocapsa sp. | reverse complement strand
CCTAGCAATCCTGGCTGTCAGGTTTTATACAGCAGGTATTTTTACGCAAAATAAAAGGCCGCCTTTTTCAAGACGGCCTTTTATTTGGGAAAGCGGAAACTTTTTATTTATGGCATGCGCCACACTTTTTGGCATCGACTTCTGGCGCTTTTGCCGTATGACAACCCTTACAATTGGCGTGGGCGGCATCCTTGAAGGTGGCGAGTTTTTCGTTTGTCATTCCGGCCGCTTTGTTATGGCAGGTTTCGCATTTTTGAATCTTCTGGCCATCGACATACGGAACTTTTTTGCCGGCAGCATCTTTGGAATGATGGCAATCGCCACAGGCAAATTTTTCCTGATGCTTTGCGTGATTGAAGGTGGCTGGTTTTGCCTTGGCGGCGGCATCAATGGTAGCCTGCAGGGTGAGTTCGGCGGGGCCTTTGTCGGCGGCAATACCATTGGCGGTCAATCCCAGACCCAGTGCCAGAGCAAAGGCAGCAGCATAAATTACGGTTTTGTTCATCGTTTTCCCCCATTAGATTGAAAAAATTGAATAAGATAGAATGAAGAACCACACATTCGTTTTTTTATCTTACCCCAAGACTACCTTCAGCTGATTTCTTTGTCAAGGAAACAGCATGGGAATTGTTGGATGCAAGGGAACAATCCTTTGGTCTCGCGCACGATCTGTCCGGCTCGCCTTTACTGCGGGTTCCCGGTGAGTGGCTCCGAGAAGAGGCTCCGACAAATTTCCGGAGATTTTAACGCTTTCGTTGTACTGAGCTGTATGGTGGCAGGCTCGGTGGTCGATGAAACCGATCTGAGAGTATGGCGCCCTTGACTGGCGTATGCGCCAGGAGATATCACAATGAGACAACCATCACCATGAACAAGACGGGGTAGCAGACATCAATGACAAAGGGGCAAAACCGGGAACTGTGTTTGCCATAAAACCGGACAAAATCATTTGTTGCCCATAAAATTAAAAGATTAATTTGTTATTCAAATTATTTAAGCTATAATCATATAGGCGTTTATTTTTGTGGTATAAAATTTTTTATACCTTTTATATTTTATTTTTTATAGGAGAAAAAAAATGAGTGATATCAAGGTTGCCCCGGAAGGATTGGAAATAACCGCTACTCTTGACGCCAAAGGATTAAGTTGCCCAATGCCTCTCCTGCGGACAAAAAAAGAGATCGGTAAACTGAAATCAGGAGAAATTCTCAGGATTGACGGAACAGATCCAGGTTCCCGGAATGATATCCCTGGCTGGTGTGCTCGCGGAGGGCATGAATATTTAGGGGAAAAAGAGCAACCTGGTTTTATGAGCTTTTTCGTTAAAAAAGGTTGATTTTTTCTTTTATGAATCTTTTTCCTCAAGGGGGATAAAGCCCATGTCTTCTGATCCAAATAAGATCGCTATTTTTGTAACTTCACCGCAGAATATGCGCCATGTCGTGGGAATTGCCAATGCAGCCGAAAAAGCGGGCAAAAAACCAATGATTTTTTTCACCTTCAAGTCCATTCATCTCACCAAAGACCCTCGCTTTAAAGCGTTAGCTGAAAATTGCGGTGAGGACAATATTGCTATCTGTGCCGATAGTTATACTTGTGAAGGGTATGATTCTGTTGCAGATATTCCCGCTGGACTGTCTGCCAAACAAATGCGAACTCAGGCTTTCCATGGCGCTCTGCTGGACGAGTGCGGCAAGTACATTGTATTATAAGGAGTATGGTGAAATGGATTCATTAAAAGTATATATTCTAATCGCAAATCGTATGTATAACGATGGTATTCGTTCAGGCCTTGGATTAGCGGTGGAAAATCATTACGCCTTTCCTGTTATTATGAAAGGGGAATTCCCCCCTTTTTCCACCTACATGAGTGAAAATATAGCGTGGGTAAAAGATATGGAGGGCAAGGTCTATTCGTGTGGTGCTCCTGCTCCGGACAACTGCGTCGACGAAGAAGGTGATAAGCTGATCGCTGAAATATCTTTAGAGGAATTGGGGGAAGCCATGCGGGATGCAGATTTTATCATTCCTTATGGCTTAGCCAAACAAACCAACGAACCTCCACCTTCCTGTGCTGAATAATCAAAGGAGTTTAGAATGAAAATTTTGCAAGTATATCGTTCAGTGCCCAGTGACGAAGTAAAAACCCTGGTTCAAATATTAAATAGAGACCGAGAATCGGATGAATTTGATTTAAGCATTGAAAACCCGGATTATGATCTCCTGGTCAGTAAAATATTTGCTGCTGATAAAACCGTTTGTTGGTGGTAATTCTTTACCCCTTAGAACAAAGAAAAAATCCTTTTCTTTCTTTCAAAGAAAAGGATTTTTTTTATAAAAATTTCCGTAGGACATTTTTTGTTTGAACAGCGGAAGAAAGGCGCCGGCGCCATCATGATCTTCATCTTGTGACAATGGCTGGTTCCCCATGCGCCCCATGGACACCAGATTGAATCCTTTCCGGTGTCCGCTCTTCTTTATTTGTGGGATAGAGACGGTTGGGCAGAAATGCCAGAGGCAAAGGGAGGATGATTAGAACGACCGACGGCGACAGGTCCCCTGAGTTTCAAGCCGGCAGCATCGCTACTTCTACCCGGTTGCGGCCATTGTGTTTAGCCTTGTAAAGTGCGGAATCAGCAGTTTTGATCATCGTTGTTTTATCAAGCGACTTCTGCGTGAGATCGTAGCTGGTCAACCCGATACTGATGGTGATACGAATACTCGTGCCGTTCACCACCGTTTCCATCTCTTCCACCAGCCGCCGCAATCGTGTGGCAAAAACCTTGGAACCGGTCAGGTCCGTGGAGGGCAGGATCACTGCAAATTCTTCTCCGCCGTAGCGCGCCACGATATCTGAGACACGCACGGATGATTGCACCAACTGTGCCAGATTCCGCAAAACCTGATCGCCGACGGGATGGCCATAGGTATCATTGACATCTTTAAAGTGGTCAATATCAAACAACATAAGGGAGAGCCCCAGATGATGGCGCAGGCACAGGCTCAACTCCCTGTCCATCAATTCCTGAAAAAAACGATAATTGTAAAGACCGGTGAGGCCGTCACGAAAGGCCATCTCCCGCAGCTTGATATTGGCCTCAAGCAGCTCGGTAGCCAGTTCTTCCGCCTTCTGCCGGGCCTGTTTGGCCTGCATGACCACCTGCTCATAGGAGAGATTGATCCGCCGCAGTTCCTCGTTGACATCCTGGAGAAAAATGGAAAAAGGCTTCATGTCACCGGGGTCGATCTCAAAAAAAGACAAAATCTCAACACTTTTCTCCGCCACCTCATCGATCAACAGATCAATGTCTTCCTCCTTAATTTTATATCGGGGGCAAATTTCCGCCTTGAGTTGTTGCACCTTTTCCACACTTCGCAAACCAAAATAGATGGAAGTCAGCATGGAAGACCAGCGCAGCAGATCAATCTGCATTCTCAGTTTTTCGGGACAAGCTCCACTACCATGATGATGGCGAACTGTTTCGATAAAGGATTCCGGCAAGCCCCACTCCAATAGAAGCTCAGCCCCAACTTCCTGATGATTAAAGCCAAAAACGCGTTGTTCGATGGCAAGAATTGAGCGGCCCGACACCCTCTTTTCGTCAAGAACCTGCTGATACTCGTCCGGTCGGCATAGATAGAGAATCAGCACACCGATATCCTGAAGCAAAGCAGAAACAAAAAGATCTTCATTCCGGTATGACAGCTTTGCAGCCAGGAGTTCCGCGCTCACCGCACCGGTCACGGCATGTTTCCAGAAATAGTTAAAGTCAAAACCGCCATCAACCGGAAAAGCCATTTCTTTGGCAATAACAAAGGAGAGGGCAATGTTCTTGGTCACATTCAGGCCAAGGACGGAGAGGGCCTTCTCTATGGTATTGATCTGACTGGCCATACTGTAGAAGGAGGAATTGGCAACCATCAAAATCTTGGCCGTCAGAGCGGGATCAACCTCAATGATCCTGGCCAGATCCAAAAAAGAGGCATCATTCTTTTTCACTGCCTCCAGAATCCGCAGAGCAATGGCCGGCGGGGAGGGCAGATTGATATCTTTGGTAGTTAATATCGGCATAATGATTCTCAACAGTCCATAATGAGTAGTTCTTTGCGGAATAACGTTTTCACTTGTCAACCTGATGCCATTCACGAAATACATCGACCCCCGCTTCCTTGCTGTTCGTGAGCTGGCAGGAGGTGTTTTGTTTCCAGGGAGCGGTAGAAGGTTCCGGTCGCTCTTTATCCATCCATGGAGCGGGCGACAGGGGGAGTCTTCGCTTACCTGGCCATCCCTGGCCTTCGGAATAAAATAGGCAGAAGAGCGCTGCTTATTTTCTGGCCACTCCCCATTTTCGGCCAGACGCCACGCGAGAACCAGCCGGAAAAGATTGGCTGTTTCTTCGACGCGGTAGAAGGTGCCGGTCGCTCTTTATCCCTCCATGGAGCGAGCGACACTGGGAGTCTTCGCTTACCTGGCCATCCCTGGCCTTCG
>JACDZF010000202.1 GCA_013426795.1 Desulfocapsa sp. | reverse complement strand
GGCAGTCCACACGGACGCTGCGCGATAAAGCCGCGCTGCGCACTCTGGCTATCAAGCCGTTCGGCACACCAAAAGAATATTGAGGGAAAACTCAAATTGAACCATTTCCCCCGTTGTGATATAGTTACTTCATGAAAAATCATAAAATTGTAAACAATACAACGATACGTTTTATCGATCTTTTTGCAGGTATTGGCGGATTTCGCTATGCCATGCAAAACGCTGGCGCGGAACTTGGTGTTAAAACTGAGTGTGTGTTTACCAGTGAGATAGATAATGAATGCCAAAAGGTTTATAAAGAAAATTTTGGTGATCTGCCACACGGTGACATAACCAAGATTAATGCTAACTCTATCCCAGACCACGATATTCTTCTGGCAGGGTTCCCGTGTCAACCATTCAGCATCATCGGCAATATGCGCGGTTTTGAGGACACTAGAGGAACTTTGTTTTTTGATATCGTAAGAATAATTGAGGAGAAAAAACCATCGGCATTTGTGCTTGAAAACGTCAAATTGTTGGTGGGGCGAAATAGCTGATGAAGCCACTTTCTACACGAGATAAAATGATTCTTTCAGGTTTGTTCTTGTCTAAATTCGATGAAGCCGGACTGAAAGTTTTGGGGTTCAGTGGTTTTTCTGAAGCATTCAATACAATTGCATTGAGTCTGAAAGCAAGTCCGGCATCTCTAAAGAACTACCGTGATGAATTCGATCCTTATTTCCCAAATTTGCGCAAAGGCTGGCACAAGAGACCAATTCGCGACTACTGTAAAACTCTCATGGAACGCTACAGCGTATTGGAAATTGAGGAATTTTCTAACCTCATAAAATCTGAAATTTCCGTTGCTGGTGATCTTGAAATCATTGAAGAAAAAGTTGATGCACAGGAATCAAATACATTCGCAAAGCGATTAATCACTGGCCAAGCGGCAGAGAAGTATTTTGAAACTGTTTATACTAACGTACCGCCATTTCAGGACTGTGAATTGGTGAACACGACTGCATTGGGTTGTGGTTTTGACTTCAGAATGCAAACCAAAACTGATTCATTTCTTGCCGTAGAAGTGAAAGGAATGACGGCACCAACTGGACCAGTACAACTAACAAGTAAAGAATACAGGGTGGCAGAGTTGTTTGGGGACCGTTTTTTTCTTTTCATTGTACGCAATTTTGCAGAAAAGCCTTTTCACACAATGTTTAGAAATCCTGTCAAGTCTGAATTATTTTTTGAACGTCGAGAGACCGTGACGGTTCAGGTCTCATGGTCAACATCTATCGGAAGGTAACTAAGTGAAAAACGGAAATATGAAAAATAATGAATTGTCCGTAACGATATTAACCGCATTAGCAAAGTTAGATCAAAAGGGAACTGATGAATCAATAACGCGAGCAATGGCAATAGTCTTTGAGGGATTTCGTTTAGACGCTGCAAAAAAGAAATTTTCTCCAGATGAATTATTTGAATCCGCCCTCTCCTGTTAAGCATCATTTTCGCGCAAAGAACCGCTCGACTGGATAGCATGAGTTGGGGCGAAACACTGAAACGACTTATCGAATCCCAATAGAAACCATCAAATGTCGGTCTTGACGATATCGTTTTAGAGCAAACAGCTTGGGGAGCAAAAACTGTTAAAAATCCGCGACCATCAACGGTTTCAAAGATACGTCTAATTTCTGGGCGCAATTCTCCAATTTACTCATTTGGTGACAAAGAAATAAGCGAATGCGAACCAAATGAACTTGGTGAAAAAGTATTGGCCATCTGGAACGAAAGAGTAGCCGGTATTCGCAAGTTATATAGGCATGTCAGAACAGTCGTATTGATAAAATCAAATGATCTTCTCGAGCTTGCCGCCTTTGAGTTTGACACTGTAATTTATTCTCATAATCAGTATTGGTGGCAGTGGAACGAACGTAACAACCTTGAAGGTTACGCCAAATCAGACGAACGGCATATTTTCACATGGCAACCACACGGTTCTCAGTTCACAATTATAGAGAATGTCCCCAATGAGCGTCTTGCCATAAAAATCAAAGAACCACCAGTTCTTGACAGAGATGATGTTTTGCAATCTATCAAGTTCGACGAGTCATGGGTGCAAGTCTTGTAATGACCGATACCGTCACACCTGAAAACCGTTCCCGTATAATGGCAAAAATAAAGGGGCATGGCAACAAATCGACCGAATTAAGATTAATTAAATACTTCAAAGAATACGGCATAAAAGGTTGGAGACGGAGATATCCGCTTCTTGGTAATCCAGATTTTGTAATTCTCAAAGTTCGCTTAGCTATATTTGTTGATGGTTGTTTTTGGCATGGTTGCAAAGAGCACTGCCGTCTGCCTTCAACAAATCGTGAATACTGGGTAACAAAAATTAATAGCAACATAAAAAGAGATCATAAAATTAATCAGGATCTTGAAGTAAAGAAATGGTTAGTTATTAGAATTTGGGAGCACGATCTAAAAAAAAATAACTACCAGAAAACACTAAATAAAATAAAAGACCTTGTCGAACAACACGGTGAGTTCAAGCTCAAAGTGCATCACCAGTTATGGCGTTGAACTCCTCAAAAGGAGTCCGGTAGTTGAGGCATTTTCTTGGTCTCTGATTGAGCATATTGACGAGTCTGGCAAGCTCAGAGATTCAGTTCCTTTCAAAAAAAACCCTTCCTTTTGAAAAAAAACGTCTCAGCAGGCCCTTCCCCCATTCTCCATTCCCCCAAACTCCTTCCGGCATAGCGCTGCAAACACATTCCCTGTACAATTCAAATTCACGGTGTATGATAAGCATTCGTGTTTATCGGAAGCGAGCTGACATCGGAGCACAGTTCCCACAACAGCCCTTGCAGCGCCGACCCTGAAACGGAAACCCATCGTATCTTCTCATACAATCAAGCAGTAATTCAAGACACCCGCCCTTCGCGGCATCACAACATTTCCTGGGCCGGGGACGAACGTGTTTCTCCCCCCGACAGGAAGAAAGGAAACAGGATGAAGATCTTATTGACCGGAGCCACCGGCTATATTGGCAAACGCCTGCTGCCGGGACTGGTGGCCAGAGGGCATGATGTGATCTGTGCGGTCCGGGATCGCAACAGGTTTGCCATTGCACCGGCCATGCAGGCGCAGGTGAGTTGCATCGAGGTCGACTTGCTTGACCGCGAATCCCTTGCGGCCATTCCTCAAGGCATCGACTGTGCCTACTATCTGGTGCATTCCATGTCCTCGTCGGAAGAGTTCAGCCGGCTGGAGCACCTCTCGGCTGTCAACTTCCGTGGGAGAATGGACGAGCTGAATGTGCGCCAGGTCATTTATCTCAGTGGCATTGTCAACGACAAGTCCCTTTCCCGCCATCTTGCCTCGCGCAAGGATGTGGAAGATACCCTGGCTGCCGGAAAATTCAGCCTGACCACCCTGAGGGCCGGGATTATCGTGGGATCGGGCAGCGCCTCCTTTGAAATCATCAGGGATCTGGTGGAAAAACTGCCGGTGATGATTACCCCTGCCTGGCTCAATACCCGCTGCCAGCCCATCGGCATAGTGGATGTTATTGAACTCCTCCTGCGCTGTCTGCAAAAAGAAGAAACCTATAATCGCAGTTTTGACATCGGCGGCCCTGATATCCTCACCTACAGGGAGATGCTGCTTGGTTTTGCCAAGGCCAGAGGATTAAAACGAGCCATTATAACCGTACCGGTCATGACCCCGAGGCTGTCTTCGTACTGGCTCTATTTCATCACCTCGACAACCTTTACCCTGGCCCGCAATCTGGTCAACAGCATGAAAGTGGAGGTGGTTTGCCGCGACAACGAGATTATGAAAATCCTCGATCTCCAGCCCATGACCTATGCCCTGGCAATCCGGGCAGCCTTTAACTCCATTGAGCAGAACGCCCTCGTCTCAAGCTGGAAAGACTCCATGGTCAACGGTCGATTCCGGGGCAATATCGTGGACTATATCAAGGTGCCGCAGTTTGGCTGCCTGAGCGATGAGCGTTCCATGGCCGTCACTGACCCGGAAGCGGTCATGCAGAGGATTCTGGAAATAGGGGGGAATAAAGGCTGGTTCTATATGACCTGGTTGTGGCGGCTTCGGGGCATTCTCGACAAACTTGTGGGCGGCGTGGGCCTGAAACGGGGCCGGACCAACGCTGAGAGTCTTCAGCCCGGCGATGTTCTGGATTTCTGGCGGGTTCTGCTGGTTGACAAGATCGGGCGAAAGCTGCTGCTCTATGCCGAGATGAAAGTCCCGGGCGAGGCCTGGCTCGAATTTCACATCGATGAAAACAATATCCTGCACCAGAAGGCCACCTTCCGGCCCCGTGGACTGTGGGGCAGGATGTACTGGTATTCCCTGGTGCCTGTCCATCAGATCATCTTCACCGGGATGATCCGGCGTATTGCTGGAGTTGAGTAATGCCGGAAGGGAAACTCGAAGGGTTTCTTCTCGAACGGGTCAAAAATGGTCATGGAACGTTCCATGACAGTGCCGCAGGTTTTAAAGAAAACCAAAAGCTTCTTTCCGCATAAAAATAATGTGGAAATGAAACCTCAACACAGGTACTCTTTTT
>JACDZF010000201.1 GCA_013426795.1 Desulfocapsa sp. | reverse complement strand
AAATGTAGTGCCACTCCATTTTTTTTGATGATGTAAAATGCTGATTACACTAAATATTTTTTATTGGCTGTTAAGCCACGGTTAAGTTGTTTTTTGTTCTTAAGTAAATGACATTGGGTCGCCACCCATGGAATCAGCTGAAAAGATGCTGTTTCCATGGGGTGGCATAAGGTGCCGTAGACCAAGCCGGCAAAGAAAAGACTTTGCCGGCTTGGTAACGGCACCTAAAAATCCAACGCGCCCTTATGAAAATCGGTATCCGGTGCCACTGGATAGTGGCCGTTAAAGCAGGCCAGGCAGTAATTCTCCTTGCCCAGGCCGGCGGCCTCCACCAGTCCTTCCATGCTCAGATAATGGAGGGAGTCCAGTCCCAGATGTTTGGCGATTTGAGCCACGGAGCGCTTGCAGGCCACCAGTTCCTTGCATGAAGGAAAATCAATGCCATAGTAGCAGCCATGCCGGGTGGGCGGGCAGCTGACCAGCATGTGGACTTCTTTCGCTCCCGCATCTCGGAGCGAGCGCACCCGGCTTTTACCGGTGGTTCCCCGGATAATGGAGTCTTCAATGATGATGACCCTCTGGCCCTTGAGGATGGAGCGAACCGGATTGAGCTTTACCCGGACATTGAAGTCGCGCATGGACTGGGTGGGCTGAATAAAGGTCCGGCCCACATAATGATTGCGGATCATGGCCATTTCCAGGGGCAGGCCGGAGGCCTTGGCATAGCCAAGGGCCGCGTAATTGCCGGAGTCGGGAAAGGGCATGACGAAGTCGGCGTCCACGGGACATTCGCGGGCCAGGATTTCGCCCATCCGTTTTCGGGTTTCATAGACATTGATGCCGAAGATATCCGAGTCGGGCCGGGCGAAATAGACCTGCTCAAAGATGCAGAAACTGGTCTTCTGCTTCGGCCATGGGAAGATTGAGCGCATGCCAACCTTGGTGATGATAAGCATCTCGCCGGGCGCAATTTCCCGGACATACTCCGCCCCCACCAGATCCAGGGCGCAGGTCTCGGAGGCCACAATCCAGCCGCCATGATTGATTTTCCCCAGGCACAGGGGCCTGAAACCATTGGGATCGCGGACGGCGATGAGGGTGTCCGGGGTCATCATCAGGATGGAGTAGGCCCCTTTCAGGCAGGCAAACGAATCTGTCAGGGCCCGGTCAAGGCCAAGGTGGGCGTTGCGGGCCATCAGGTGGAGCACAACCTCGCTGTCCATCCCGGTCTGAAAGATTGAGCCTTTGTCTTCAAGCTTTCGCCGCAGTTCAATGGCATTGACCAGATTGCCGTTGTGGGCAACCGCCAGGGTCGTGCCTCTGTGGGTTACGAGCAGGGGCTGGGTGTTGGTGATGTTCGAGGAACCGGTGGTGGAGTAACGCACGTGTCCCACCGCCATATGCCCGGGCAGACCCTGGAGAATGGATTCGGTGAAGATCTCCGGCACCAGGCCCATATCCTTGTAAATGGACACCTTTGTGCCGTCCGAGGTGACAATACCGGCGCTCTCCTGGCCCCGGTGCTGGAGGGCATAGAGTCCGAAATAGGTGAGTTTGGCGGCATCTTCATGGCCGAAGATGCCGCAGATCCCGCATTCGTGGGTTGGTCTACCGGTTTCAGAGTGTTGTCTGTTGTTGCCCATAATAGTCTATTGCTCAAAAAAAAGCGGCCAAGGGATTGGCCTTTTATTTGATCTCCGACGGATGCAATTTGCCGGACGCCACACCTGGAACCAGCTGAACAGACTGCTGGTTATCGGACGCGGCATAAGAAGCCGTAGAAGAGTTGAGCAAAAAAAGACTTGCTCATGCTCATTTTTTGGGCCCTTGGTGATCTTCTCCGGTGGATGTTATTTGCCGGACGCCACGCCGATAAGCAGCTGAACAGACTGCTGGTTATCGGGCGCGGCATAAGAAGCCGTAGAAGAGTTGAGCAAAAAAAGACTTGCTCAACTCTTAACGGCTTCTAAAAACTGGAAAGGCACAAAGAGGAAATTATCTTTGTGCCTTTCATTCAAATCTGATAAGAGACATTTATAATGAAGTTGCGCAGAAATTCAACAAGAAAGAAGGGTGAGCTCCTTTTTTCTTGTTTCATGGTCTTGTCTGGTCGTTCAATGGGCGGCAGAAAACGGGTGAAAATAGAAGGAAATGAGAGATGATCAAGCTGACAAGTACTGTTAAAGCCGCTGGTTGAGCGGCCAAATTGGGCCCAGGGGATCTGAGCCGAATATTGTGCGGAATCACCTTGCCAAGGGATCCGAATCTGATTGTCGGGGCTGAAACCTCTGACGATGCCGGGGTGTACCGTCTGACCGACGAGATTGCCCTGATCCAGACCCTGGATTTTTTCACGCCCATCGTCGATGACCCCTTCAGCTTTGGCCAGATCACCGCCGCCAATGCCTTGAGTGATGTCTATGCCATGGGAGGCAGGCCGATTCTGGCCATGAATATCCTTGCCTGTCCGGTGAAGACCATGGATGTCTCGGTGTTCCGCGAGGTGATCCGCGGCGGCCTGGACAAGGTGCAGGAGGCGGGCGCCCTGCTGGTGGGAGGCCATTCCATCGAGGACGCGGAGTTGAAGTATGGTCTGTCGGTGACCGGCGTGGTTCATCCCGACCGAGTGCTGCTCAACGCCGGGGCCCGGCCCGGAGATCGTCTGATCCTCACCAAGCCTTTGGGCATCGGGGTTCTGTCCACGGCCATTAAGGGCAGTCTGGCCGGCCCCGAGGTTGAGGCCGCCATCGTCGAGGTCATGGTGACCCTGAACCGCCTGGCCGCCGAGGTCACGCAGGAAGTGCGGAGTCGTGGCGGCGAGGTCCATTCCTGCACCGATATCACCGGTTTTGGTCTGCTTGGCCATCTCTCGGAGATGCTCTTGGCCTCCGGCGTGGCAGCAAGGATCTTCGGCAAGCAGATTCCGGTGCTGGCCGGGGCGCGGGATTTTGTCGATATGGGGATTATTCCGGAAGGCGCCCATGTGAATCGCAAGCATTATGCCGGCGCCATTGTCCATCGATGTGCTGGCCAGGATTCCCTGGAGCTGATCCTGGCCGACCCGCAGACCTCCGGCGGACTCTTGATAGCGGCCAGCCCCGATGCCGCCGCCGCCATCCTGCAAGGGCTGCGGGCGAAGGGCTATCCCCTGGCCTGTGCCGATATCGGCGAGATCATCGGCGGCGCTCCCGGGGCAATCGAGCTTGACTGAACCAAGGTGATGAGGGCTGTCTCCCCGTCTTTTGATCGTCGACAAGAAAAAAGGGCCTCGTCTGAACCGTGTCTCAGGAGCCCCACCTGACCTTGGTCTTTATTGTCCCTTACCGCTCATTTCTCAAGGAGTTTCCTGCGGCCCTCTGCCGGAACAGCAGGTCAGGACCCATCCTGGCTTCCCGCCTCCTTCCATTTCCGGTTTTCATTGCCCATGAAGACCCTGCCAACGCTCCCGCGCGTGGAATTCTTCCCCCGCATTTTGCGGCCATCGGAGAGGACCGCTAATCAAATCACGACTTACCGGTGAGTCTTAATATCACCTCATTGGCGATGATAAGCCCGAAGATTCCAGTCAGGGTGGGCAGGCTGCCCAGTTTTCGGCGCCTGCGTCCCCGCTCGGCAAAAGGGGATTCGGGGCTGTCTGCGTCGCGACCGGGCCGATCGTCAACCGACCCCGGAACCGTTGATCTGGCGGAGTTTTTGAGGGCAGGGGCCTCTTCCTCATCATCATACTGCCAGGTGACGGCCTCGGTGGAGTAGACACAGGAGATGCCGCGTTCGATGCCGGAACGGCGGATCCGCTGGCGCAGACGTTTGGCCAGGGGGCAGTTTCGGGTGTCCATAAGATCGCCCATGCGGACCTGGGCGGGATCGGAACGCAGGGCCGCGCCCATGGAGGAGATGACGGAAATGCCAAGTCTGTGGGCGGCGGTGAGTAGTTGCACCTTCGGGTTCATCGAGTCAATGGCGTCAATGAGGATGTGGGGAGCCGGGGTCAGGATCTGCTCCACGCTGGCGTCATCGGCAAAGAGTCGCAGGGCCTCCACCAGGCAGTGGGGATTGATGGCCGCGATCCGGGCTTGCGCCGCTTCCACCTTGGGCTGGCCCAGGGTGGTTTCCAGGGCCATGATCTGGCGGTTGATGTTGGAGGGCTGGATGATGTCAAAATCCACCAGACGCAGGCGGCCAATGCCGGCCCGGGCCAGTCCTTCGGCCACATGTCCGCCCACCGCGCCGATGCCGACGATGGTGATGAAGCTGCCCTGTAAGATCGCAAAACCCTCCTCACCGAGGAAGGATCGTATCCGTGAAAATCTCTCCATTGCTCCATATCCTCTGGCGAAGTTCGTCTTCTCCCATTCCCCGCATGGCGGCAGCCCAGCCATAGAGACCGGGGATGTCGGCAGGTTCGTTGCAGCTGATTCCGGGGTTCTCCGTGTCAATGGGTATGACCTTCCGGGCCTGCCCTTGCCCCTCTGGCGCTCCCCCCACTCCGTCCCTGGCGCCCGCGACACCAGGCCTTCCCTGGCTGTCGGTCGCTCCTGCGCCGTCCTTGGCGCCCGCGACACTCAACCTTCCCTGGCTGTCGGT
>JACDZF010000200.1 GCA_013426795.1 Desulfocapsa sp. | reverse complement strand
CATTTCCACATCAAACGTGGATGACAAGAGAATTCCCCCTCCCCCCGGCGGGGAGGGGTCAGGGGAGGGGGGAATCAGCAATAAAAGCAGCCAGTGGCAGTTTCACCCCCCCAACCCCGTCAAGGGAGGAGAGCTTCCTTTCTGATATGCAACCCTTGATGGAGAATTGGAAGAAGACCCTTTTCCCATACTTCCCCCTCCCCGCCTTGGGGGAGAGGGAGAACCATGCCGGGCCTATTTTATCCCCAGCACCAAATACTGGCTGCGGTTGCCGCTGCGGACAAGGAGGAGGATATCCTTTGCCCCTTTGGATTTGGCCAGGATCTGTTCCAGCTCCTTGAGATTGCGCACGGGCTGGCGGTTGACCTCCTCGATCAGGCTGCCCGCCGGAATGCGGGCCATGGCTGCCGGGCTGCCGGGGGTGACCTCCGCCACCAGCACCCCCTGGCCCATCTTGTAGCCAAACTGGCGGGCCAGCTCCGGGGTCAGATCCTGGAGGGACATCCCTGCCTTCTGGAAGACCTCCTGCTGCGGGCCCTCTCCACCGGCCAGGGACTTCATATCGGAAGGCTGCTCCTCCACCTGGACGGTCAGCTCCTTTGGCTGTTCGTTGCGGATCAGGACCAGGTCAACCTTGCTTTTGGGCGGGGTCATGGCCACCCGGTTGCGCAGGTCGGAGACGTCGGTCACCGGCTTGCCGTCAAATCTGGTAATAAGATCGCCCTGCTTGATACCGGCCTTTTCCGCCGGCGAGTCCTTGCTCACCTCGGTCACCAGGGCGCCGCTTTTTTCCTTGAGCTTGAAGGAGCGGGCAAGTTCACTGGTCATATCCTGGATGGAAACTCCCAGCCAGCTTCGGGTCACCTTGCCCCTGGTCAGCAACTGGGCCTTGACGGTCTTGGCCATATTCACCGGGATGGCAAAGCCGATGCCCATATAGCCGCCGCTGCGTGAAAAAATCGCGGTGTTCATGCCGACAACCTCACCGTGGATGTTGAGGAGCGGCCCGCCGGAGTTGCCGGGGTTGATGGCGGCATCGGTCTGGATGAAATTCTCGTACTCGTTAATGCCCATGCGGTTGCGGCCGGTGGCACTGACCACGCCCACCGTCACCGTGCGGTCAAGGCCAAAGGGGCTGCCGATGGCAATGACCCATTCACCCACCTCCAGCTTATCGGAATCTCCCAGGGGGAGGTAGGGGAATTTGCGGCCGTCGCTGATCTTGATCAGGGCCACATCGGACTGGGGGTCGCTGCCGATGACCTTTGCCTCCAGCTCCTGCTCGCCCTCGACGCGCACCGTGATCTTGTCGGCGCCGTCGATGACATGATTATTGGTGAGGATATAGCCGTCATCGCTGACGAGAAAGCCCGACCCTGCCCCTTGAGTCTTTTGTTCCGGCTGGGGGGCATTGGGGTGCTTGAACGATGGCCCGAAAAATCGCTGAAAAAATGGATCATTGAAGGGGTTGACCTGCTCATTGGCGGCCTCCCCGGCCTTTTTCTCGACCCGCACATGGACCACCGCCGGCTCCGCCTTTTTGACCACCGAGGAAAAGGCCTTGGCGGATCGGTCGAGAAGCTGGATATTCTCATCATCACTGGCCGCCGTCCCGGTTCCGGGAGAGAGGAGCTGGGCGGCGAGAAAGAGGGCAAAAAACAGAAAATGGCGGGGCGCGGTCAAGGGTCGTCTTTTTTGTGGCATGGTGGAAAGTCCTCCTGGATAGGGTGGAATAAATGGCCCTTACAGCCTGGTGCTGTCGGTTTCGGTTACGGCGATATATTCAAAGGATGCGAGGGGAATCCACCCCTTCTGTCCCTGCTCATCACGGACCAGGGCATACTGGTCATGGGTTTTCAGCACCTGGATCAGGCTGCCCTCCCTGAGGACACCGGTGTCGGCGGCCCCGGCAAAGGGTGAAATGAGCAGGGGGGTGTCCGCGAAACTCAGTACGGCCCGCTGCCAGTTCCGGTACTGGATCAGTATGCCGGCGAGGCAGAGACAGAGCAGGAGCAGGCCTGCGCTGGTCAGCAGCCGGGAGCACCTGGTGGAAACCGGCAGGCGCAGGGTGAGCAGATGAAAAAGGGCCCGCGCCCAGAGCAGCAGCGCGGCGAGCAGGCTCCACTGGTTGAGGCCGAGGATGGTCGCGGCCCGCTGCGTCAGGGGGATCTCTCCCTCACCCAGCCCCTTGTCCCGGCGCAGTCCCTGCAGGCTGTGACGGCTGTCGCCATCGCCCGGGTCGAGAAGCAGGGCCCGTTCGTAATGGAGCACCGCCTTGCCGGTCTGGCCGTTGCGGGCGTAGCTGGAGGCCAGGTTAGAGCAGAGCGGCGCCGACAGCCCGGCCCGGGCCATTACTCCCTCATACAGAGAAATGGCCGTGCCCCATTGTCCGGCTTCATAGGCTTTGGCCGCGGCGACAAAATTCGGCTGGGGTTCCCCTGCACCTGCAAACGCGGCCCCGGAAAAAAAGGGGAACAGGAGGAGAACGAAGAGTGCCGCCCTGAGCAGGGCTGTCTGCTGCCTTCTCATGCCAGCCGCCTCAGCTCAGCTTCAAGTTTTTTCGCATATTCCGCCAGCTCCCAACTGTTGAGCTGACAGCCGCCATAGGCATTGGTCTCCGCTGTGCCAAAGAGGGCCACCAGGGTCGCGTCGGCAGGCAGACGGTGGCGGAGATCGGCCAGGGTAATGGCCCCTGCTTCCATCTGCCAGAGAGCCCCGAGCTGCTCCTGCATGGCCTGACGGGAGAGGGCGAGAAAGGCCCGGGTGTCGCCCTGAGCGAGGGCGGTGTGGATCTCGACCAGCCTCCGGGCAAGGAGCCGGGCCATGGCCTGACGGCGGCAGCGGCGCGGATCTCCGTCGCGTCGTCGGGCCAGGAATTTGAGGATCGCGGCGGTGCTCAGGAGCAGCACCGCCGCAAGAACCAGGGCCTGAAAACCGGTGCGGCTCAGAAGCGGGGTCATTTCCCGGTGCAGGCTTCCCGGTGACCGATGCAGGGGGGCGAGATCAGGACCAGGGGCGGCAGGGACTACCCCTTCACCGCTGCCGCCATCCCCGGCAGGGGAAGGCCCCGGTTTCTTGCCGCCCCCGCTGCTGCCTGTACCCCCATTTTCGCCCCTGCCCGCCGCAGCGGCGGCAGCCGCGGTCACTGCCGCAGCCTCGGCCCCGCTGACGCGCAGGGGAATGGGGGCGCTGCGCAGGGTCTGGTATTGCTTCTTGTCAGGATCAAAGAAGCTGAAGGCAAGGGACGGGATGGCCCTGGTGGCAGGATCTTTGGCTATGATCGCCTGTTCAAAGATTTTGGCGCCCTGGCCGGGGGCGGCCCCCGGGATCAATCTGGCCGTGGGGGTGTAGCTCTTCCACGCGTCATTGGTGCTCAAGGGCGGGGCCTGCACCCGGTCGAAGTTTCCCGTCCCCTGCACGGTCATGGTCAGGGTAACGGGATCGCCCGGCCCCACATCGGTGGGATGGGCCTTGACCTCGAAGGTAAAGCGGCCGACGGCGCCGCTGAAATCATCCGGCCTGCCCTGGGCGGGCAGGGGGAGCACGGTCACAGTGGTTTCCGGGCTGATGAGCTGGATCTTTTTTTCCTGCATCGGCTGCTGATTGAAAAAATCGGCCATGGGATCCATGCCGAAAAAGGGATCACCGGCCCCGGACCTGCTCCGGCGGCCATTGCCCGCCATGGGGATGAGCAGGGTGGGCTCCACGGCGACCCGCAAGGACTGCCTGCCCTCCTTGATCGCGGACAGGGTGCCCGGCCAGGTGAGGACGGTATAGCCAACACCGTCCACATCCTCCTCGGTCTGACGCGGTTCGCCACCGGCCAGGGTGAGGAGGAAGCCGTCTCCGTTGATGCGGGGATGACTGTTGAGACTGGCCCGCAGGCCGCTGCGAAAATAGGCCCTGATCTCCACCGGCAGAAGCTCGCCGGTAAAGCTTTCCGCCTTGACCGGGCTGATCCGCAGAAAGGCCATCTGCCCGGTCCCATCATCTGCGGAAGGGGGCGTCAGCCCCTCTCCCGGCCCCTGGGCGCCGCCGGCTGGGCTGACGGCAACCCTGATCGGGGCGGTTGTAAGCGGCTCTCCCTCGACGCTGACGGTGATGGGCGGGATGGTAAAGGTGCCGGGCCCCGTGGCCTGCACCTGAAAAATGGTGGAGACGGAAGAGGACAGCGAGCCATTGATGATCTGGTGCTGCCGGCTCTGGCCGCGCCGTTGAAAGAGGAGGCCCTCCACCTCCGGCAGCGGATGGATGTCGCCCTTGCCATCGAGGATGGTGATGGTCAGGGTCGCGGCCTGATCCACGGCAAAACTTTCGGGGGAAAGGCTTGCCGATACCGTCGGGGCGCCATGGCAGAGCCTGGCCATGCCGAGGAGAATCAGCCACAGAACCAGGGCCGCCAGCCCGCTTCGACTTTTTGCCCGGAGCTGCCTCGGGATCTGCCGGCAAGGGGCTGAGAGTGTTACCAGTCTTTCCATGTTCCTTCTTTCTCTGCCTTTCCCTGGTCCCTGCGGGGAACAAGATTGAGCCTGCCCTCCTCTTCCTTAAGACGGCTCAGGAGCTGCCGGGCCTCCCCTTCGCTCATCCTGCCGACCTGAGCCGCCGGGG
>JACDZF010000199.1 GCA_013426795.1 Desulfocapsa sp. | reverse complement strand
AGCAGGCATACTCTTTGCCGTCCTTGTCCCGTACCCATACCAACTCGCCATATCCGCCTTTTAAATCGTCACCCATGATATCCTCCTCCGTTTATCTGTTCAACATCCCCGCCTCCATGACCTGACAATCAGATCAGAAGACCATCTCCACTACCTTGGGCACCGGATTACCAGTTCCCGATAACACTGCTGAGATCGGTACAACTGGCCAACTCCTGCTCCGACATCTCCTCCTTGGTTTTAATCTTTCCCTTCAGGGCATCAATGGAGCAGGCATACTCTTTGCCGTCCTTGTCCCGTACCCATACCAACTCGCCATATCCACCTTTTAAATCGTCACCCATGATATCCTCATCCGTTGAATTGTTTCTATTCCACTTCCTTTGGTTGTTACTATAGTTGGTTCAACACCTCAAATCAATACTGGTAAAATAAGGTTATAATGGTAATATACACTATCATTTAAACGGGAGGGCTCCCATGGACAGCACCATGTATGAGGTCATTGTCAATTCTCTCTCCGCCCACGTGGCAGTCCTTGACAACCAGGGGGTGGTCATTGAAACCAATCGGGCCTGGCAAGGCTACGCGGCGGAAAACGGGATGCAGGGCAAAACAGACTGCATCGGAGTCAACTATCTCTCCATCTGCGACAGGGCACGGGAGGCGGGAGAGCGGGAGGGAGATGTTGTCGCCCTGGGCATCCGCAAGGTCCTCCAGGGTGAGCTGATGGAGTTTGTGACCCAGTATCCCTGCCATTCCCCCACCAGACGCCGTTGGTTCAATCTTCGTATTCTGCCCTATCGCGCGGAAAATGTGCACCGGATCATTATTGTCCATGAGGACATCAGCCCGATCATCCTGGCGCAGGAGAAAATACAGAAGAGCGAACAGGAGATCCGGAGCAAAAGCGAACAGCTGGAGGAGATGAATGTGGCCCTCAAGGTGCTGCTGGAACACCGTGACCGCGACCTGAAAGACCTGGAACAGAGGATGACCGCCAATATCCATGAGCTGGTGCTGCCCTATGTGGAGAAGTTGAAAAAGTCCCTCCAGGGAAGTCGTGAGCAGACCCTGATCGATATTGTGGAATCGCACCTCCATGATATCATCAGCCCCTTCCTCCATCGCCTCTCGTCCATCCAGCTCCTGCTCACCGCCCAGGAGGTGGAGGTGGCTTCCCTCGTTCGCCAGGGGAAAAGCAGTCAGGATATTGCCGATGTGCTCCGGGTTTCGGTGGACACCGTCAGTTTCCATCGCAAGAATCTGCGCCGCAAACTGGGCCTGCAGGACCGGGCCATGAACCTGCGCACCTATCTGCTTTCCCTGCAATAGGCCCGGCTTATCTCCGATAAGCGCGGCCACCCCAGGCAGCCACGACCGGGCTCGGGTGTGGCCTGGGCGGCGCGACCCCCACAGAGGCCCCGCATATCTTTTGCGGGAATCAGAATCTATCTCTGGAGATCTTGACTTTTCTCCCACTTTCCGCCATGCTGACGACCATGAAAGAAGATACCCTCCCTTTGCCCCAGACCATCCTTATTGCCGATGACAACAAGGTCATCATCAGACTGCTGAAAGAATTGCTGACAAACGCCGGGTACCTGGTGGCCGACGTAAGCAGCAGCGAGCAGGTTCTGACCGTCATCGCCACAATTCAGCCGGATCTTGTTCTCCTCGATGTCGATATGCCCGGTGCGTCAGGATTTGAAGTCTGCCGAATCATCAAGCAAAACCCCCTGACCAGAGACATCCCCATCCTTTTTGTCACCGGTTGCACCGAAAGAGACGATATCATCGCCGGATTTGCCGCCGGCGGTCAGGACTACATCCGCAAGCCCTTCACCAAGGAAGAACTGCTGGCCCGGGTGAAGACCCATATCGCCCTGAGCCATGCCCAGCAGGAACTCCAGGCCAGTGTGCTGCGCTATCGCAACCTCTCGGTCCTGGACGATCTCACCGGCCTGTTCAATACCCGCTACCTCTACCAGACCCTCGACGAACAGATCCGCAGCCACGCCCAGCACCCCATCTCCGTCATCTTTATTGACATCGACAATTTCAAAAAGGTGGTGGACACCCACGGACACCTCCATGCCAGCAACACCATTGCCGAGTTGGCGGAAATCATCATCCAGTGCTTACCGGAAAACAGCTACGGAGTGAGCTACGGTGGCGATGAATTCGTCGTGGTCCTGGCCCACCACGACCGGGCACAAGGGGCCCTGGTGGCGGAACAGATTCGCAGTGCCGTCGAAAAAGCCCGTTTTCTAACCTTCTGCGATCTCGACGTCCATATTACCGTGAGTTGCGGGGTGGCCACCTTCCCCCATGACGCCCATTCCCTCACCGAATTGCTTGATAATGCCGATATGGCCCTGTTTGAGACCAAGCGCAAAGGGAAAAATGCGATCATCAGTTTTTCAGAAATCACCACCCCCACCGCCTTTTGCTGATCCAGCAACACCCCTCCCCCGGTGCCGACAAACTCAATTGATCAGCGGCAAACAGTCGTGCGAACGTTTTCTCCGCGCCCTGGAAACTGGATCGCCAGCCGCCGCCCTGAACCGATAATTCAATGGCGGGTCGGGCCCAGGAAGGACGGAGCGGGGAAAAAGAAGTGGCACGAATGGGAGCGATGGAAATACTATGCGGAGAAATTGGCGGAAAAATCGACCCGCGGCAGGGCACACCGATCATGGAAAAAGGGCCTGGGCCCGGGCCCGGGAAATCCGGGGAAGATTCCGCACAAACTCCAGCGATATCTGAGACCGCCCAAAGAGCCTTTTCATATCCTCCAACATGGTCAGCCACAGTCGCGCCGTCATCTCGGCATCGGCCAGGGCACGGTGGAAAACCCCATTTCCCGGCAGCTGCTTATATCTGACCAGGGCCTCCAGTCCATGCCTGGCGACATGGGGGTAGATGCGGCGCGCCAGCTTGAGGGTGCAGAGCAGCTCATTGTTGAGTGTGCGGCCCATCCGCGCCAGCTCGGCATCGAGAAATCGGCCGTCGAAAGGGGCATTATGGGCCACCAGCGGATGGTCCCCGATAAAATCTAAAAATCCCGCCATGACCTCAGCTCCGGGCGGCGCGTCCGCCAGCATCGCGTTGCTGATCCCGGTCAGCTGCTCAATAAAGGGGCTCACCACCATCCCCGGATTGATCAGGCTTTGAAACCGATCACCAATGCGGTTCCCTGCAACGCGCACAGCGCCGATCTCAATGGCGCGATCTCCCCGCCGGGGCGACAGGCCCGAAGTCTCGAAGTCAAGCACAATGACGGTGGTCTCTCCCATTGCCACTCCCCTTCTCCCCCCGCCCTTGTCAGGATCCAGTGACAACCGAACGCCGCCGCAAGCGGGAATCCCTTTTCAGATCGGGCAGAAACACGGCCAGCAGACCAATGGCCGGCAAAAACGCGCACAGGCGGAAGACATGGCCAAGACTGGTCAGATCGGCAAGATGGCCGAGCACCGCCGCCGCTATCCCGGCCAGACCAAAGGCGAAGCCAAAGGACATGCCGGCCACCGTGCCGACCCTGGACGGCAGAAGTTCCTGGGCATACACCACAATGGCGGGAAAGGCCGAGGCGAGAATCACGCCGATGGGCACCGTCAGCGCCACGGTCCAGAAGAGATTGGCATAGGGCAGGATGAGAGTAAAGGGAAGCACTCCGAGGATGGATCCCCAGATCACCAGCCGCCGACCGAAACGATCCCCGATGGGCCCCCCGGAAATCGTTCCCACCGCCGCCGAGGCCAGAAACACGAAGAGATAGAGCTGGGCGCTGCGCACCGGAAGATCAAATTTATCAATCAGATAAAAGATATAATAATTGCTCATGCTGGCCATATAAAAGAACTTGGAGAAGATCAGGGCCATGAGGACGGCAAGGGTCTGGACCACGGTGCGGCGGGACTCCGGCGCCTCGGTCTCACCCGCCCCGGCTCGGGATGTCAGCCGCCGCATGCCATGGCCCTTGTACCAGTGGCCGACCTTTATCAGCAGAGAGATCCCCAGCAGAGCTGCGATGGAAAACCAGGCAATGCTGCTCTGGCCGTTGCGCATCACGATGAGGGCGGCAAAGAGCGGCCCCAGAGCCGACCCGGCATTGCCGCCCACCTGAAACAGCGACTGGGCCAGACCATGACGGCCCCCGGAGGCCATGCGCGCCACCCGTGAAGACTCGGGATGGAACACCGAGGAGCCCGTCCCCACCAGGGCTGCTGCCACCAGCAGCAGGGGAAAACTCCCCGCCCGGGAAAACAGCAGCAGCCCGGTTAAGGTAAAGCCCATGCCCAGGGCCAGGGAATAGGGGCGGGGATGGCGATCGATGGAATACCCGATAATGGGCTGGAGCACCGATGCCGTCCCCTGAAAGGTCAGGGTGATCGCGCCGATCTGGGCAAAGCTCAGGTTATAGGTGGCATGGAGCAGGGGATAAATGGCCGACAGCAGGGTCTGCATCATATCATTGAGCAGATGACAGACACTGATCATGATCAGGATGGTAAAGGCTGTTTTATCGGCGGCCAGGTCAGTGGCAATGGGCGGTGAACTCACGGGAATTTCCTCTCCGGCGGCGATCTCTTCCCTGCTCAAGGGCCGGATAAGGAGGGAGAACAAAGATTATCTTGAAGTATGGCAAAAG
>JACDZF010000198.1 GCA_013426795.1 Desulfocapsa sp. | reverse complement strand
TTTTCTGCCCATTGATTTTACAAAAAGGCCAGCAGTCGTACCCGTGTCGGTCGTGCCATGATATGCGAGAGGAGATATCTTATGAATTTAGGGACAAAAAATAGTCGTGGGGCCGGGTTTCGGAAACGAATATGGGATATCTCTGCCGGGTATCATTGCTCCATTGTTGGAACCTGTCTGCGCCGTGATGAACTCCGTAAGATAGCCAGGAAGAAGGTCTTTGCCCTGCGTTCCGACACCAGTGATTTTGAGCTGCACACCAATGTGGTGGCCTTGGCGGCGGAAAACAGTGCCAGGGCAAAGGCTCTGCATACCTTGCTCGATGCAAAGTATCAGTCGGCAATAATCCGGTATTCCAGAGTGAAAACAGATGATGCCATTGAAGCCCTGTGGCGGCTGGATGTTCATCGTGGAGCCATTGCCGGCGCCTTTTGGGCGATCATGACCAACCTTACAGCATCGCAGTATCTGGTCCATCGTCTTTATGGTGAGATTCACATGCTCGGGCATGATTTCCTCTCGGATCACCAGAAAAATGCGCGGCAACTCCATGAGCTGCGTACCAAAAGCAATCTCTTTCAGGATATCCTGGTTTCCGAGCGGCAGCATTTCCTGCGACAGAGAATAGAGCTTGAAGAGCAAATCGCTGGTCTCAGAATGGCTGTGCAAAACCAAACCATACTTGCCAGGGAAAATGCAGCATTCGCACAAGAAGTCCAGGCATTGCGAAAGGAAATGGAACAGGAAGCCAGTCAGGAGGAGATGAGCAGTTTAAAACTCCAGGTCGCCCGTTTTCATCAGAACACCACCAGGCTCAGTGGCAGCATCGAAGAGCTCAACGCGGAACTTCGTCATCTCTCGGGGGTGAATACGGCATTGAAATCTCACAATAAGCAGCTTGCCAGGGAAAATGAGGAACAGCGGCAGGAGCTGCTTTCACTGGAAGCAGCCATGATCGTAAAAAATACCGTGCCGAATTGCGGGGCCTGTGAATTTCTGGAAACGGCCCATTGCCCGGGGCCGGATCTGTGCGGCAAAAAGATCCTTTATGTGGGTGGCCAGCATAAAATGATTCCCCATTACCAGCGTTTGGTGGAAAATTATGGAGGTCAGTTCATGCACCATGACGGCGGGGTTGAGGCCGCCCGGAACCTCTTGCCGAAGATGCTCGGCAGCGCCGATATTGTCTTTTGCCCGGTGGACTGTATCAGCCATGATGCCTGTACCTGTGTGAAGAAGATGTGCAAACAGTATCAGAAGCCCTTTGTCCTGATGCGCAGTTCTGGACTTTCTACCCTGGCCAGAAAGATTGAAAATATAGTTCAGTAATCCCGCTCATCGGGGTTGGTCTCTTAAAATAAAACAAGGAGGGGCGTCCATGTCACAACCGTTTAACAGATCATTTCCCCTGACCCTGGCCCAGGAAGGGGAGCGGGTCAGGCTGGTCAATGTTCGCGGCAGGTTGCGCGAAAAACTAGCCGCCATGTCTCTGGCGATGGGCGATGTGGTGGAGATCGTTTCCAATCATGGGCGTGGACCCATTCTTGTCATGAAGCAGGAAAATAAATTTATTCTGGGCGGGGGCATGGCCCATAAGATCGAGGTTGTTATCTGTCACAGTTGAACCATTGAGAGCACTGTAAAAAGGAGAATAAATGAATCTGCACTTAGGAAGCATGGCGGTTGGAGAACGTGGAATTGTTACCGGATACACCAAAGAAAACAGGAGTTACAGGACGCGGCTTCTGGCAATGGGGCTGACCAGGGATACCAGCTTCACCGTCACCCGTCTGGCCCCCTTGGGTGATCCCGTTGAAATCGAGGTGCGCGGGTTTGCCCTCAGTCTGCGGCGGGAAGAAGCCGCCACTATCATGGTGCAGCGGGAGGAACAGGTATGAGCAGGATCATTGCCCTTGTGGGCAACCCCAATTGCGGCAAAACCACCCTTTTTAATGCCCTGACCGGTGCCCGGCAGCAGGTCGGTAACTGGCCCGGAGTGACAGTGGATAAGAAGACAGGTTTCTATTCCCACGAAAGCCAGACCGTAGAGGTGGTCGATCTGCCCGGAATTTATTCCCTCAATGCGACCTCTGTGGACGAAAAGGTGGCCAGGGATTATCTGGTCTCCCATGCGGCTGACTTGATTGTTAATATTGTCGATGCCGCTAATCTCGAGAGAAACCTCTACCTGACCACCCAATTGCTGGAGATGAAGGTTCCCCTGATCGTCGCCCTCAATATGATGGACGCAGCCAAAGATCGGCAGATTGCCATTGATGTCAAGCTGCTGGAGAAGAAGCTGGGCTGCCCGGTGATCCCCATGGTGGCAAGCAAGGGAAAAGGAGTTGATCATCTCAAGTCAGCCGTCAACAGAGGGGGAGCTCACCCGAAGGTCTCACCGGTGTTGCCGCCATGGCCCTTGGAAATTCAGACGGCGCTGGATGGGCTGGCACGCTTGCTGGTCTCTGATCACCTGGTTCCTGCCAATTTAGAGCCCCAGTGGCTTGCGATCAAGCTCATGGAAAGGGACAGTGCGGCACTGGAGAGCATGGCCCCTGAGTCAGGAGAGAAGCTTGAGAAACAGCTTGCCGCCATTGAAGCGGAGCTTGGTGAGGAAACGGACATCCTTGTTGCTGATGTTCGTTTCAGCTTTATCAAGGAACTTACCAAGGATACCACGACCAGGAGCGGGAAAATCGGCAAGACCGCTTCTGACCGGATTGACGCCGTTGTCCTGCATCGGCTCTACGGAATCCCTGTCTTTCTGCTCGCCATCTACCTGGTGTTCATGTTCACCATTAACCTGGGCGGGGCGTTTATAGATTTCTTTGACATCCTCGCCGGCGCGATTTTTGTTGATGGTGCCGGCTGGCTTCTTGGTCTTGTCTCTGCCCCAGAATGGCTTACAGTGATCGTTGCCAGCGGTATTGGCTCCGGCCTTCAGACTGTTGCCACCTTTATTCCTCCGGTGGGCTGCATGTTCATTGCCCTTTCTCTCCTCGAAGATTCTGGATACATGGCCCGAGCCGCCTTTGTCATGGATCGACTCATGCGTTCGGTGGGGCTCTCAGGGAAATCTTTTATCCCCATGCTGGTTGGTTTTGGCTGTAATGTACCGGCCATCATGGCCACCCGCACCCTGGATAATGAGCGCGACCGGCTTCTCACCATCATGATGAATCCCTTCATGTCCTGTGGCGCTCGTCTTCCGGTTTATGCCCTGTTTGCCGCGGTTTTTTTTCCAAGCGGCGGCCAGAACCTGGTCTTTCTCCTGTATCTGATCGGTATCTTCTTTGCAGTTATTACCGGATTGATCCTGAAAAACACCCTGCTCAAAGGAGAGATTACCCCCTTTGTCATGGAGTTGCCCCCCTATCATATTCCTACCTTGCGCGGGGTACTCTTTCGAACCTGGGATCGCCTGCAATCCTTTATTACTCGGGCTGGCCGGATTCTGGTGCCGGTGGTCATGGTGCTTGCAATCCTCAACTCCACTGGCCGGGACGGGAGTTTCGGTAATGAGGACAGCGAAAACTCCATTCTCGCCTCCATCGGCAAGACCATCACCCCGATTTTCAGGCCCATGGGGATTTCAGATGATAACTGGCCTGCCACGGTGGGTATTTTTACCGGCATTTTTGCTAAGGAAGCAGTGGTCGGCACCCTCGACTCCCTTTATGGCCAGATGGATGCGGCTGCAAATGCTGAGGTGGAAAGCGAGAAAGAATACAGTCTTTGGGCGAGTGTGCAGGATGCCCTGGCCACCATTCCTGTGGGTCTTATGGAGATACTGGGAACCTTTGGCGATCCTCTGGGACTGTCGGTGGGAGATATCAGCAATCCTGACAGCGCTGCCAAAGAACTGGAGGTTCATACCGTCACCTTTGGCTCCATGGCAACCCTGTTCGGCGGCCAGGCGGCGGCCTTCAGTTATCTGCTGTTCATTCTGCTCTATTTTCCTTGTTCCGCCGCCATTGCCGCGGTGTATCGGGAGACGAACTTGAAATGGACACTCTTTGCCGGGGGCTGGACCACAGGTGTTGCTTATATGACCGCCACTTTTTTTTATCAGGCTGTAAATATCGGGACACACCCTGTGCGTTCACTTCTCTGGATCGGCTGTGAAGCCGGCATCTTTGTCCTGATTTTTTTGACGCTGCGATATGTTGGCGGGCTCGGCAGGAGTTCCGCAATGGGCTTTCTGCGCGCAGAAGGGTGAACAATAACCCGCCGGCCTCCCTTATGGAGGATCAGGCCGGCGGGTTATTCCATCGAGATAAGAGGAGGACTGCCATGATCCTTGCTGATATCAGGAGCTATCTTGTTAATCAACAATCCGCGACCTTAAACGATCTTGCCAATCATTTTGAGACCGACCCTGAAACCATCCGCGCTATGCTTCAGATTTGGATCAACAAGGGTAAAATTATAAAGCTGCCTCCCCAAAAGGGTTGCGGTGGTGGTTGCAGCCAATGCCATTGCTCCCTGGTTGAAAGCTACCAGTGGGTAATGGAAATTGAAAACGGAAGGGAGCATTCTGTCCGTTAAGGTCACGAGTCTTCAGCTCTTTCAGGAATTTCCGCCCTGTCTCCAGATGGTGCGCAGGGACATTGAATGCACCTTTTTAGAGTGCAGAGGTTGTTGCGGTCTTCCCATGATGG
>JACDZF010000197.1 GCA_013426795.1 Desulfocapsa sp. | reverse complement strand
CCTTTTTTTTAAGCGCCGTACTTCCAATGAACGGGAAATTCAACATGCAGAAACCCAGTATCATCAACAGTGTTTTTTTAAAATCCCTTGCCCGGTCAGGACTTACGGGAGCTCTTTTTTTCTCCTGCCTTTTGCCTTCTACGGCCAGAGCTGAGGGCACCAGGCCCATTATTCTGGGGCAGTCCTGCGCCCTGAGCGGGCCGGCCAAGGATCTTGGGCTGGAGATGCGGGCGGGACTGCTGGCGGCCTTCTCCAAGATCAATGATGAGGGCGGAGTCAAGGGCCGGGATATCATCCTGCTCAGCCGGGATGACGGGTATGAGCCGGACCGGGCGGTGAAAAACACCCTTGATTTCATCAATACGGAGAAGGTCTTCATGCTCATCGGGGAAGTGGGCACGCCGACCTCCAGTGCCGTTCTCCCCTTGGTCGAACAGCATCAAATTCCCTTTTTTGCCCCTTTCTCCGGGGCCGAATTTTTACGGGAACCCTTCCGCAAGTATGTGATCAATGTCCGGGCCAGCTATTTCCAGGAGATGGAAAAGCTGGCCTCCTATCTCGTCGACGAAAAAAAACTTGGCAGAATTGCCTGCTTTTATCAGGATGACAGCTACGGCCTGGATGGCCTGGGGGGCATCGAGAGGGCCTTGAAAAAAAGGGGGCTGGCACTGGTTTCCCGGGGCAGTTATGAACGCAATACCGTGGCCGTGCTGCGCGGTCTCAGCGATGTAATGGAGGGAGATCCAGAGGCGGTGGTTCTGGTGGGCACCTATTCGGCCTGCGCCGAATTTATCAAGCTGAGCAAGGCGAGAACCAGCAAAAACCTTCTCTACTGCAATATTTCCTTTGTGGGAACGGAGAGCCTGCAGGCAACCCTGGGTCGATACACCGGCAACATCATTGTCTCGCAGGTTGTCCCCTACCCCAAAGACATGACCATCGAGCTTATTCGCGAATATTCCGCAGCCATGCACAAATACCAGCATGATGCGCCCATCAGCTTCACCTCTCTGGAGGGTTACATTGCCGGCAAGCTGTTTTTCCAGATCAGTTCGGCGGTTCAAGGCGAGTTGCAAAGGGAGGATTTTATCGCCACCATGGAGCAGGTCAAGACCTTTGACTTGGGGGGGATTGTCCTCCAGTACGGGCCCAAAGATCATCAGGGTATGGAGGATATCTTTCTCACCGAGCTGAATCCAACCCTGAAAAAGGTCCTGGAATGATGGGGAGTAAAACGGCCCCACTCCCTCGCACGGCTCCCTCTGCATATCCGGCAGGAGCGTTGCAGTCATGAAAAAATCGCAACGCATGGCCCTTTCCTCCTCTCCGTTTTATGTCTCCCTGGTCGTCATCTTTTCCCTCGCCCTCTTCACCGGCACCTTCTGGGCCCTCAACGAGTATGAGGTCTATAACGAGAGTATCTCCAACATCCGTAACAACTATCAGCACCAATATCGGGAACGACTGAGCGAAGAGATGAAAAACATCCATGATCTCATTGAGTTCAAGCGTTCTCATACGGATCTGCTGATTGAAAACGAGATCCGCCAGAAGGTCCAGACCGCCTACACCATCGCCTCCCACATCCACAGTCAGTTTAAAGACGAGAAAAGCACCGAGGAGCTGCGCGCCATGGTCACCGAGATCCTCCGGCCAATCCGCTGGAACAGTGATCGCGGCTACTATTTTGCCGGCAGGGTC
Source organism: Desulfocapsa sp. (assembly GCA_013426795.1). Taxonomy (GTDB): domain Bacteria; phylum Desulfobacterota; class Desulfobulbia; order Desulfobulbales; family Desulfocapsaceae; genus UBA2270. Next base: position 2,995 of record JACDZF010000197.1, on the reverse strand, counting down.
GAAGAGAAGGTCATCGACCTTTTTGCCGACGATCCCTTTTTCGAGGGCAAAGATCAGCGGTCCATCATCCAGGAGACCGACCTTGATGTCGTCGGCGACATCATCGCCATCATCCGCGAAAAAGGCGCGGGAATTTATCGGTATCACTGGTCAAAGCCGGAATACATCGGGAGCAGCCATCGCAAGATTTCTTTTGTCAAATACTTCAAGCCGTTTGACTGGTTTATCGGGGCCGGAATCTATATCGATGACATGGAAAACATCGTCCGGGAGGATGTCCTGGCGCAAGTCCAGAAGGTGCATTTTGGCCTTGACGGCAAGGTTTTCGGGTTTCGTTCCGATGGCACGATTATCTGTGACCGTGATGAACGGCTGATTGGCCGCTCCATAAAAGATCTGGTGGGCGAAGATGGAAGACCCTTTGGCCGGAATATGTGGGAGGCCGGCAGACAAAAAGAACACGGGGCGTATGTCAGCTATGTAACCGCTCAGGATTATTCTGGAAAGATCGTCCAGCGACTAAGTTACGTCAGGGCCTTTCAGGACTGGGATATGGTGTTTGTCACCTCTATGGATATGGATGAGATGGAAAACGCCATCGCTGCCGAGACCAGCACCTATATCCGCATCGCCTTTAAAAACGCCTTCCTCTTTGTCATGCTCTTTGGCGTCCTGGTCACGATTCTCCTGACCATCGCCTACTCCTATTCACTCAAGATCAAGCACAGTATCAGTCTTTTCACCAACTTCTTCCGCAATGCGGCGGACAACAAGGTGAAGATTGAAGAGACACATCTTGCCTTTGGCGAGTTTGAGGATCTGGCCCGGCTGGCCAATCGCATGATCGACGACCAGATTCAGAAAGAGCAGCTCCTGCACCGTGATGAGCTGCGTCTCGACACACTGTTACGCCTGGGAATGATGGAGAGGCTTTCCTTCCAGAAAAAATATGACTTCATCCTCCAGCGAATTGTCCAGATAACCAGAAGCAAGGCGGGCTACCTGGCGCTGGTCAATGACGCCCAGACCCATATCTCCATATGCTCCCTTTACCCCAGCGGCGCAAACACACCGGAACCAGACAAGAGCGGCCAGGAGTCATCATGCTTAATCGACGATGGCGGCCTGCCGGGCATCGCCGTGCGCCAGAGACAGACGATCATCGGCAACGGATCTGGGGACGGGAAGACGAAGACCGTCTTCCCCTATCACACCGAAATTTATCGGTATCTCGACGTCCCCATCTATAATGAAGGAAAAATCGTGATGGTTGCCGGGGTGTGCAATAACAGTGAGGACTACGACAACTCTGATGCCCAGCAGGTGATCAGGCTTCTGGAAGGGGTCTGGCTGCATGTTCTGAAAATCTATTCCGAGATCGAAATGGCCCGACTGGAACGACAGGTCATCGCGGTGAGCCTGGAGGAGAGGCACAAGATCGGCAGGGATCTGCATGATGGCCTGGGCTCACACCTCAGCGGGGTGGAGATGCTGACCAAGGTTCTGGAGAAGAAACTGGAAGAAGATGACCAGGACAAAGCGGCACAGCTTGGACGTATCCGCCGGCTGATCCGGGAGGCCATCGACAAAACCCGGCGGCTGGCCCATGGTCTCTACCCGGTGCATATCATCGAGCAGGGATTCGAGGCATCCATCGAGGGGCTGATTGTCGAGATCGAAAGCCTCTATCCGGTCAAATGCAGCCTTTCCTGCCACAGCACTGGAGAAACCCTTGACAACAACGCGGCCACTCATGTTTATTACATCATCAGGGAAGCGGTCTTCAATGCCATACGACACGGTTCAGCCAGAAATATCTCCATCATCGTGGAAAAAGATCAACGTCATCTGTTTGCGCGCGTCCAGGATGATGGCCGCGGGATCACCGAAACGGTTCAGCAGAAGGGGATGGGACTGCACATCATGAAATATCGAGCCAAGGCCATTAGGGCCACATTAACCATCCAGCCAGGGGTAGAGAAGGGGACGGTCGTCACCCTCTCCGGCGAGGTCCAGGAATAGTGCCCAGAATTCTCATAGTTGATGATCACCCCGTCTTTCGAGTGGGGATGGAGGAACTGCTCAACCAGGAGGAGGACTTCTCGGTCTGCGCGGTGGCTGAAGATATCCATTCCGCCCGACAGGCCCTGCTGAAAAACAACCCTGATCTGGCAATTGTTGACATCTCCCTGGCCCATGAAAATGGACTGGACCTGGTCAAGGAGATTACCGCCGAGGTGAATTGCATCCCTGTCCTGGTCCTTTCCATGCATGATGAGTCGGTATGGGCGGAGCGGGCAATCCGTTCGGGGGCCAAAGGCTATGTTATGAAAAAAGAGGCCTCGGAGACAATCATCCTTGCCATTCGCAATATTTTAAATGGAAAAATCCACGTCAGCACGAACATGATGTCGAACTTGCTGGATAAATTTCACAAACATCCTGACAGCCACGGGGCCTCGACGCCAGAGATCCTCACCGACCGTGAGTTTGAGGTGTTCAGGCTGATCGGCCAGGGCTTATCCACCCGCAAAATCTCTGAGCAAATGAACCTGGGCATCAAAACCATCGGCACCTATCGCGACCGGATCAAACAGAAGCTTTGTCTCAAAAACGCCACAGAACTCACCCACCGAGCCTTTCTCTGGACAGAAAAAGAGTCCTTCGGGAGAAATCCCGGCGAAAAAAACACCAACCCAATCGCCCTGTCAAACAAATTCCCCACCGATTTTTAATCTTTTGCCTTGAGCGCCCTTCCCCACGGTATGGACATGGCTCCTGAACCTGTTCTATGGCAGCCCGGGAAGGGTTGACGGGAGAGCAACCCATGGGGGAGTTGCAGGCGTCACCCATTGACAGAGAGAATGAAGTTGCTTTTTAACCTTTCATTGGATTAAAATGGCAAATTCAAAAACAAGCGCCCGTAGCTCAGATGGATAGAGCAACGGACTTCTAATCCGTAGGCCGCTGGTTCGAATCCAGCCGGGCGCACCAA
>JACDZF010000196.1 GCA_013426795.1 Desulfocapsa sp. | reverse complement strand
GAATTTCGGCAAAGAGATCTACCGCACCTACGTTATTGATCAACCAAACCACTTCGCGGCAGCGATCTCTTATTATTCATTGTTTTCCCTGATTCCAAACATCTACATCGCTTTTGAATTCTCAGGGCTCTTTATCGATAATGCGGTGGTCACGCAGCACATGTTTGCCAAGATAGAGAACCTATTGGGCGGCGATGTCGTAGAACTGCTCCTGGTCTTGCTCGAGGCAATTTCCAGGAGCCCATCAAGCGGCACCATTTTTGAGCGTCTCTTCAGTTCCAGCGCCATGCTTTTCGGCGCTTCGCTGTTGTTCTTCAAGCTTCAATTCGCGTTGAATACCATTTGGAAAATACCACATTCGACTGAAGGTCAGACAAAAACGCTTCTCTTAAACCGGCTGTTCTCCTTCATTACGGTCCTCTGTGTTGGAATCTTTGTCATGTTCACATCCCTGGCTTTCATTTTGGTCAGTTTCTTGGAATCGATACTCCAGATCCACCTCAACAGCCCTTTTCTCAACTTTGGGGCCAATCTAGCCATCAGTATTGTGGGCATTGCCATCTTATTCAAGCTGCTGCCCAACGCACGGGTCAGCTGGTTAGACGCTTTTATTGGCGGAGCTGTGACGGCATCACTCTTAACGGCGGGAACCAAAGGATTGGGATGGTACCTTGCCAACTCGAAATTTGGATCTTTTATTGATGCATTGGGAGCGGTCGCGTTGCTGCTCATCGCGATATATTTCCTGTCCCAGATCTTTATTTTCGGGGCGGTTTTTACCAGGGTATTTGCGGATATCTATGGTGGCGGCATCACCCCCCTTAAACCTGTTGAACATCGCAGGTCGTAGAACTAATCCTTCTGGAGGGCACGGCTCAATTTCTAAACGGGCCGGCGACGACGAAATGACACCAACAAGACGTATATGCCAACCGCCGCTGATAAATGCTTTATGGAATGTCCTCCCACTACCGTTAATATTTCGTGGAGTTGGGTATCAAAATGTTCAAAAACCTTCGCCAGGAGATAGGCAGCCAAAAGCCACCAATAGGCGGAGACGAGTGTGAATTTCGATGTGAAAAAGGTGATGATTATTGGTATGGCCAGCATGGGGAAGAACTGAACAACTGCATAGAAACGTAAATCGCCCTTCCCGTTAAGCTCGCTGACATACCAGTACACCACAGAAAATAACCCGAATAATACAAATGGAATTAAGAGCTTACCACCATATTCAACAGAGATAAACTCGGAAATAACAATAGAGAACAAGGCCATAATTGTGATCGTCATGGGGACGCGATCCCAGGCTAAGGTTTGATTATCCGGCCAAAGATGGTAGTAGCCGGAACCCAATCCAACAAGAGCAGTCCCTGCAAAAAAAACATAATAGGCAAGCTTGTTTTCCTTGATGATATTGAGATTGTTTTCCTTGGACAACTCATATAAACCAAGCAGGCCGACAATGAGAAAAGGCAGGTTTGAGACGACGATAATTGTATTCGGAACAGACAAGATTTCTTTCGTGTCGGAAAAAGTGTGATATTCATTCTTCTGAGGTATGGGGTTACTGACAAATAAAAAAGTCACGGCAAGCAAGACACTGAACACAAGAAGCATGATCCCGATATTTTTTCTCACATATTTCATCAATATTCTCCGACAAAAAAACTCGTAATGGCAGGCTCGATCGTATCCGGTTTTCAAAGTCAGCTTACCTGGCAAGCGACACAACTGCACTGGCCTCTACGATGATTCCCGATTCCGTGCGCCTTCGGCTTTCAGCAGACCCGGAATTGACCGATGTTCCGATATAGCGGCAATAAGGCTAATGATACTCAGTTATTACAGAGAAAAACACAAGTTTGATCACCATCCAGTGATAAAACACGCGGTAGAAACCCCTGCCTCAATGGTGCCATTTTACAAAACCAGCTGTTTCCCCTGCTTTTGAACAATTCCACCCAAGCACAATCAAGTCCAGGAGAGAACCTGCGGAGTCAGGGAAGAAACAACATTTTAATGCCTTACAGATTCTATTCTTGTTTTTTTGCAAGAATAGAATCAGCAAAAGGCAGGTATCCCGTTCATCGGGGTTCGAGATCTCCTACCACAAACCAATTCGGTGGAGTACAATACCATCACTTGATAGTGGACCGGAGAGGTGGTCAGGTCAGAGTCGGGACTTGACTTTTCGTCAATTGCACCGGAGCTTCTTTGCCGCAATTGATTTTTTTCACTTGTGATATCAGGGAATATCGACATGAAACCAACTATTTGGCCGCTGGCCCTCGTCGTCCTGGTTGCGTCAGTCACCGCATCCATCGCTCAAGAACCGTCACTGATCTGCTTTGGAAATGAACCGTCCTGGCGCCTTGATCTCACCGAGAAGGGAAAGGCACGTTTCTCGACGCCCGATTCTATGGCTGTTGACTATCTCGGCATTGCCAATACGCTGGTGCCTCGAAAGGAATCGATTTGGCGCGGTCAGTCAACGCTTCCCAAGGGTGGGGAACTGGTAGCCTTTCTGCGTGAGGGTCAGTGCAGCGACGGTATGTCGGATACCGTACATCCCTATTCGGTCAACGTCTCGCTCCCGGAAGGCAGTCATTATGCCGGTTGCTGTCGCGTGTCCGAGGCTCCGGTTGTTTCGCCGGGCTTGGAAAATGCAACATGGCGGGCAACGGTTTTGCAGGGCCAGACCTTAGCGGCTGAAAAGGGAAGAAATGCCGTTACGGTAAATTTTGAAGCCGGCCGCGTGCACGGTTTCTCCGGCTGCAATCAGTTCACTGGATCGTACATCGTGGAAGGCGAGAAGCTCGTACTCGGCATGCTGGGCGGCACAATGATGGCGTGTCCGGAGCCGGCGATGGCGGTGGAGAATCTTTTTCTTAAGTCATTTTCTGGGACTTTGCATATCATCGTTGCCGAAAACGATCTGACGCTGACGCCGGAAAAAGGCGGAGACGCACTTCGGTTCGAGCGCCAGAAGCCGCCACGTCTGGAGGGTGTGGAGTGGGAGGTGACCGGTTACAACAACGGACGACAGGCGGTGGTCAGCCCAAAGGTCGGCACCCGTCTCACCCTGATGTTCCAGGATGGGCAGGTAACGGGCAGCAGTGGCTGCAACAGCTTTCAGGGCTCGTTCACAGTGGCGGAAAAGGCGCTGACCATCCGCCCGCTGGCAACCACCCGCAGGGCCTGTGAAAACGAAGTGATGGTCCAGGAACAGCAGTTCCTCGCCGCGCTTCAAAGTGCCATCACCTGGGATGTCATACGCGGAATGCTGGATATCCATCGCGCCGATGGCGAAAGGGTTCTGACGGCCAGCGAGGTGGGCAAAGAAACTGATTAACCGAGAGGATGTCTGCCGGCTCTGATTGGAACGGCTTCGAAAATCAGGGACGGTTCCGAATCCGCTCTGAATTGCCGCGCGGTTTTTTCTTGAGGTGAAAAAATCTGTGGGCGTAAGCGGAGTGGAGTTGTTATATAATACCGGAAAATGACGGCATGTCACAGTGCATCTTTCCCTTCGGGAGGGTGTCTTAACAAGTAGGTATCTGATTTTTCAACTGAAAATAATTGGAAGGAAATCATGTCAAAAAATACTGATAGCACATGGGAACCGAAGGATCCGGAAAAAATCGCAAAGCATTTCCTGCGTCTGGGTTGGATCGGGTTCTGGGTCCAGCTGATTCTGTTATCTTTACCGATCTTTTTATTGTTCTACGTACTTTTCATCAAAAGTACTGAATCGATTGCGTCCAAGGGTATTGATTTGAGTGCCTATCTGTCGAATGGCAGTTTGCTCGTCATGCTCTTCACCACCTTCTGGTTTTATCGCTATACAAAACTTGCCCCCAAAATACTTGCGCCTGAATTGCGGCCTTCCCACAACTCTGTGGCAAAAACTATCTGGGTCGGCTTGTGGGCAAGCGTCGTTGGCGTCTTTTTTTCAATGATGTTAATGATCAACGCTGTCACCAGGCTCCTCTTTGTGCTCCTTGCCACACCCCTGACCGGCGTTCCAGTCGCTGCCGCGGGCAGTAACCCGGGCCATACACTTTCCGCCATAGATGCCGTCAGTCTCGCTTCTCTGCTTTTCACATTGAGTGCAGAGTTGACGGTACTTCTCTTTTCAATCTGGCTTCTTTTTAAGATCACAAAAGATACTGTGCCGGAGCCGGAACAGCTTTAATCACCCAATAAAAGCCTGCAGCTCTGGTTTGTTCTCAAAAGATCTGTGCGATACGATGAGCAGGGGTTGTTCTCTATATTGTTCCTCAATCATGCCCAACCTGAGGTTTTTCCGAGTCCGTCACGTTTCGTTCATCTGCCGAGAAAGGAAATACTGTGGGTGAATATGATATGAGTGTGATTGTCGCTGTTTTTGCCGTGGTCGAACTTGGCGGAGTGATTCTCGCAGTCGATGCGGTGATGCGCCCCCGTTCATCACAAGCTGCCATTGCCTGGTCGGTTTCGTTACTATCTTTGCCTCTTGTTGTAATTCCCCTCTATCTCATATTCGGCCGGACGCGTTTTCAGGGATATGCGGAAGCTCTTCGGGAAAAGGAGTCCCATATCGAGGAAACTCTGGCAAACTGGTATGCTCAAATGGCAACAGTGGCTTCAAAAAATATTGAGGAGCTGGATGCCGTTGAAAAGCTGGTGCAGGGGGTGACCTCCATCCCCTTTACAACCGGAAATCGTGTTGACCTGCTGATAAACGCCGATCGTACCTACACT
>JACDZF010000195.1 GCA_013426795.1 Desulfocapsa sp. | reverse complement strand
TTTTTATTTTGATTACTGTACGCAGAGCGGGAATGCAAGGAGTTCAGTGAAGAAAAGAAAGATCGGTATCGCCTTGAGCGGGGGAGTGGATTCCACCGCCTGCGCCCTGCTCCTCCTCCAGCACCATGAGGTGCATGGTTTTTTCATGCGCCTGACCGGCCCTGACCCGGCCCTGCTGGCGGCCCAGGAACAGCGGGCCCGGGCCGTGGCCGCGAGGCTGAAGATAGGGCTGGAGGTCATCGACTTAAGCCTTGCCTTCACCCGCACCATCCTTCACTCCTTCACCGCCACATACGCCCGGGGGCGAACCCCGAATCCCTGCATGCTGTGCAACCAGACCATCAAATTCGGCCTGTTCCAGGGGGCCATCCTGGCGCGCGGCATGGACGCCATGGCCACCGGCCATTATGTCCGCATTGAGCAGGATGGCGATTTCTTGCACCTATGCAAGGGCCGCGACACCGCCAAGGATCAATCCTATTTCCTCGCCCGGCTCAATCAGCAGCGCTTGCGCCATTGCCTTTTTCCCCTGGGGGAGATGACCAAAGAGGCCAGCTACCAGGTTGTGGAAGAGCACGGCTTGACCGGATTCCGCGGGCTGGAAAGCCAGGATATCTGCTTTTTAGGCACCACGCCGGTGGGCCGGTTTTTACAGGAACGTCTGGGCCGGGCAGAACAGCCAGGCAATATAGTCACCGGAGACGGACGGATACTGGGCAGCCATAACGGCCTGTTTCATTACACCATCGGCCAGCGCCGGGGCCTTGGCCTGGCCGATACCACCCCCTGGTATGTGGTGGCCCTTGACCCTCACAACAATCATGTTATCATCGGCAAGGAAGAAGAACTCTACCATAACCGGCTCATCATCCAGTCTCCCCACTGGCTGGAGGATGGCCCCGAGGCGGAGCAGGATTATCAGGTCAAAATCCGCTACCGCCACCAGGGCACCAATGCCAGGGTGCAGCAGATCGATGGGACGCGCTGGGAGATCCGCTTTGACGCGCCGCAACGGGCCATTACCCCCGGCCAGTATGCCGTTATCTATGCCCAGGATCGGGTGATCGGCTGCGGCGAAATCCAATAAGAGACAGAGCCTCCCCATAAAGAATGAAAAAAATTGCCATCAGTACCCTTGGCTGCAAGGTCAACCAGTATGAATCCGCCGCCTTCCAAAGCGGTTTTGAGGCAGCCGGCTGCCGCATGGTCAAGGCCGGGGAAGATGCCGATATCATTGTGATCAACACCTGTACCGTCACCGCCAGGGCGGGAGCCCAGTCCCGGCACGCCATCCGACAGCTTATGCGCCGCCATCCCGGGGCCAGAACCGTTGTCACCGGCTGTTATGCCGAGATGGCCGGCGAAGACCTGCCGGAGCTGTTCCCATCGCCCGTCTGCGTTATCGGCAACGCTCACAAGGAGCAGTTGGTGCAGACCGCCCTCACTGTCAGCCCTTGCGATGCGACCATGCTGATGACCCCGATCTCGCAAAAAAAGGAGATCTGTCATCTGCCGGTGCGTCATTTCGGGGGTCGGACCCGTGCCTGCCTCCGGGTTCAGGACGGCTGCAATAATTTCTGCACCTACTGCATTGTCCCCCACACCCGCGGCCCCAGCCGCAGCCTGCCCCTGGAAAAAATCCTGGAACAGGCGGCCATCTTCGAGGCCGAAGGACACCGCGAGATGGTGGTCACCGGCATCCATGTGGGGCTCTATGGCCAGGATCTGGGCCCCGCTCTCCAGAAAAATACCGACTGCACAGAGCTGATGCGGATCCTCTGCCGTACCCATCCGGACATCCGCTTTCGCCTCAGCTCCATCGAGCCCACGGAGATCAGCCATGAGCTGCTCTCCCTTATGGCCGACCAGCACAACTTTCTGCCCCATCTCCATATCCCCCTGCAGAGCGGCGATGATACCATCCTCCGCCGCATGGGCCGGGGCTACAGCAGCCAGGAATTCAGGGAAACCATCTCCCTGTGCCGCAAGACGGTTCCGGATGCGGCCATCGGCATCGACGTCCTGGTGGGGTTCCCCGGTGAGACGGAGGCGCATTTTGCCGGTACGCTCAGCCTCCTGGAGAAATGCGACTGCACCTCCCTCCACGTCTTCCCCTATTCCCAAAGGCCCGGCACCCTGGCCGCAAGTTTTGACCAGCAGGTCCCGCAGGCCGTCAAGGACCATCGGGCCGCCCGCCTGAAACAGCTGGATGCCGAGAAGAAGGAGCAGTTTTATCAACGATACCTGGGCACCAGCCGACCGGTGCTGGTGGAACACAAACGGGACCCGGAGGGCAACCTGCGGGGATTTACCGACAATTATATCCCCCTCAGTTTTCCAGGGGCCTCGACCTTGATGAACACCATTGCCACGGTCACCATCACCAGCTTATGCGCGGGCCAGGTGCGCGGAACCATTGGGGAGGAAAACCATGCTGGGTGAAATAATTGCCATCGGCAACGAACTGACCTCAGGAAGGATTGCCAATACCACCAGCGGCTTTGCCGCCCGCCATCTCTTCGCCTCCGGCTACGAGATCCACGCCATGCACACCATCGGCGATGCCCCGAACCTGATCGGCGAGGTCTTGAAGGCCGCCATCCACCGGGTGGACTTTGTAATCGTCACCGGGGGCCTGGGCGCCACCGACGACGACCTCACCACCGAGGCCGTGGCCTGCGCCCTGGAGCGGCCCACCATTCCCAACCTGGAGCTTCTCTCCCAGATCCGCAGCCATCTCGATGCCATTTCCGCCTCACCGGTCAGTCCCCTGGAAAAACTGGCCTGGCTGCCGCAAGGGGCGGAGGCCCTCACCCTCCAGGCGAGGATATCGGGCTACCAGCTCGTCCATGCCGGCAAGCCCATCTTCTTTCTGCCCGGGGTGCCCCACCAGATGGAGTCCCTGCTCATTGATCAGGTTCTTCCCAGACTTGCCCTCTGGAACCAGGGCCGTCACCTGGTCAGCTTCCAACGGATATTCAAGACCCTGGGCATGGAAGAGGCCGCCATCAACGACCTGATGAGCAGGCTCAATCTTGACCGCCGCATCGACATCGGATACTACCCGGTATTTCCGGAAGTCCATGTCAGCCTGACCCTGCGCAGCCCCGTGGCAGCAGAGGCCGCATCCCTCTTTGCGACCGCCTGCCGGAGCGTGCAGGTCGCCCTGGGAGACTTCATCTACGGACAGGATGATGACAGCCTGGCCGGGGTCACCTGCCACCTGCTTGAGGCCGCAGGACTGCGCCTGGCCACGGCGGAATCCTGCACCGGCGGGCTGATCGGCCATCTGCTGACCCAGGTGCCCGGCAGCTCACACTCATATCTGGGCGGGGTCATCGCCTATGCCAACGGCATAAAGATACGCTCCCTGGGAGTCGAGGAGACCCTGCTGGCCGTCCATGGGGCGGTGAGCCCTGAGGTTGCCGAGGCCATGGCAAGGGGGATGCGCCACAAAAGCGGGGCGGATATCGCCGTCAGCGTCACCGGCATTGCCGGCCCGGACGGCGGAACCATGGCCAAGCCGGTGGGTACCGTCTTTATCGGCATGGCCACGGAAAACATGAGCGCAGTCCACCCCTTTTATTTCAGCGGCAGCCGCCAGCAGATTCAGGAGATCACCGCCAAAACAGCCCTTGACCTGATCAGGCGATACCTGCTACAACAAGGCCGTGCAGAATAACCTTCTTTTCACCATCACCGACAGAGCATAGACCACCATTCCCTTCAAAAACTACAAAGGAGAACCTTTATGGCCGCACCGGATCCAGTAAAAAATAAGACAGACAGCGTTGACAATGCCATCAGCCAGATTCAACGCCAATTCGGCAAAGGCTCGATCATGCGCCTGGGCAGTCATGAGACCGAACCCATCCCGGTCATCCCCACCGGGGTAATGAGTCTTGATATCGCCCTCGGGGTCGGCGGCTTCCCCAAGGGACGGATCTCCGAGATCTATGGCCCGGAGTCCTCCGGGAAGACCACCCTTGCCCTGCACGTGGTGGCCGAGGCCCAGAAACGGGGCGGCAATGCCGCCTTCATCGATGCCGAGCATGCCCTGGACACCGCCTATGCCGGACGTCTGGGAGTCGATATTGACAACCTCCTGGTGTCCCAGCCGGATTTTGGCGAACAGGCCCTGGAGATCGCCGAGATCCTGATCCGCTCCGGCGGCATCGACGTCATCGTCATTGACTCGGTGGCCGCCCTGGTCCCCAAGGCTGAAATTGACGGCAATGTCGGTGATTCCCATATGGGTCTGCAGGCACGGCTCATGTCCCAGGCCATGCGCAAATTTACGGCGGTGATTAATCGCAGCAACACCATCCTCATCTTTATCAACCAGATCCGGATGAAGATCGGGGTGATGTTCGGCAACCCGGAGACCACCACCGGCGGCAATGCCCTGAAATTCTACTCATCCCTGCGTCTTGATATCCGCAAAATCGCCACCATCAAGGAAGGACAGGACAACGTCATCGGCAATCGGACCAAGGTGAAGGTGGTCAAGAACAAGGTTGCCCCACCATTCAAGACCGCCGAATTTGACATCATCTACGGCGAAGGCATCTCCAAGACCGGCGACCTGCTTGATCTCGCCGTTGACAACGACATCGTCAATAAAAGCGGCTCCTGGTACTCCTATCTGGATGAGCGCATAGGGCAAGGCCGAGAAAACGCCAAAAAATTCCTTGCCGACAACCCGGTGATGTATGCCGATATTGAGAAAAAGGTCAGGATGGGGTATGGCCTGCCCACCGAACCCCTGGTGAAAGCG
>JACDZF010000001.1 GCA_013426795.1 Desulfocapsa sp. | reverse complement strand
GGATGTGTCCGAGTTCACCGGTTTTCCCGAGATGCTGGACGGCCGGGTCAAGACCCTGCATCCCAGGGTGCATGGCGGCATTCTCTGTCAGCGCGACAACGTCGAGCATCAGCGGCAATGTCAGGAACATGGGCTGAAACCCATCGATCTCATTGCCGTCAACCTCTATGCCTTTGAAAAGACGGTGGCCGATCCCGCCTGCCTGCTGGCCGATGCCATCGAAAACATTGATATCGGCGGCCCCACCATGCTCCGGGCGGCAGCCAAGAATTTTCACGATGTGACCGTTATCGTCGATCCCGCCGATTATCCGCAGGTTATCCAGGAGATCCGGGAGACGGGGAACACGACCCTGAAAACCAGATTCCGTCTGGCCGCCAAGGTCTTTGCCCTCACCGCCAAGTATGACAGCGCCATCTCCGCCTGGCTTGACCGGGTGGATGTGGAAAAGAATCCCTATTTCGAGGGCAGCTGAGCGACCATCGTGAAACCGGTATGGGAATTCGCAAGCATGGGTTCCATATGGTCAAGAAAACTCCCCTCCTTTGACGAGAGAGGTAGGGCTGATTGGAAGAAAGCGCGGGCGACATCGGAAACTCCCCTCCCTTGACGGGAGGGGAATTTTATTAACATCCACGTTTGATTGGGAAATGGAATTCCATGCCAGGTCCCACTGGGGGGCCGGGGCTAGATGGGGCTGGAAAGAGCCAGGTGTCAAGGCTCTCAGGCATACTTGAGCGGATATCTGAGCCGGTATCTGAGTGGTGCCTGAGGAAGCCATCGTCATTGGAAGGAGTAGGAAATGTTAAAGATTGCGGTTCTCTTATCGGGAAGCGGCAGGACCCTGGATAATTTCCACCAGCGTATTGAGCAGGGAAGCCTGCGTGCCGACATTCAGGTGGTCATCTCCAATGTCCGCGCCGCGCTGGGCCTGGAGAAGGCCAGGGGCTATGGCTATCCCGCCTTTCATGGCGCCGATAACGGGGCGGTCAATGCCATCCTCAAGGACTACGACATCGATATCATCTGCCTGGCCGGGTTCCTCAAGCTCTATGAGCCTCCGCCGAATCTGGCCCGGTCGGTGGTGAATATCCATCCCTCCCTGATCCCGGCCTTCTGCGGCGACGGGTTTTACGGGTCGCGGGTGCATCGGGCGGTGAAGGCCCGTGGCTGTCTGGTCAGCGGCTGCACCGTGCACTTTGCCAGCGAGGTCTATGATGAGGGGCCGATCATCATCCAGAAATGCGTCCAGCTTACCTACGAGGATACCCCGGAAACCATCGCGACCAGGGTTTTTGGCGCCGAGTGCGAGGCCTATCCGGAGGCCTTGAACCTGGTCAATGAAAAAGGCCCGGATTTCTTCTGGGAACGGGTGCAGTCATGAGCAATGAATCACGGAGTATCCTCACCGCTCTCGAAATGGAGCTGGCCCTGAAGAGAATCGCCCTGCAGATCCTCGAACGGAATCCTTCCGTCGATGATCTGGCCATTGTCGGGATTCATACCTGCGGGGTCGATCTGGCGGTGCGGATCAGGAAAATCATTCAGGAGCAGTCCGGGGTGGAGATTCCCTCCGGCAGCCTGGACATCACCCTGTACCGGGATGACTGGAGCCTGATCTCGCAGAATCCGGTGGTGCGCACCACCGACCTTTCCTTTCTTGTTGAAGGCAGCCGCCTGATTCTGGTGGATGATGTCCTGTTCACCGGCCGCACCATCCGTGCCGCCATGGACGCGATCATGGACTATGGCCGTCCGCACTCCATTCAACTGGCGGTGTTGGTGGATCGCAGCGGCCGTGAGCTGCCCATTCAGGCCGATTATGTGGGGATGCAGACGACGGTGCGCCCCCATGAACGCATTGGCGTCCTGCTCAGGGAGCACGGCGGCAACGACGAGGTGGTGATCCTGAAGAATGACTGAGGGCCTGGTTGTCAGCCCTGACCCTGAGCTTGCCCGCTGTCCAATTTGCCGGTCCTTTCCCTTTTCGCGGCGCGGTTCTGTCCGCCACCTTTAGCCGCTGAACCCTGCGCCAACGCCTTTTCTCCAGGCCTGTTTTTTTCAGGTCCGGGCGTTGAGCCATTCACTTTACCCTTCTGAAATCCCATGGAATTACTCGCCCCTGCCGGCAATATGGAGTCCTTTCGGGCCGCTGTCCAGGCCGGTGCCGATGCCGTCTATGTCGGCGCGCCGGCACTGAATGCCCGCAATCTCGCCCGTGATCTTCGTCTGGAAGAGATCGCCGCGATGATTCAGTACTGTCGGGAGCATGGGCTGAAATTCTATCTGGCCGCCAACAGCCTGGTGCGTGAACAGGATCTGCCCCAGGTCATCGAAACCCTGGCAATTCTCGAAGGGCTTCGGCCTGATGCCCTGATTGTCCAGGATCTGGGGCTGATCAAGCTGGTGCGCGACCATTTCCCAGGCCTCACCCTGCACGCGTCCACCCTTATGGCCGCCCATAATTCGGAGGCGGTGCGAGCCTTTGCCGATATGGGCATGGCGCGGGTGGTTCTGGCCCGTGAACTGACCCTCAAGGAGATCGGCGCCATCTGTAAAAAGAGCGCGGTGGAGATCGAGGTCTTTGTCCATGGCGCCATGTGTTTTTCCTTCTCCGGGCTCTGCCTCTTCTCCTCATTTTTAGGCGGCAAGAGCGGCTTGCGTGGCCGTTGTGTGCAGCCCTGCCGACGTCAGTACAGCTGGGAGGGCAAGGGGGAAAACCGGAGTGCCGGAAAAATCGGGGCGAAGGGCGGCAAGAAAGATCCCCGTGAGTTTTCCGGGAGCAGGGAAGGCGGCAAGGGCAGTAAAGGGGCGTATCTCTTCTCCATGGATGATCTGGGCGGGCTTGAGGCCGTGCCCCCGCTGGTCGAGGCCGGTGTTGCCTCGTTGAAGATCGAGGGGCGGCTGCGCACAGCCCACTATGTTTCCCATGTGGTTCAGGCCTACCGGATGATACTGGATGGGGTGGAACGGACTCGGGTTGCCGATACCGGTGGGGATGGGGAGACACGCGAGATTGATCCCGGCAGTCTCGCCATGGTCCTGCAAAAGGCCAGAGGGCTGGTGGAAAAGGCCATGAGCCGCAAGGTCGGTCCTGGCTATTTTCTCTCGCCGCAACCACTGACGGCGATCACCCCCTATCATTCCGGCAATGCCGGACTTCATCTGGGCCGGCTCAATGAGGTCCGGCAGGGAAAAAATGGATTCCAGGGCAACCTGACCCTGAAAGATGAGCTGGAGCTGGGAGACCGCCTGCGTCTCCATCTGGAGTCAACGGGTGAGCGGCACAGCTTCACCTTGCAGGAGATGGTCAAGGGAAAAGAGCCGGTGGCCCAGGGCCGGGCGGGGGAGACCGTATGGATCGGCCTGCCCGTCGAAGGCCTCCATGCCGGGGCAAAAAAGGTCGATCTCTACAAGGTGGATGTCCGCAGTCGTCCGCAGGTGACCGATGAGGCCTTCGGCCTTCCCGGAACCCCGGTGATGAGGGAGCTGGTTGCCGGGATTCAGGACGCCCGGCGGGGAAAAATTGCCTCGGTGCGGCGGGAGGTCTGCTTTTCGGAAGGGCGGGTGGAACAACTGCCGCCCGTGAGCCACAAAGGAAGGGGGGATGGCAGGTCGCGAGGAACGCAACGCAAGGCCAGCTGGCCGCCCAAGGTCAAGTTGCCCCTGGAATGGTGGCTGAAAACCGATTCCCTGAAACTCCTCCATGATCGACTGCCCTTTGCCCCCGATGGTTTTCTGATCCCTGTGGACAAGTCAACGGTCAGTCAGGTCGGCCAGATCAAACGGTCGCTGACAACCGGCAACCGCACGGTCATCTGGTGCCTGCCGCCCATTATCTTTGAGGCGGAACTGGCCCAGGTGCAAAAGCAGATCATCCTTCTTATCCGCTCCGGTTTCAAGAACTTCCAGATCGGCCATATCAGCCAGGCCTGGATGTTTCAGGGGGCGAGGGTTCATCTCTTCTGTGATTATACCATCAGCCTGATGAATACTCAGGCCCTGGCCGCGGTGGCGCAACTGGGAGCGGAGGCGGCCCAGCTCTCCATCGAGGCCGACCGGGGGCTGCTGGCCGATCTTCTCAAGGGCAGCCGGTTCCAGAATCAGCATATCCACAAGGGGCTGACGGTGTATGGTGCCCCCGCCCTGTTCACCGCCCGCCTGGCGGCCAGCCACTTTCAGTATGACCGGGTCTTGACCAGCCCCAAGGGGGAATCGTTCACCATGCACAGGAAGGACGGATTGGTCAAGACCGTGCCCTGCCGGCCCTTTTCCCTGCTGCCCCATCTGGGGGAACTGCGGGATATGGGCCTTGACTATGTGGTGGTGGACCTCTGCCATCTTCCCACCAGTGCCGCTGATCTGCTGACCCTGGCCGACCGGCTCAGCGGTGCCGGGCGGATGTATAAGCTGCCAACCTTTAACTTTCTCGGAACCTTGGAGTAAAGGGTGGCGGAAGGCTCAGGGGAGGGGAGAAGTCTGGTGACAGGCGGGAATGGAGGGGAAGGGAAAACGTCAACGGGTATCCATGCAAGGCACGGATACCCGTTGTTCTTTTTCATGGAGGGACTCCTCCACAGCCTATGCTGCCGGGTGGCTGTCCGGGTGAGTCCTGCTTCGTGATTCAGAGAGAAAAAAACTTAGAATGCCATTGTGACGGATACTCCGCCAAAGATAAAGTTGTTATCGCCACTTCCAATGGCCGCATAGTTATTGCTTATAACATCTTCGGCGTCATTGGACAGGGCAAAGGAATAAGCGAGTTTCGGATTGATCGTTGCGTATTTGCACACTGGTATGGTGAAACCCACAGACAGAACGCCGTCATGGAAATCGCTATAGGCATCATCAGGAGTGCTTGAAACATGATACGTTGACGCGTCGTCCGCTGACAGATAGCTTGCCTGGGCACCCAGATCCAGGGTGATATCATTGTGAACCGGGATGGAATGGGAGATCCCCAGGGTCACATACCAGCCTTGATAGGAGTCAACATCACGGTAGATGGTCAGGGTGGGCTTGAGGATGGTTTTGAGGGCGGCGCTGACATAAAATTCCTGGGTGTCATCCACTGAATCAAGGGCATAATAGATGTAGCCCACGGAAAAGGCCACGGGGTCCATATCCCAGCCGTAGGCCAGGGTCATATCGGTTTCCGTCCAGTTGTTGGAGGAATTGTCTCCATCAACAGTGTAGGGATCGGTGTCAAGATTTCCCCAGAGATTTGCGGAAAAGCCCTTGTAGGCCACGGTCATGGATGGTTGAATGACGATGCTGTCCTTGGTCATCTCAAATCCGCGCCAGATATACTGGCTGTAGGCACCGACGGTGAGGTTCGCCGTGGGCTTCTCTTCTTCAGCGGCAGAAGCCAATCCGGAAAACATGGTAACACAGGCCCCCGTGACAACGACACCAACCAGCAATTTCTTCGCGATTGTACTCATCTCTTTTCTCCTTTGTTCTGACATGTGAAATATACCTGCATGGACCCAATGTCCATCTTTAACCCGCGCAAAATATTCCAAATTTCATGCCAAATCAAAGGTATGCCGGAATAAGGGTGTAACTAACCGAAATGTAATATATCTTGGCAAGCTCCCGAATGTACTGTAAATTACATTTTTGAATTATGTCATGCTGGATAATAACAATATTGTGATTTAGGAATCGGTTGCCGACGGTGAGGGAGTCGCCCGGCCTTCGTGGCACTGACCTGGATCGTCAATGTTCAGCCTTTCCCTGGAAGGTCCAGGCTTTGGAATAGAGCAGGTTCAACCTCTTTTCCAGCTCCAGGCGGTACTCCTCCAGTTCCAGCTCTTTCAGGCCCGGCGGCACCAGCAGGGGTTCGCCATAAAAAAAATCGACCCTGGAAAAGGGGAGGGGCAGGGCCGTGCCGTCCCAGGAGCCAAAGCGGATGTGGCGGCTGCATGACCAGGCCAGGGGCAGCACCGGCACCCCGGTGTGCGAGGCCAGGAGTACCGTGCCGGCCTGGGCCACCCTGGCCGGCCCCTGGGAGCCGTCGGCGACGAGGATGGTGTTGTGGCCGGCGCGCACCGCCCGAATCAGCTTGATGATCGCCTGCATTCCCCCCTTCCTGCGGGAACCACGCACCGTCCGGTTGCCCAGTCTCTCCACAATCCGACTGATATACTCGCCGTCCCGGCTGGCGCTCACCATGGCCACCCCCGACTCCTCCCGGAAAAAATAGAGGACATAGAGCACCCCGTAATGCCAGAAGCTGGCGATGAGGGGAGTTCCGTCGGCCTTGATGCGATCCATATGTTCCTGGCCATGGATGGTCAGCGGGCAGGTGCTAAACCAGAGTCTGATCAGCCATTCAAAGATCCAGGGAACCAGCCGCAGGGAAACATTGTACCAGAATCCGTCTTTCATCGTTGGAATTTCTCTCCCCTTCCTGACCCGAGTATCGGCCTCGCCATCCTTGGCTGGCGCGGGTCGCGGAGCCTTGATTTTATCTTGTTTTTCAGGCCGTCCATGGTTTATCCGATCTCGATCTCAAGTTTGCGCAGGGCCTTAATCCGGTCACGCAGGGCCGCTGCCTGTTCAAAGGCAAGCTCCCGGGCCGCGGTCTGCATCTCCTTCTCCAGTTTTTTGATCTCACGATCAAGGTCACGAATACTCTTGAACACCGGCAGCTCTTCCGCCGCCTGCAAAATTCCGGCCTGATACTCATCGGCAAGGTAGCCGCTGTCGGCCAGATGCTGATTGAGGCTGTCCTTGATCCGTGAACAGATGGTCCGGGGGGTGATATCATGGTCCCGGTTGTACTGCTCCTGGATCGTGCGCCGTCGCAGGGTCTCATCCATGGTTCGCTGCATGGAACCGGTGACGGTGTCGGCGTAGAGGATAACCATGCCCTCCGCGTTTCTCGCCGCCCGCCCGCAGGTCTGGGTGAGGGAGCGTTCGGAGCGGAGAAATCCCTCCTTGTCGGCATCCAGCACCGCCACCAGGGAGACCTCGGGGATATCCAGCCCCTCGCGCAGGAGGTTGATCCCCACCAGCACATCGAACTCGCCCTGGCGAAGATCCCGGATCAGCTCCATGCGCTGGATGGTCTTGATGTCGGAGTGAAGGTAGCGCACCCGGATTCCCAGCTTCTCATAATAATCGGTGAGGTCCTCGGACATCCGTTTGGTCAGGGTGGTCACCAGCACCGCCTCATGGCGCTCAACCCGCAGGCGGATCTCCTCCAGCAGATCATCCACCTGGTTTGTCGCCGGACGCACCTCGATGGCCGGATCGAGCAGGCCGGTGGGACGGATGATCTGCTCCACAATCCGCCCTTCGACCTGGGCCAGTTCATAGGGGCCGGGGGTTGCCGACACATAGATGACCTGATTGATGCGGGAGGTGAACTCCTCAAAGCGCAGGGGCCGGTTGTCCAGGGCCGAGGGCAGGCGAAATCCGAAATCAACAAGGGTCTCCTTGCGCGAACGGTCGCCGTTGTACATGCCGTTGAGCTGGGGCACCCCGATATGGGACTCGTCGAGGAAGAGAAGGAAGTCCTCGGGGAAATAATCGATGAGGTTGGGCGGCGCGGCCCCCGGTTCCTTGCCGGTGAGGTGCCGGCTGTAATTCTCGATGCCGCTGCAATAGCCCAGCTCCTGAATCATCTCCAGGTCAAAGAGGGTGCGCTGCTCCAGGCGCTGCAACTCCACCAGACGATTTCTCTGCTGATACCAGGCCAGCCGCTCCTTCAGCTCCTCCTTGATGGCGGCCATGGCAATCTGGAGGCGGTCACGGGAGGTGACAAAATGACTGGCGGGAAAGACGGTGTATTCCTCCAGTTGCTGGAGAACCTTGCCGCGCAGGGGGTCGATGATGGAGATCCTCTCCACCGTGTCGCCGAAAAACTCCAGGCGGATGGCAATCTCCTCTTCATAGGCCGGAAAGATGTCGATGACATCGCCGCGCACCCGGAAGGTGCCGCGATGGAAGGAGATATCATTGCGCTCATAGAGCATAAAGACCAGGCGGCGCTGCACCTTGTCCATGGCGTAGTCTTCATCACGGCGGAGAAAGAGGTGCATATTCCTGTACTCATCCGGTGAGCCGAGGCCATAGATGCAGGAAACCGAGGCGACGATGAGCACGTCGCGCCGGGTCAGGAGGGAGCGGGTGGCCGAGTGGCGCATCTTGTCGATGGCGTCATTGATGGCCGAGTCTTTCTCGATAAAGGTATCTGAGGCGGGGATATAGGCCTCGGGCTGATAGTAATCGTAATAGGAGACAAAATACTCCACCGCGTTACCGGGAAACAGCTCCTTGAATTCGCCGAAGAGCTGAGCCGCCAGGGTTTTGTTGGGGGCGATGACGAGGGTGGGCCGCTGCACCCGGGCCACCACCTGGGCCATGGTAAAGGTCTTGCCCGATCCGGTGACTCCCAGGAGCATTTGACCGCGGGCACCGTCTTCCAGACCACGCACCAGTGCGGCGATGGCCTCCGGCTGATCGCCGGAGGGAGAAAAGGTGCTGACAAGCTCAAAGGGACGATCCATGGTGGTGATACTTCTTTTAAGTTTTCAGTTTCCGGGCTGAGATGGTAAGATGGAGCAGATTGCCGGCGATGAAAGATTTCGGTGACTCTCCAGCTTGTTGCCGAATATGAACGTAAAACCGCGTAGTGTAACTCTTCAGGAGTGCTCCATATGCGAGAAAGAGGTCTGCGAAGTGTACTGGTTCGTACATGAGCAGGCCGATGACGAAGCAGATGGGGCGCTACTGGAGAGTTAAAGATTTCGATCTTAAAACTTAAACCTCCAATTCTCAAGCAATGAATCGTTTTCCCCGACTTCCCCTGCTCCTTTACAGCTATCTGACGGCCGAGATCCTTGCCCCGTTTTTCGCGAGCTTTGTTATTTTAAACGCGGTTTTCTTTCTCGTGAAGCTGATTCCCTTTCTCAATGTGGTGCTGGATCTCAGTATTGGATTGACTGATTTTATCCGTCTTTTTTCCTATATCTTTCCCAATATGTTTCTCTATTCCATTCCCATGTCGGCCATGATGGGGATGATCATCGCCTTCAGCCGGCTCACCGTGGATGGTGAGATCCTCGCCTTGAAGGCCAACGGCATCAGTGTCTATACCATCCTGCCCCCGGTTCTTCTGGTCTCCCTGCTCATTGCCGGCATCACCGGATATTTCTCGGTGCGACTTATCCCCACCGGTGAAATCGCCATGAAGCAGCTTATGTTCCAGCTGGCCAAGGAAAAAATCGACAAGGGGATCAAGGAAAACGCCTTCACCGAGGCCCTGGGCGATGTGGTGGTGTATGTCCAGTCCATTGACCAGACCACCGGAGCCTGGGGGAATGTCTGGGTTTCGGACATGCGTGGTCAGGCCCTTCCCACCATCACCATGGCCCAGTCGGGCTCCATGGTAGGGGATACCCGGCAGATGCAGGTGACCATAGTTCTGGAAAACGGCAGCCTCAACCGGCCGGACGGCGCCTATGCCCAGACCGTCTCCTTTGATCGCTACAAGATCAATATTCCCCTGCATATCCCCAGCGTCATCGATGGTGAGGACATTGCCCGTCAATCCATGGGGTCCATGACCATGGAACAGCTGGAGCAGGCCGCGCTTCAATTTGGCCGCGGCTCCGCCAAGGGCCGGGATGCCCTGGTCCACTATCATAAACGACTGGCCCTGCCGGTGGGCTGTTTTATCCTCAGCCTGCTCGGGCTTCCCCTGGGACTGCGGGCGCGGGTGGGCCGAAGCGCCATTGGCATTCCCCTGGGACTGGGATTTTTCATACTCTACTATATCCTCTACACCCTGGGCAAAAATTCGGTGCAGGACAGCTCCATCCCCGTTGCCCTGGCCATGTGGCTTCCCAATCTTGTCTTTCTGGTTCTGACCCTGATCCTTGTGCGCCAGAGTGCCAATGAACGGCCACTGCTCCCGCGCCCCTTGACCAGCGCCGCCGCTGCCTGGAATGCTGAATATATCCTGCCGCTGGCGGCCAGGGTCGGCGCCCGGTTGCGGGATCTGTCAACTCTTACGAAGAAGCGGCTCCGCGACAGGTTTACGGCCTCCGAATCCCCCCGTCACCAGGAGGTCGAAAAACTCCACGGCCCCGGTCACCTCAGTGCCGGGGCCATCCATGGTGACGCCCACAGCATGGAGTGCCATATCCCCGGATGCGCTTCGTACACCTGTGTTCACTGTACCATTGAGTTCAAGAATCTGGAGATTGCGGAGCAGTCAGGCTTTACCCCCTGTCATGCCTGCCGGGCCATTTTGCTGAAACGGGGCGCCTCCCTGGAAAAAGACGGCAATCCATCCCCATCAGAAGAGAACCGTGAGCAATGATCCCGGACCCTTCAAGGCAGGATTGAGAGGGGTGACGAGGGGGAACGGAAGGAGAGGGGGGCCTCAGCCGCCCTGTCTTCCCTCAGCCCTGGTGTGGAACTGATCCCTTGGCGCGGGCTGGGCATTTCGCCTGTCATCAGCCTGCCGGGTTCATCCTTGACACCGGCAATTGGGCCATATAAAATACCTTTCCGACCAAACCGCCAGGGGCAGCTTTCATCCACACCGATGGATTCGGCTCACTGCCCCTTAACCTTGAAGGAAACCTGTGCGATGATACTTCCCTTTGCCCGTGAAATGCGTGAACTGGACCGGCAGGCCATTGAAGAATTCGGCATTCCCGGCATGGTTCTGATGGAGAATGCCGGCCTGGGCACCGTCTTGATGATGGAGCGGGAGCTGGGCCCGGCCATCAACGGCTTTGCCCTGATTCTCGTCGGGCCCGGCAATAATGGCGGGGATGGGCTGGTCATCGGTCGCCACCTCCATCAGCGCGGCTGCGAGCCGGTCTTCGTCTTTCTGACACCGCCGGAACAGCTGAAAGGGGATGCCGCCGGAAATCTTCATATCATCAGCAGGCTGGGATTTCCCCTCCATCTGCTCACCACATCGGCAACTCTCCCGACCTTGCGTGAACTCTACCAGCAGCAGATTCTTGGGGGCAGATCCTGTTACGCCCTGGTCGATGCCATCTTCGGTACCGGACTGACCCGAGAGATCAGCGGCCATGTGGCGGAGCTGATCGAGCTCATCAATACCGAGTCCTGGGCCGCCGCCATTCCCCGTATTGCGGTGGACATTCCCTCCGGGCTGCACGCCGACAGCGGCAAGGTGCTGGGGGCCTGTATCAGCGCCGACCATACCGCCACCTACGGCTGTGCCAAGGCCGGGCAGCTGATGGAGCAGGGGACGGAGGTCTGTGGCCGGCTCCATGTCCTTGATATCGGCATTCCGTCGGCAGCCTTTGCCAGCCTGGGGATTCGCCAGGCGGCCATCACCGCCGAGGAACTGCGCCGGATTCTGAAGGGAATCCAGCGCAGGAAATCGTCGCACAAGGGGAGCCATGGACATCTGCTGGTTCTGGCCGGGTCCATGGGTATGACCGGGGCGGCGATTCTCAGTGTGAAAGGGGCCCTGCGCGGCGGTTGCGGCCTGATCAGCCTCTGCTGCCCCGAGGATCTGGACGCGATCTATGAGGCCAGCTTTGTCGAGGCCATGACCATTCCCCTGGCGGCGTCCCGTTCGTGTATCGGCATGGAGGATCTTGCCGCCATTGAGCAGCACCTGCACGGAAAACAGGCCCTGGTTATCGGGCCGGGCCTGGGCACGGCAGAATCCACCGCCGAGCTGGTGCTCCATCTCTATGGGAGCGTGCGGATTCCCATGGTTGTTGACGCCGATGCCATCAATATTCTGGCCCGGGCCGGAGATCATATCCCGGCCCCGCCCGGCCCCCGGGTGTTTACTCCCCATCCCGGTGAAATAGCCAGGGTCCTCGGGACCACCATCGCCCATGTTCAGGAGGATCGGATAGGGGCGGCCAGGGCGGCCTGTCAGTTTCTGGACCAGTCCGCCGGGCAGTGCACCGTCATCCTCAAAGGGGTGGGGACGGTTGTCGCCTCCCCTGATTCTCAGGTATGGATCAATACCACCGGCAATCCCGGCATGGCCACCGCCGGCATGGGCGATGTGCTCAGCGGGGTGGTCGGCGCCTTGATCTGTCAGGGCCTCTGTCACCCGGAGGCCGCCCGCGCGGCCGTGTATCTGCATGGCCTGGCCGGAGATCTGCTATTCAAAACCATGGGAATCGGGTATATTGCATCCGAAGTGGCAGACAGCTTGCCCCAGGCCATCAAACTCATGAACCCATAAGGAGTTATCCCCATGTTAACCGCCCGTGATATTATGTCCCCTGAGGTCATCACCGTTACTGAAAACGCAAACGTCAAAGAGCTGGCCAGGGTTCTGGCGATCCACCAGATAAGCGGGGTGCCGGTCATCAACGAGGAGGGCAAGCTGGTGGGGGTGGTGACCGAGAGCGATCTGATCTTTCAGACCAAAAAAGTTCATATCCCCACCGTGATCACCATCCTCGATTCGGTATTTTATCTGGAAAATCCCCACAAGATGGGCGATGAGCTGAAAAAGATGGCCGGTGTGCTGGTCAAGGATATCCTCACCGGATCGCCGGTCACCGTCGAAGAAGAGACCTCCCTGGAAGAGATCGCCACGATCATGGCGGAAAGGAATATGCACACCCTGCCGGTGATGAACAACGGGGTGATCGTCGGGGTGATCGGCAAGAAGGATATTATCAGAACCCTGATTGATTAATCCGGCGCGGCTGCCCTCCATCCGGGGGCAAAAAAAAGATGGGGACTTCGGCTGGTGGTGATGCCGAAGTCCCCGTCTTTTTTTGCTCAGGCGGAGCGCCTTCCGGCCTGAATCTGCTGGATGGTATGATACAAGGCGGAAACCGCGGGTTTGGTGCGGCCAAAGTGGAGGTGGAGATAGCCGCCCACCGTATTGCCGATCCTGAATCCTTCAGGGCGTCCGTCCTCCAGCTGGTAAAGGGTTTCAACCTCCGGGGCCATTCGCGTAAGGTGCGAATAGTGAAACTCATGGCCGTGCAGAACCTCTCCCTTTTTCCCCCACAGGAAGTCCCTTTTCAGGCTTGCCCGACGATACCCCAGACGGCACAGGCTGCTCCGCATCTCCACCGTGGCCGGGAAAACCCCGGCCATGGGATATGCCCTTCCTTCCAGATCCAGCAGCTCCTCACAGAGGTACATAAATCCGCCGCACTCGCCATAAATCACGCCGCCACTGGCGGCCCAGGCGGCAATGGCCGTGCGCATGGCAAGATTCCCACTGAGACCGGCGGCGTGCAGTTCGGGATAGCCGCCGCCCAGATAGAGGGCGTCCATGCCCTCCGGCAAACGCTCATCGTGCAGGGGGCTGAAGGGGCGCAGCTCAAACCCGGCCTCCTTGAGCATGGCCAGATTGTCTTCATAATAAAAACAGAAGGGCAGGTCACGGGCCACCGCCAGTTGCAGGGGCCGTGATTGCCCCCTGGGGCCTGATGCGGGCCGGGGCGAAGGCAGCCGGTGAGTGACCGGCGGCCCGGTTCTGGCGGCGGCAAGGGAGAGGAGCCCGTCCAGGTCGATATGGTTCTCGATGGCGGCGGCGAGCCCCTGCAGCTGCCCGTCATTGAGAGGGAATTCTTCCCCCATATGCAGTCCAAGATGGCGGTCCGGGATTTCAAAGTGAATATTGCGGGGAAAAAATCCGAGGATCCTGATCCGGCTGGACTGCTGCACCGCCGCGCGGATCATTTCCTGATGGCTCGCTGAGTCCACCCGGTTCAAGATGACACCCTTGATCTCCAGGCGCGGATCATAGAGCTCAAAGCCCTTGAGGATCGCCGCCGCGCTTTCGGCGGCGGAGCCGGCATCAATGACCAGCACCACGGGCAGATCCAGGGCCAGGGCCAGGGCCGCCGAGCTGGCAGGGCCACCGTCAAAAAGACCCATCACCCCTTCCACCACCCCCACCGTTTCGCCGCTCCTGCCACCATGGCCGATCAGGCGCCGCTGAAAAATCTCCCGGCAAAAGTCCTCGCCGCACATGTGCAGATCAAGGTTGGATGAGATCTCGCCGGTGACCATCCGGTGCAGGCTGGGGTCGATGAAATCCGGGCCGCACTTGAAGGGCTGAACGGTGAAGGCGCGAACTCTTAAGGCGGCCATAATCCCCAGGGTAATGGTGGTTTTACCGCAGCCGCTGGCCGTGCCGCCGATAAGGAAGGCGGGGAAGGGGTGACGGGCGGAGAACGGGTCGGGAGGAGGGGACTGGATGGTGATTTTTTGAAATCTCATTGTCGCGTTATGCACAGAGTCGTCTGCACAGCAGGAGAAAAAGGACAAACAGCAGGGAGCCGGCCAGGATCAGCCGGTTGGTGACCAGGATATCGGTATCGACCAGGGCTCGACTGGCATCCCCCATGGTGGGCTTGGCCACGGGACGGCCAAAATAGCTGGCGTCGCCTCCCAGTTGCACCCCCAGCGCCCCGGCCACGGCCGCTTCTGAATGACCGGAGTTGGGGCTGGCGTGGCACAGTCGGTCGCGCAAGAAAATCCGCAGGGAGTTCTTCCAGTCAAGGCCGAGGAAAAAAGAGGCGGCAGCGAGGAAGGGCCCGCTCAGACGGGCCGGGATAAAGTTACAGCCATCATCCAGCCGGGCCGCGGCCCGGCCAAAGGAGAGGTAGCGGCTATTTTTATGGCCGAACATGGAATCCATGGTATTCACTGCCTTGTAGCACAAGGCCGCCAGGGCCGCCCCGGCCACCGGGCTGGAGCCGAAGAACGATGCCGCCATCGCCCCGATGACGGCGAAGAAAAGCGGGGCACAGATGCCATCCACCATATTTTCGGCCAC
The DNA here is from genome assembly GCA_013426795.1 of Desulfocapsa sp. Taxonomy (GTDB): domain Bacteria; phylum Desulfobacterota; class Desulfobulbia; order Desulfobulbales; family Desulfocapsaceae; genus UBA2270. The sequence goes on along the minus strand of JACDZF010000001.1, from coordinate 93,211 downwards.
CGATTCGACGGTGGCGCCAATCACCCCGGCCCGGTCCAGGGCCGCCGTGTCCCGACCCACAATCATTGCCACCGCCCGTCGTCCCGCCTCAAGCCCCGCCTCGCCCCCGGTTTGCAGGGCAGCAAAGACGGCGCGGCTATGGCGGATCAGATCCCGGGCGGCAACGGAAGTGTAGAGTAAAAAGATTGCCAGGCCATGGGCCAGCAGGGGAGAAATCCAGCCGGCGGCCAGCAGCAGCAGGGAGGTGAGGGACACGGTGATGAGGAGAACCGCGGCCACCGTCGCCACCCCGGCCAGCTGCTCTCTGACGAAGAGAGAGCGAAAGAGCGACTCCAGGCGGACACAGAACCAGCCGATGATCCGCACCGGATGGGGAAACAAGCGGGGATCACCGAGCAGCAGATCGAGGCCGAGGGCAAGAAGAAGCTGCCATTCAAAAGCATCCACCAGCAGCCTCCCTGTATGGCAGGATCAACCGCACGGACTGATCCATGGTCCTGTTTTGTGGGCAGGGATGATGAGCTCTGGCAGGCGCGGCAACGGGTGACGGGAACGCCTCATGGTTCAGAGATTTCTCCAGGGGAGGCTTCAGCGGTGGTGTCCATGACAAGTTCCTGAACCTGCTGGAAGCGGCTCACCAGGATATAACGCTGCACCAGAATCTCGATCAGGGCCGAGGATGGGTCAAGGGCAAAGGACTCAAGTTCGGGGTGTCGGGCAAGAAAGAGATCCTGGAGGATGGTTTTCTGCGGGCCCTGCTGTTCCAGCGCCCTGCCGAGGATGGTGACGGCGAGGGCGGTCTCGAAATCGCCGGCCTGGTTGCTCCGGTTGTCGATGAGCATCGACACCCGGCTGTTGTCCACCATATTGGTGAACTTCCGGGTGGCGCGACTGGTGTAGAAGAACAGTCGGCTGAGATCCCCGCTGGCGGCGAAGGCGATAAGGCTGACATAGGGCTCCGCGCCTGCCGCGCCGCTATTTGTGGCCAGCACCCCCAGGAGCTGCTGCTGGAAAAGTTCCCGGATCCGATGTTCAAGGGGGGCGTGGTTCATCTTCATATCCCTCTCTGCGCTTCAAATATGTCCTTCATAAAAGTAACTTTCACGGTGAATTCAGGGGGAAATCGCAGTCCTGACCTTTATCCCCTGGCCTTGCGCCGTTCCGGTACAAGGGCATGGGGGATTCTGTCCTCATTCCACGCCGCCGACACATAGAGCTGGCAGTAGCAGGATCCGAATTCCCTGACATCTGCCTCGCGATAGACACAGGGGCAGAGAATATCCTGGTCCTCTTCACGTTTGCCCGATGCCAGTCGGCAGGGGCAGGACATATAACCATAGCGATCCTTATTGGTGAGCAGGCCGCGCAGAAGATCAAAGTCCCTCTCCTTGTCCCGGTTGAAAAAATAGCCCTTCGGCTCCTGGATTTTCTTCAGGGCGTCGTAGAGGTCATCCACCGGGGTGCGGATTCCGATGGCCTCCTTGATCTCCTGGATCTTGAAGCCGGTGATGGTCTGATCGTCAATGGTGATGGTGGGGAAGGAACAGCTGGGGTTGACCCGGCGCAACTCCTCCAGCATCGCCTCCCTTTCCCCGTCAGACAGCAGGTCGGCATCGACTACCTCATGGACGACGCCGAGGTCCTTGAGCATCTTCTTGATGGCCTGGCAGAAGGCACAGGTGGTAATGCTGTAGAGTTTGATTTTCTTGGTGTCCATGGGGTTCCTTCATCGGATATGGATTGAAAAATGCCCGGCTGCTGCCCATCGGTGCGCATAGCCCGGCTGTATAAACTGTCGCGACACCACGCGAAGTGCATGGTTCCGACTATGATAGGCAGCGCCGGGCCGCATGTCCATAAATATATGTCAGGGGAGGACGGGAAAGCAGCAGAACCTTTTCCACGACAGGGGTTTTTGCTGAGTGGCCGGCCTAGAATTTCCCCTCCCCCCCGGCGGGGAGGGGTCAGGGGAGGGGGGAATCAGCCATGGAATGAGCTTGTTGCGGCATCACCCACCCCCAACCCCAACCGTCAAGGGAGGGGAGTTTTCTTTCCCGAACGAGCCTCCCTACCCTTGCCGTTCCACCTTCCATATCGGCCTCAAGGGAGGGAAGCTTCTTGTACCGAACAAGCCTGACAGGGAACCCGCCATTGAGAATTGGAATTAAAACCAGGGAAACAGCATCCTTGCGCTTTTCCGGTAGTGGCTGTAGTCGGGAAAATGGGCCATGAGCAGCCTCTCTTCAATCCTCAGCTTGAGATACAAAACCAGCCACAGGGCAAAGAACCCGGCCAGACGGGGCCAGCTCCAGGAAACAATGAGCAGCCCCAGCCCGCCAAGGAGGAAGCTTGCGTACATGGGATGCCGGATATATCGGTAGGGCCCGTGCGTTATGAGCAGGGCACCATCCCTGATGGCCGGACGGATATTGAAATGACCAAGGCGCATGACCTTGACGGCCCAGCCGGCCAGGAGCAGGGAGGCAATGAAAAAGGGCAGGGCCAGGAGCTGAAATTGATACCAGCGCGTCGTTGCCGCCAAAAGGCCAACGAGGATAAATTGACAGGCTACAAGGATGGTTCCGGTCTCATTTTTCATTGTTTGTCGGTGCCTTGGGCGTAAAATTGAATCCCCGCAAGGGCGGCATGGGCCGAATGGGTTTCGTCCCCTTGTCTGCCCCGGCGGGGGAAGCTCTGAGCTTTCATCTCCGGGGTCTTTGCAGGGCATGGAAGAGGGGCCCGTGGCCGCCGCTCCTGATAAGGTTGACCCTGCTGCTGGCGCCGATAATCTGCTCCATATAGGCGGTGCTGCGGAGAAATGCCCTGCTGTAGTCTCCTTCCAGGCAATGAAAGGCGGCAAAGGCGGAGGCGAAGGTGCAGCCGGTGCCATGCAGATTGTTGCTGTCGATGCGCGGTCTTTTGCTGACCACGACCTCCCTGTTCGGCGCGAGCAGATAATCGTGGATCACAGAATTGTCCGGTTCCAGGTGCCCTCCCTTGACGATCACCGCCCGCAGATGTGCATGCCGGGCGAGCAGGAGGCGGGCGCAGTGGATCGCCTCGTCCGCCGTCGTGATCCTCTGCTGACAGAGTCGTGCCAGCTCATCGCCGTTGGGGGTGAGGACGCTCACCCTGCTGATCAGATGGCGGCTCAGTTCGGCCAACGGATCACCATCAAGCAGGGATTGGCCGGTGCTTGATGCCAGCACCGGATCGTAGATCACCTCGCCCTCGAAGTCATCGAGCAGATTCCCAAGGGCGGCGGCGATCCCCATGGTGCCGACCATGCCGATTTTGATATGGGTGACCAGATATTCCGCCAGCACCGCCTGCACCTGCCTGACCACCAGCCCGGGATCAAGGGCAAGGGTCTCGCTGAGGCCGCTTGAGTTCTGCACGGTGACGCAGGTGATGGCGGCGGCGCCATAGACGCCGATGGCGGTCATGGTCTTGAGATCAGCCTGGATCCCGGCGCCGCCGGTGGGGTCTGAGCCGGCGATGGTCAACACCGTGGGCAATGTTTGAGACGGGGACGGAATCATAGGAGTCAGCGGGATGGAGTGTGAAAAATATGGGCTGCTTCGAGGGCGCCGCCATTTCTGCCATGGCTGTTGATTAATATAATGAAATACAATAGTATTGCAATGCTTCAATCCAGGGCTCAAAAAAGTTCCCCCAAAAATATTCACCAGAAATCAAGATTATGAGTGTATCTCCCCACGATTACGACGAAAGCAAGATCAAGACCCTCAGCTCCCTGGAGCATATCCGCAAACGGCCGGGGATGTATATCGGTCGTCTGGGCAATGGCAGCCATCCCGACGACGGCATCTATATCCTCCTCAAGGAGGTGGTGGATAACGCCGTGGATGAATATATCATGGGCGCCGGCAAGCGGGTCACTATCCATATCGGCCCCGAGGGGATGGTGACCGTCCGCGACTTTGGCCGGGGCATTCCCCTGGGCAAGGTTGTGGACTGCGTCTCCACCATCAATACCGGTGCCAAGTACAACACCGAGGTCTTTCAGTTCTCGGTGGGACTCAACGGGGTGGGGACCAAGGCGGTGAACGCCATGTCCTCCCACTTTCAGGTCACCGCCTTTCGCGACGGCAGATTTGCCAGCGCCATTTTCACCAAGGGAGAGCTGCTCAGCTGCGAGGAAGGGGAGACCAGTGAAGCCAATGGCACCCTGGTGGAATTTATCCCGGATCAGGAGATGTTTCAGGACTATGCCTTCGATGCCGGTTTTGTCGAGGCCCGTCTGTGGCGCTACGCCTATCTCAATGCCGGCCTCAAGCTCTATCTGGACAAGAGCTGTTTTTTTTCCGCGGGCGGCCTCCTTGATCTGCTGGCCAAGGAGCTGGATGACCAGAATATCTATGAGCCCCTCTATTACCGGGACGCCACCCTGGAATTTGCCTTTTCCCACACCGACGGCTATGGCGACACCTACTATTCCTTCGTCAACGGCACCTATACCAGTGAGGGCGGCACCCATCTCTCCGCCTTTCGCGAGGGCATTCTGAAAGGGGTGAACGAGTTTTCGAAAAAGAGCTTCCTTGGTCAGGATGTGCGGGATGGCCTGGTGGGTACCCTGGCCATCAAGATCAAGGACCCGCTTTTTGAATCCCAGACCAAAAACAAGCTGGGCAACAGCGATATCCGTTCCTGGATCGTGAACAAGGTGAAAGATGCCGTCTCCAGCGCCCTCTACAAGAACAGCGAGGCGGCGGAGAGCCTGCTGGAGAAGATCCAGCGCAATGAAAAGGTGCGCAAGGAGTTGCAGAGCGTCCGTCAGGAGGCCAAGGCGAAATCGAAGAAGGTGGCCTTCAAGATTCCCCAGTTGAAGGACTGCAAGCATCATCCCACCCGCAAGAAAGCCTCCCCCCAGGGTCAGGGCAATATGGTCTTTATCACCGAGGGCCAGTCCGCCGCCGGCTCCATCGTCTCGTCCCGCGACCCCCTCACCCAGGCCGTCTTTTCCCTCAAGGGCAAGCCCATGAATGTGCTGGGGCAGAAGCTGGCGATTCTCTACAAGAATGAAGAGATGTATTCCCTCATGCGGGCCCTGGATATTGAGGAGTCCATTGCCGATCTGCGCTACGACAAGGTGATCCTTGCCACCGATGCCGATGTGGACGGACTTCATATCCGCAATCTGCTCCTCACCTTTTTCCTCCACTATTTTGAGCCGCTGGTCAAGCTGGGCTATGTCTATATCCTGGAAACCCCCCTGTTCCGCGTCCGCAACAAACAGGAGACCCATTACTGCTACTCGGAAAAGGAAAGGCAGATCGCGGTGAAAAAGCTGCAAGGTACAGCGGCCAAGGCGGGGAACGTGGAAATGACCCGGTTCAAGGGCCTGGGAGAGATTTCCCCGAGGGAATTCAAGCAGTTTATCGGCCCCGATATCCGCTTGCAGCAGGTCAACATGGGAAGCGTCAGTGAAGTCAGCAGGATTCTTTCCTTCTATATGGGGAAAAATACCCCGGAACGGAAAAATTATATCATGGAACATCTGGTGGTGCGAGAGGGCTGATGCCCTGCCACCTCCCCATACATTTCAGCTTCGAGCCCCTTTAATCCCATTATGAATTCACAGTACGGCAGACTTCAGCAGCTCTTCGAGCAGAATTTCCTTGAGTATTCCTCCTATGTCATCCGCGAGCGGGCCATTCCCGATATCCACGACGGCCTGAAACCGGTGCAGCGCCGGATTCTCCAGACCCTGTTCAATATGGAGGACGGCCGTTTTCACAAGGTCGCCAATGTGGTGGGGGAGACGATGAAGCTCCATCCGCACGGCGACGCCTCCATCTTTGCCGCCCTCGTCAACCTTGCCAACAAGGAATATCTCATCGAGCGGCAGGGCAACTTCGGCAATATCTACACCGGCGACCAGGCCTCGGCGGCCCGCTATATCGAGTGCCGCCTGACACCGCTTGCCAAAGAGATCCTCTTTAACAGGGATCTCACCTCCTTTGTTGACTCCTATGACGGCCGGATGCAGGAGCCGGTGACCCTGCCGGCCAAGATTCCCCTGCTCCTGCTCCTGGGTGCCGACGGCATTGCCGTGGGCATGGCCACCAAGATCATGCCCCATAATTTCTGCGAACTGCTCACCGCCCAGATCCAACTCCTGCGCAATGAACCCATTGTCCTCTACCCCGATTTCCAGAAGAAGGGGCTGGTGGATATCAGCCACTATGACCATGGCAACGGCCGTATTCGCTGCCGGGCCCGCATCGAGGAGAGCAACGAAAAGACGATCCTGATCAAGGATATTCCCTACGGCACCACCACCCAGTCCCTTATCGAATCCGTGGAAAAGGCCGCCAAGTCCGGCAAGATAAAGATCCTCTCCATCAATGACTATACCGCCGAAGAGGTGGAGATCGAGATCAATCTCGCCCGCGGCGTCTATGCCAAAGAGACCATCGAGGCCCTTTACGCCTTCACCGACTGTGAGATTGCCATCACCCCCAATCTCACCCTGATCAAGGACAACACCCCGGTGACCTGCACCGTGGAAGAGGTGCTGGAGCATAATACGCAGAAGCTGGTGCGCGATCTGACCAGGGAACTGGAGATTGACCTGTTACGACTTCAGGAAAAACTACACGCCCGATTGCTGGAGCAGATCTTTATCGAGGAGCGGCTCTACAAGGAGATCGAGGAGGAGACCAGCTACCGGGCGGTGGTCAAGCGGGTGGGCGCTTCCCTGCAACCCTTCACCGGCGAGCTGCTGCGGCCCGTCACCAGCGTCGATATCGAGCACCTGCTGGAGATTAAAATCAAACGCATCTCCCGCTATGACATCAACCGACAGCAGAAGGAGGTGCGGGAGATCCGGGCCGAGATCAAGGCCATTTCCACTCATCTCAAGGATATGGTGGGCTATACCATTGATTTTTTGAACGATCTGCTGAAAAAATACGGGCCGCTCTTCCCCCGCCAGACCAGACTCTGCGAGTTCGAGGAGGTCAGCGTCCGCAGTGTGGCCATGGCCAATCTGGTGGTGGGGTATCAGCGCGGTTCCGGGTTTCTGGGACACACCATCAAGGCCGAGGATGACAAGCAGGACCTCACCCTCAATTGCTCGGAATATGACCGCCTTCTGCTGATCTCCAATGACGGCAGGTACAAGGTGATTCCGGTGGTGGACAAGCTCTTTGTCGGCCACGATCTGGCCTGGGCCGGGGTGGTGGAGGATGGCTTGATTTTCAATATCCTCTACCGCGATGGTCAGGAAAATCTGGTCTATGCCAAACGCTTCACCACCCCGAAATTTATCCTGGAGAAGGAATACCGCCTCTTTCCCGAGGATAAACGCTCCAGGATCCTGCTCCTGCTCATGGGCGAGGGTGCCAGCGCCCATGTCAGTCTGGCCCCTTCAGCGCGGGCCAAAAGCAATACCATGGAGGTCTATTTTGATGAGTATCTGCTCAAGAACCCCAATGCCAAAGGGAAACGGATTGCCGCCAGGGTGGTGCGGAAGATCGTCGATTCCACCGGCAAGGCCGCGCCGAGGCCGGTTCCCCAGAATATGACCCTGCTCGATCTGGTTACTCCGGCCCAGGCGGGGGCGGTGTCAACCGACAAGGAAGGGGATGACGAAGAAGGGGAGATGGGCTGAGGTCCTGGCTTTGCCATCATGGATTTTTTCCTGAGGAAATCAACGGTGTTGCTGATAGAGGCAAATGGTATGGCGGTTTAGAAACTGATCCAGGTGAGTTGTGGATGATCCTGATGCGATATACTTCTCATTTGTCATTTTTTGGTGTGCCTTTGCCTCCGGCAACCCTTGGCCCCCCTTTATCCCATTCAATCCGGGGGAACATTGTCCTCCCCGGCCCTAAGGGAGAGTAATTCCTGACACTTCACTGCTGATCTTGAAATGGACTAAGGGCCAGGCCATCGACAAAATCATTCATGTTCGTCTGAATCTGTTTATAGTCTTCCTCACTCAGCCCCGCGCCCAGGGCCACGAGATGCGCCATTTCCGCCGTCAGAAAATCGCCCGGGCCATGGGCATCAGCATTGACCACCATTTTGGCGCCGGTTTTCAAGGCCATTTTCGCCACATGGCCATTGGTCAGACAATGGCCCTTGCGCCCGCTTATTTCAAGCAGAACCCCCTTTCGCGCCGCCAGAAGGGCCTCTTCTTCGGTCAAGAAACCGGGATGGGAGAGGACATCAACTCCGGCCTCAATGGCGGCCAGGTTGGTGCCGGGGGCCACGGGCTCAACCATGGTCTCTCCATGCACCACCACCACCAGCGCCCCCAGGGCGCGGGCCTTGCGGGTCAGCGGGCCGATCAGCGCAGGGGGGACATGGGTCAGCTCAATTCCCGGCAGCAGCCTGGTTTTCGAGTGGGGCCCCAGATCCCTGGCCGCCTGAATCATGCGCGGGATAATAAAATCCAGATTGGAGCTGTCGGCGTGGTCGGTAACGGCCACGGCCCTGTAGCCCAGCACCTCAACGCGGCGCAGATGCTCGGCGGGCACCAGGGCGCCGTCACTGAAAAAAGTATGGGTGTGGAGATCAATCATGCTGCACCTTTCTGCTGAGGAGGGATAAGTCTGCCGTTCAATGAATGGTGACCGGCGTGGTGGATGGTAACCCGGACGATATCGCCCGGGACGCAGGCAAGGCTCTCGGCGATATGGACGATATGGTTGGACTCGGTGCGGCCCACCATGCCCTCTTCGCTCTGTTTTTCAATCATGACCGGCAGGGACTTTCCAAGATAGAGGAGATTCTGTTCCAGACAGATTTCATCCTGCCGATGCTGGAAGCGGCTCAATCGCTCCGATTTCACCAGCTCATCGACCTTGTCCGCAAAACCCGTTGATCTGGTGCCGGGACGATCCGAATATTTAAAGGAGAAAGAGCTGTGAAAACGAACCTCCTCCAGAAGCTCCATGGTCTGTTCAAAATCGGCGTCTGACTCCCCGGGAAAACCGACAATCACATCGGTACTGAGGGCAATATCGGGGCGCACTGAACGCAGTTCCTGCACCTGTTGCAGATACAGCTCCCTCGTGTATCTGCGGTTCATCCGGCTGAGCACGGCGTTGGAGCCGGATTGCACGGGGAGATGAAACTGGGGGCAAAGAATGGCAATCTCGCCAAAACAGCGCATCAGCTCGGAAGAGAGATCCTGGGGATTGGAGGTGGTGAAGCGCAACCGCTGTAACCCCGGGATGGCAGCAACATCACGTAACAGTTGGGAAAAGGTGTAGCGGCCGCCATCCGCCGTCACTGGATTGGTGCGCCCATAGGAGTTGACATTCTGTCCCAGGAGGGTGATTTCACAGATTCCGGCATCAACCAGGGCATGGGCTTCATCGAGAATGTCGGTGACTTTCCGTGAGACCTCCCGCCCCCTGGTGTATGGAACCACGCAATAGGTACAGTAGTTATTGCAGCCCTGCATAATGGTCAGAAATTTGCGGAAGGGACGGGCGGCAGGGGCCGGGGCTTGCTCAATATGGTCGGCGGAAGAGTGGGGGAGGGCGGCAAGGGTCGGGATAAAGGCCGGGATTTCATAGGAGTCCGAGAGGTTGATGGCAAGCTTCGGGGTGCCGTCCAGGCTCGTGAGCAGGTCGGCCAGGGCGTAAAGATTCTGGGTGCCAAGCACCAGATCCACATGGGGCATGCGTTCGCACAACTCCAGCCCTTCCTGCTGGGCCACGCATCCAGCCACGCAAATCCGCATTCCCGGCCGTTTTTTCTTGACCTTGCGCAGGGCTCCCAGCAGACTCATGGCCTTCTGCTCCGCCTTGGCCCGAATGGAACAGGTGTTGACGATGACCACGTCGGCATCGTTCATATCCATGGACTCCACATAGCCCCGTTCGGCAAGCAGCTGCCCCATGATCTCGGAGTCGCGTTCGTTCATCTGACAGCCGAAGGTTTTGATACTGAAAGATACTTTTTTCATTACACTCTCAGGGAATGATTTACTCTTCGGAAATACGGTCTTCCGGCAATTCACTCAATGGTCACGAATAAGGGTCGAAACGCCGATCCTGGAAGATGGTGGAAAAGAATCAGCTTGTGACGACACTACTAAACTCCCTTGCAAGCGACAAGAAACAAAAGAATACTTGCCGGAATCTTTTTGTCCATTGAATATTCTCCCAGGGGTTGAGGAAACTTCCCAGATGGGAAAATTTTACCCATATCCATGTCTCTAAGCCATGGAAAAGTGGGTAGTAATGGCGTAGCCGATCTTTTTCGATGGGCGGCCATAAGAGCTGTGTATATTTTTTTATATGTCATACCAGAGAGTTAGAAGAAATTATGATGTTTTGGCATGGTGCTTGCTTATTGATTTGCAACAGTGTTGCCAGGCAATGTCAGGCATGAAAGAGTTGGAAAACATTTTTTTTAAAAAAGGAGAAACGCAATGAAAAAAGTTTTTATGATTACCGCCCTGGTTGCGGGATTAGGTTTTTTTGGATTCCAGCAGGCATCCGCCGGTTGTGGTATGGGGGGAGGTCGTGGAATGGGGACGGGGATGGGAATGGGATGCCCCAAAGGAAATCCCTGTTATACGCAACTGGACGCTGCCTCCAAGGAAAAGGTGAACAAGTTTTTCGATGAAACCAAGGAGCTGCGCAAGCAGATTGTGATGAAACACGCGGAAGTCATGGCCCTGATGCATTCTGATAAACCTGATTCCGCTCAAGCAGCCAAGCTTGCCGGTGAGATGTTTGACCTGAGATCGACCATGGAAACCAAGGCTGACGCGGCGGGTGTGGCAGCGTTGCTCAACAGCTGTGATTTTGCCGGGCCGGGACACGGAATGGGGCCTGGTGACGGCAGCGGTATCAATGCAAAGAAGGACCGGCCTGGCCGTCCTGGTCCTGGCGCGCCGGTTTCCCCTGGGCCCAACGCTCAATAACCGGGTTCTCATCAGTGAAAACCCCCCGCCTTTTGGTCTCTCCCCTGTGAGAATGGACAAACCGTAAAAGCAGTCAGATCCATCGTCTCGCCTGTCAGAGACACCAAAAAAGGGTTTATCGGAGAGTATGCCGATAAACCCTTTTTGTGTTGAGAGAGTCTGTTGTTATACTCCATCAAGTATTTCATGGGATGTTTCATACAAAATGAAGGGTCTTGTCGTGATTGCTGGTTGACAGGACTTCTTTTATTCATTAAAAATGAGGACTCAATTTCAGGTGTCCAAGCAAGGACGGTAAGAGGGAACTTCGTGAAAATCGAAGATGGGCCCGCCGCTGTGACCGGGGACGAATCGCACAAAAAAAGTCACTATCGCATTTCTGGCTGAAGCAGAATGGGATGGGAAGGCGTGTGAAGAGAATGATCCGGAAGTCAGAAGACCTGCCTGAATGTTCGCACGGTTCCATGGAACCCTGTGATATCGCTTCCGTCGTGGATTATCAGGAGCAGCCGTGGTCTTGTGGATAGAAAGGGACATCCCCGGATCGATAACCCTGATGGTTTTGTCTGGTCTGCGAAGCCATCAATTCTTCGGTTCGGGGCTTTTTGCCTGAACTGGAACCTTTTTCAGGGACAGGGAGGTTGACGATGATGCTGCAAGAACGGGAAATAACGAAAATGATGGTGCTGACGATTAAAGACTGGGATACCTTTCAGCGGGTTCTCTACTTCTGGCGTCGCCACCTGATCTGATTCCCCAGGCGGATCAGGAGGGGTCGAGCCTGACCCGGCAGGGTGGACAGCCTTGCCGGGCGGCTCAGTCCTGTTGATTTCAGGTGATGATCGCGGCGCCGCTGGTCTTTTTCATCGGATATCATTTCTGCGTCAATGACTTGAAGACGTATCCGGGGTGGCATTTCGCCCCATCTTCCAAAAAGAGTGTCCACCACAAGAAAAATTTTCCTTCTCCAGAACAACCCTTCCAGCCCAGGGTTGTTTCGCGGTGCGCGGCCCCTCCCGGGCTGTTCCCATCACAGCCTTCCCTTGACCATGGCTCAGGTATTCTATGGATATTCGCGGTGTAATTTTCGACCTTGACGGGACCTTGCTCGACACCCTTGAGGATCTTGCCGATGCGGCCAATGCTTCCCTGGCCCATTTTGGTTTTCCCGGCCATGCCACCAATGCCTATAAATATTTTGTGGGCGACGGACTTTCCATCCTCATCGGGCGGATACTTCCTGAAACGAACCGTTCTCAGGCGGAGATTACCGCCTGTATGGACATCTTTCTGCAAATATATGGCAAACAATGGGACGCCAAAAGCAAACCCTATGCCGGGATTTTAGAGATGCTCCAGCAGTTGCGGGCTGCCGGTCTGCAACTGGGTATTCTCTCCAACAAGCCCCATGCCTTTACCCAGCTCTGCGTGCAGCGCTATTTTGGCGCCGACACCTTTTCCTGTATTTATGGCCAGCGTGAGGGAACTCCCAAAAAACCCGATCCTGCCGCAGCCCTGGAGATAGCAGCCCTGATGCATCTGCAGCCCCGGGAGATTGCCTATGTGGGAGATACCTCCACCGATATGCGCACCGGCATCCAGGCGGGGATGTTGACCATCGGCGTCCTCTGGGGATTCCGGGATCGTGAGGAGCTTGAGAAGAACAAGGCCAACAGAATTGTCAGTCATCCCTCGGAGATTTTTTCCCATGTCCATAGCCAGCGCTGATCTGCTCACCGCCCTCCATTACGTCAGTCCACCCCTGGTGGGTGCCTTTATCGGCTATTTCACCAATATGGTTGCCATCAAAATGCTCTTTCGGCCCCTGCGTGCCTGGCGGGTCATGGGGGTACGGGTGCCCTTTACCCCGGGGGTTATCCCCGGCAAGCGGGAGGAGCTGGCGACTAATATCGGCGAAATGGTGGGGGAACATCTGCTCACCAGCAAGGAAATCGGTCAGGCCCTGGCCAACGAATCCTTTCAGGCCCATCTCTACGGTCTGATTGAAAGCAGGGGCAGCACCCTCCTCAACCGCGATCTTGGCCCGCTGTCAAGCCTCATTCCCCTGGGCTACGAGGTCTATTTTGATGTGGCCGTGAAGGCCGTCACCTACCAGATCCAGGAAGGACTTCACACCTTTATTGCCTCCAGTGCCTTTGCCTCCATTCTTGAAACCACCGTTGACCAGCAGCTGGAGCGTCTTCTCGCCACCCGCGTGGCGGAGATTTTTCCCGGCAGCGCGCGCGAGGGTGGCTATGCCTTTATCGAAAAAAAGCTCACCCGGATGCTGACCGGCCCGACCATGGAACGGTGGATTGAGACCTTTATCCAGCAGAAGGTGTACGCCACCCTCCGTCAGGAGAAATCCCTGGCCGATATTCTGCCCGAGTCGCTGCAACGGCTGATCCTCCAGACCATTGACGAACAGACCCCGGCCCTGCTCAGTAACCTGGCGATGATTTTAAAAGAACCCGGGATTCGAGATAAAATCGTCACCGGAGTGCGGGCGGGAGTGGAGAATTTTATCAATTCCATGGGCCCCATGGCCGGGATGGTGAAGACCTTTCTCAATATGGAGACCGTTGAGAAGAAGGTCCGTGAATATCTCATGGAAAAGGAAGATGAAATCACTGACTGGCTCCAGCATGGCGAGGTGCGGGAGCGGGTGGCGGCGGCTCTGCGGGAGCGAAGCCGGTCCTTTCTCAGCACACCCATCGTTTCGATGATCAAGGAGGGGCAGGAGGAAGCTGTCGAGCACTTCTGCTCCCAGGTCAGTCTCCAGATAGCGGCCATTCTTCGTGATCCGGAAACCAGCGCAACCCTTTCGTCCATGATCCGGGATAATCTGGAAACCTATATGGAAGAAGGAGGATTATCCATTGGCGAGGTGCTGTGGGATGTTACCGGGGAGGATGGAATGGAGCGGGGCAAGGCCTGGATACGAAAAAAAGTGGTGGATATTCTGCGATCTGAAGAGTCCAGAAAAAAAATCAACTTTATGGCCCAGACCCTGCTCAATGATCTTCTTGGACGCTCCATCGGGCGGCTCTCGGCCCTGCTGCCGGTGGGGATCCGGGACGGAATTTATCGCTCAATCCAAAAAATGACCTCGGATATGCTGGCGGCGGAGGTGCCGGGCCTGGTCACCTCCCTGAATCTCCGGCAGATCGTCAAGGAAAAGGTGGACTCCCTTGACCTGATGCGCCTGGAGCGGTTGCTCCTGGGAATTATGGAGGAGCAGTTTCAATATATCAATCTCTTCGGGGCAATCCTGGGTTTTCTGATCGGCGGCCTGAATGTGCTGTTGATGATCGCCTCTTAGGGCCGGAGGCCGTCCGTGCTCCTGGCGATCACCGGTCTGAAGGATCAGGGTGGGGAATCAGAGATGGAGAAAAAGCTTGGCAATCCAGAGAAAGACAAAAACGCCAAGGACGTCGATGGAGGTGGTGACAAAGGGGCCGGTGGCCACCGCCGCATCGATATCAAAACGCTTGAGGACCAGGGGAATAAAGCTGCCCACCACCGCCGCGATGGACATCGAGAAAAAGAGCGATACCCCCACCACCACACCCAGAAGCTTGGGCTCTGCGTATCCGAAGAAGGCAAAAATCCCCAGCAGAATACCGTAGCTCACCCCTAGAATCAGGCCCACCCGCATCTCTTTAAAGATAATCTTGAAAAATTGATCCATGTGGATGCGGCCGGTGGCAATGCCGCGGACAATAATGGTTGACGACTGGGTGGCGATGTTTCCGCCCATTCCCAGAACAATGGGAATAAACGAGGCCAGGGCCAGAACCTGATTCAGCTCCTGGGTAAAGGAGTTGATCACCAGCATTCCCAGAACCCCGCCCAGCCAGGAGGCAAGAAGCCAGGGGGCTCGGATCATGGCGTTGGCAGGAACGGATTTGAGGAGAATTTCCCGATCCTTACCGGCACCGGCCATCTGCAGAAAGTCCTCGGTGGCCTCTTCCCGGATCACATCAATGATATCGTCCACGGTTACAATCCCCACCAGGGTATAGCTGGAATCCACCACCGGCACGGCCAGGATGTTATACTGCGAAACCATATGGGCCACCTCTCCCTGATCCGTATCGGTGGTGACGGAGATCACATTGGACTTCATGATATTCTTCAGGAGCCGGTGCGGCGGGTGCATCAGCAGCTCCCGCAGGGAAACCACACCCGCCAGCTTCCCCTCGCCATGGGTGATATAGAGATAAAAGACCATCTCCTTTTCTTCACTGCGCTTCTGCACCTTGGCTATGGCCTCGCCCACACTGAGTTCTTCGTCGAGATACATGAAATCCGTGGACATCAGGCCGCCGGCAGTGTGCGGATCGTACTGAAGGAGCTCGTCCACCTCATCGCGAGCTTCCTTGTTCATATGCTTGCGGATATCATCCGCCACATCTTCGGGAAGAGCAGCGATCAGGTCAACGGCATCATCGGATGGCATCTTGCTGATGACCGTGGCCATAAATTCGCTGGAAAGATCCTCAACCAGAGCCAGCATGATGGATTTGTCGAGCTCGCTTAAGAATTCACCCACCAGGGAGGTCTGGGCAAGGACCTGAAACACATCATTCCTCTCTTCTTTGGAGAGGTGTCGGAAAACCCAGGCCATGTCAGCCGGATGGGTCTTGGTGATCAATTTGACCAGATTCCCGGTGGCCTTGCGCCGATTCAAGCGCTGCACCATGTCAAGAATAACCAGCCCTTCATTGCCGATAAGTTCCCTTTTGGTCATTTCTTCCATGGCGTTACCAGTATATGCAAGAGATTGGGTGTGCGGCTGCAAAAAAGATCGCTTGTCCCCTTCTTCAACTCAGTCCCTCAACGGTGGGTTGGGGAGCAGGAGAGTGCGACTCTCCTGGAAGAGCCGTCGAATGGGAGGGAACGCGGCTGACGTTCTGTCGCCTGGAGGATTTACCCGGAGAAACGAAACAGAAAAAATAAATTCCGGTACCTGGAATGATGATACGCGTGCGACAATTACATTGACTCAGCTCCGCACCGCGTATCCATGGGGGAGCATGTCCCTTAGCGCTGGATGATCCAGCAGATAAGAAGCCCGCTTGTCATGGCTATCAGTCCGATGATTCGGAGCTGCCCAGGATTCATGGCACTGACTTTTTTCATCCAGGCCTGCATGGATTCCGGCGCAGCCGCATAGGGAAGCCCCTCAAAAATCAGGAGCAGGCCAATCAACAGGATCAATAACTTCATATCAATCATTGTGTTCCCCTATTTTAGTCGAAATCCCTCGCCTTGTCGAAGAAGATAATAAAGAGCGGCGAAGGAACAGTCAGCTCCCCCTAAGGGCTCCTACCATAATTTTTCCCATCTTTCAATGGGGAGAAAAAATTGCCCGCATCCACTGCCCTTGAAGGCGATATGGTCTTGCATTTTTTGAGTCCCCATTATAGAGTGACGGGACTTGTTTGTCCAAAGTATTCCATCCAACCCCGATGAACGGGATACGTGTTTTACAGATTCTTATCATCTCTCCTTATAACCTGAACCCCCCTGAAAAAGGGCATATTATGACCGACTCAGCGAAATCAAAATACAGTCAGGCAGGCGTTGATATCGACAAGGGCAACGCCTTTGTTCAAGGAATCAAGGATATTGTCGCCTCCACCCATCGCCGTGGGGTGCTCAATGATATCGGCGGTTTTTCAAGTTTTGTGGCCATAGACACCAATACCTATACTCATCCGGTTATTGTCTCTTCCACCGATGGGGTGGGAACCAAGCTGGCCGTCGCCCAACTCTGCAACAAGCATGACACCATCGGCATTGACCTTGTGGCCATGTGCGTCAACGATATCATTGTGGGAGGGGCAAGACCCCTCTGTTTTCTGGATTATTTTTCCATTGGCAAGCTTGACCTCTCTATCGCCACCGAGGTCATTAAGGGAATAGCCGAGGGCTGCCGGCAGGCACGATGCTCCCTGGTGGGTGGGGAGACGGCTGAAATGCCGGGCCTCTACCAAGGTGAGGAGTATGATCTCGCCGGCTTTGTCGTGGGGATTGTGAATCGTGATGCCATCATCGACGGCTCCGAGATCAAGGTCGGCAATAAAATCATCGGCCTCGCCGCAAGCGGTCTGCATTCCAACGGTTTTTCACTGGTCAGAAAGGTCTGCTTCGAGGAGCTTGGGCTTTCCGTGGATCAGCAGATGGAGGAGTTTGGCTGTACCCTGGGGGAAGAGCTGATGCGGCCCACCCGCATTTATGTCCAGTCGGTGCTGGGAGTCCTCAAACATTTCAAGATTAACGGCATGGTCCATAATACCGGCGGTGGTTTCATCGATAATATTCCCAGGATTTTGCCGCATATCTGCAAGGCGGTCATTGATCCGTCGGCATGGAAGGTGCCGCCGGTTTTCACCTTCCTTTCCGAGAAAGGAGAGATTCCCATGGCCGAGATGTACCGGACCTTTAATATGGGGATCGGCCTGATGGTCATTGTGGAAGAGTCGGTGGCCGACGATGTCCTCCATCACTTCGGGGCCCTGGGAGAACAGGCGATGATTATTGGTGAGATTGTGGCAAGAGAAAACGATATGGATGAACAGGTTGAAATGACAGGATAATTTTTTAACGGTCAGGTCAAGGGTAAAGGAAAGGGGGTGTTTCTCGCATGGGAAACACCCCCTTTTAGCTTGCGACTTCAAGCAGTGGAATCAGCTGAGATTGGCACAGTCAGAGCTGCTGCCTTTGATCTTGTCAAGGGCATGGGGCAGGGCGGGGAGGAGCACGGTGATATTCTCCATGGCCGCCCGTTTGCTGCCGGGCAGGTTGATAATCAGGCTGGTGCCGCGAATCCCGGCCAGGCCGCGGGAGAGCACGGCATGGGGGGTCTTCAGCAGGCTCGCGGCCCGCATCGCCTCCGCCATTCCCGGGATTTCCTTGTCCAAGACCCGGCGCATGGCCTCGGGGGTCAGGTCGGTGGGGGAGACCCCGGTGCCGCCGGTGGTCAGGATCAGATCAATCCCGTCCTGATCCACCCATTCCATCAGGGTGGCGGCAATGGCCTCAATCTGGTCGGGAACAATCCTGTACGCCCGCAGTTGGTAGCCCTCTTCCCGCAGCAGTTCCTGAAGCATGGGCCCGCTTTCATCCTCCCGCTCGCCCCGGGACCCCTTGTCGCTCATGGTCAAAACCGCGCAACTGAAATGTTCGGCATTTTTTCTCATGGATATTCCCGCTTCCCCTTGTCACTCTGCCTTCAGGCTACTGGCCGCTGGCGGCGATAATTTTCTCGGAGATATGGGCCGGGGCGACCTCATAGTGGGAAAATGCCATGGTGAAAATTCCCAGTCCGGCGGTCATGGCGGTCAGATCCGTGGCATAGCTCTGAACCTCGGCCATGGGAACCTGGGCGATGATGATTTCATGGGTGGCATCGGCGTCCATGCCCATGACCTTTCCCCGCCGTGAATTCAGATCTCCCATGATGTCGCCCACATGCTCCTTGTCAACACGGATGGTCATTTTTGTATAGGGTTCCAGCAGCACCAGACCGGCTTCCTGGGCCGCCTTCTTGAAGGCCAGCGAGCCGGCCACCTTAAATGCCATCTCCGAAGAATCCACGGTGTGATAGGAGCCATCCACCAGCAGGACCTTCAGATCCACCACCGGATAGCCGGCCAGAACCCCTTTTTCCATGGCTTCCTGGATTCCTTTTTCCACGGCTGGACGATACTGCTGGGGGATGACCCCGCCCACAATCCTGTCCTCAAAGACAAATCCCTCGCCCTGCGCCAGGGGCATGATCTCGATGGTACAATCACCAAACTGGCCCCGGCCGCCACTCTGCTTTTTGTGCTTCCCCTGAACCCTGGCTGTTCCCCTGATGGTCTCTTTATAGGCGATTTTAGGCAGAGTCAGCTCCATCTCCACGCCAAATTTTCTTTTCATTCTCGCCCCCACAACCTCCAGATGGACCTGTCCCATCCCGGCCAGCAGGACCTCGGCGGTCTGCTGATCACGGGTCAGGCGCAAGGTCAGGTCTTCATCGAGGATTCTGGTGAGGGCGGAAAAGAGTTTTTCCTCTTCTCCCTGTCTGGCATGCACGGCAAAGGAGATCACCGGCTCAAATGACTGGGGAACGGGATAGACAATGGGGTGGCCGGCATCACAGATGGTGTCGCCGGTGGTGGTTTCCTTGAGTTTGGCAACGGCCACAATCATGCCCGGACCCACCATATCAATGGCCCGTTGCTCCTTGCCTTCAAGGAGATAAAGCTGGCCAAAACGTTCGTTTACCTTTTTGCTGGCGTTATAAAAAGAGTCGCCGGAGAGGGTCCCCGAATAGACCCGGAAGATGGTGAGCCGCCCGGCGTAGGGGTCTGCCATGGTCTTGAAGACCAGGGCAGAGAAATGTTCGTCGGCGAGGGGTTTGCGTTCCTCCATCTCTCCGGTCAGCGGATGGGAGCCAAGCAGGGACGGCCGCAGGTCCGGGGAGGGGAGGACGCTATTGATGGAGTCGAGGAGGGCGGCTATTCCTTTATTCAGGAGGGCCGAGCCGACGCAGACGGGAGCGATACCCCCGGCCATGGTCCCGGCCCGCAAACCAGCCATGATCTCGGCGTCGGTCAGTTCGCCGTTTTCGAGAAATTTTTCGATGAGCTCATCATCGAATTCGGCCACGGTTTCCATCAGTTTTTCTCGATACTCCGCAACCTGATCGGCGAGGTCTTCGGGAATTTCGATTTTTTTGGCGTCATTGCCATTGTCAAAGAGCCAGGCCGTGGCCGAGATAATATCAACAAAGCCCTTAAAATTTGCCTCGCTGCCAATGGGCAACTGAAGAACCACCGGTTTGATCGGGAGCAGCAACTTTATCTCATCAATGGTCTTTGCAAAATTGGCTCGTTCCCGATCCATCTTGCTGATAAAGAGAAGGCAGGGCAGATTCTTCTCAGCGATGAAGTTGGCGAACTTAATGGTCTGGCCCTTGACTCCGATAACCGCGTCCACCACAAAGATGGCGCTGTCGGCGATCTGCACGGCCTGATAGGTCTCATTGAGAAAATTGTCGTCGCCGGGGGTATCGACGAGAAAAATTTCATGTTTTTTCCAGGTGTAATTATTGAAAGAGGAGTTGATGGAGAGATGGCGGCGGATCTCTTCTTCATCGAAATCCATGGTGGAGCTGCCTTCGTCAATCTTGCCCTGCCTTTTGATCTTGCCGGCAGTATAGAGCATGGCCTCGGCGAGGGTACTTTTTCCGCAATGTCCATGTCCGAGGATCGCAACATTCCTGATCATATTTATATCCTGCATGCCTGTCTCCTTTCATGAAGGCTTCCAAAAAATTCAAGAATCCAGACGAGATGCCCTCGAGGACTTCAAGGGTGTTCGTTCAGGTTCCTTCTGTCATTCCTGCCCGCCGTCGTCATTCCAGGAGTGGAAGGGCTGGTCAGAGCGGTTTGATGACCATTTCCACGATGAAATTCCTGGATAGATGGTGAACGGGTCAACACCATTTATTACCAAACGATTCAGTATATATTCAAAATGATCTCCTAAAGTCAAGCAGGATTGACAGCGGCGAAGGTTTAGTGGCTTACAGATTCTATTCTTGTTTTTTTTTGTAAGAATAGAATCTGCAAAAGGCTCGTATCCCGTTCATCGGGGAGAGTTTATTTCAAGCTGTTCTTAGGCCAATACCTGGGTCGGGACTGTTGGGAAAAACCATCCTCCATGGTCATAACTCCCGTCAGGGGAGGAGGATGAAGCCCATGCCACCATGCAATGGCGGCGTTTTTTTCCGGGACGACCAATGAACGGGGGACTCAGCACCATTTTTTCAGCAGACCTCAGCGAAGCCATCTCTCTTGTCGTGGGAACCGTGAAGATCCCAATGATTTTCTGGCAAAAAATGGACGAAAAAGGTATGTATGGCGGGAGTATCCTCTCCGATAAGCGGAACATTTTACAGGGGAATCATGTGACAGAACAACAGGGCAGGGCGCAGCAAAACACCTCCATGGCAAAATCCGCCGGCACCGTCGGCATAGCGGTGATGTGCAGCCGGGTGCTGGGACTGGTGCGGGAGCAGATCTTCGCCGCCATGTTTGGTGCCGGGACGGCCTATGACGCCTTTGTCGTTGCCTTCCGAATACCCAATCTGCTCCGTGACCTCTTTGGGGAAGGGGCTCTGTCGGCGGCCTTTGTCACCATTTTTTCCCGCTATGACACCGGCAGAACCCAGGAGGAAACCTGGCGACTGGCCTCCAATGTCCTTGTGTTTTTTGCCATCCTCCTCTCCTGTCTGAGCCTGCTTGGGGTGGTCCTGGCCGGGCCGCTGGTCTCTCTGCTCGCCCCGGATTTTGCCAAGGTCACGGGCAAGGCGGAGCTTACCGCCACCCTCACCATGATCATGCTGCCCTTTCTCGTGATTATCTCGCTGGCTGCGGTGGTTATGGGAATGCTCAACACCAAGGGCCGTTTTTTTGTGCCGGCCATTGCCTCTTCATTTTTCAATCTCGGCTCCATCATAGGCGGCGTGGGTCTGGCCCTGATTCTTCCTCGGTACGGGCATCCCGCCATCGTCGGGATGGCCATCGGGACGCTTATTGGCGGGTTTTTGCAACTGGGTGTTCAAATTCCGGCCCTGCTGAAGACCGGATTCCGTTTTTCCCCCCATCTGGATTTGCGCGACCCCGGCCTGCGCAGCATCCTGCGGCTGATGATCCCGGCCACCATCGGCCTTTCCGCCACCCAGATCAATATCTTCGTCAACACCAGCTTTGCCGCATCCTGCGCCGAGGGCTCCGTCTCCTGGCTGAACTATGCCTTTCGTCTGGTTCAGCTCCCCATCGGCATTTTCGGTGTCGCCTTTTCCATTGCCGCCATGCCGGTGATGGCCCGCCATGC
Source organism: Desulfocapsa sp. (assembly GCA_013426795.1). Lineage (GTDB taxonomy): Bacteria > Desulfobacterota > Desulfobulbia > Desulfobulbales > Desulfocapsaceae > UBA2270. Next base: position 71,400 of record JACDZF010000001.1, on the reverse strand, counting down.
CGCCAGAATGGACATCCCGGCGATGCGCGACACCCTGGTTTCCTCCCTGACCATGGTGTTCTGCCTGACCATCCCCGCCACTGCCGGGTTGATTCTGCTGGCGGAACCGATTATCCGCCTGATCTTTGAACGAGGCGCCTTCACCGCCCTCGATACCGTCGCCACCGCCCAGACCCTGACCCTGTACGCGGTGGGACTCATGGCCTATTCGGCCAACAAGATTCTGGTGCCGGTCTTCTATGCCCTGAATACGACCAGATATCCGGTGCTGGCGAGCTTCCTGGCGGTGCTGACCAATATCCTGATCATCAATCTCACCATCAACCTTTTCCAGCATCTGGCCATCGCCCTGTCAACTTCCTGTACCATGCTCCTCAATTTCCTGTTCTTAAGCACGGTGCTCTACCGGACAATGAATGGGTATCCCCTGCGCCCCCTGTTTTCGGGGGTATTCAAGATCCTCATCGCCACCCTCTGCATGAGTCTGCTCCTCCTCTGGGGTCGAAAAATAGGGGCCGACTTTCTGATGGGAAATCTTCTCCAGCAATTGTTTGCCGTCCTGCTTCTGATTGTCCTGGCCGCCTCTGTCTACGGCCTTGTTCTGCATTGGCTCAAGTTGCCGGAGCTGACCGAGATCGTGGCTAAAATTCGAACTAAAATCTGCCGGGCCTGATGCCCTTGCCCCGGTTTTTCTGATGATACCAGACAAAAATCACGTCGCACCCGGGCGCGGGCCAGGAACTGAACTGCTTGCCCCCGTTGGCAGCATCGATGCCTTTTTTGCGGCCCTGGACCATGGGGCCGATGCCGTCTATTGCGGGCTCAAGGAATTCTCCGCCCGGGCCCGGGCCAAAAACTTCACCCTGACCGAGATTGAGCGGATGTCCAGCCTCGCCCATCAAAAGGACAGGCGGATTTATATCACCCTCAACACCCTGATCAAGGAGGTTGAGCTGTCGCAGGTGGTGGATATCCTGGCCGCTCTGGCGGCCATCAAGGTGGATGGAATTATCATCCAGGATCTGGGGCTGTGGCGGCTGGCGCGCCATCATTTCCCGGAGTTGCCCCTGCATGCCTCAACCCAGATGAGTGTCCATAACGGGGCCGGGGTGAAGATGCTGGAGCGCATGGGATTCACCCGGGCGGTGCTGGCCCGTGAACTCTCGCTTGCTGAAATTGCTGAAATCCGCCGTCAGACCAGCATTGAGCTGGAACATTTTGTCCATGGCGCCCTCTGCTTTTCCATCTCCGGCCAGTGCCTGTTCTCCTCGGCCTTGACCGGCCTGAGCGGCAATCGAGGCCGCTGCGCTCAACCCTGCCGCCGTCGCCTGCAAAACCGCAAGCAGCCCGGTTACCATTTTTCCACCAGTGATTTGAGCGCCATTGAGCTTCTCCCCCAGTTGATCCAGGCCGGAATTTTCAGTTTCAAGATCGAAGGGAGGATGAAGAGCGCCGAGTACGTGGCCCGGGTGGTGGCGGCCTACCGGATGATGCTCGATGCCCCCGTCGATCAGCGCAAGGCCGCCCTTATAGGGGCCGAGGAACATCTGCAGCTCTCCTTTGGCCGTCCGGCCACCAGGGGCTTTCTCACCGGCTTTGTCGCCACCGGAATTGCCGATGCCGGTCAGCATGGAACCCTGGGCCGCCATCTCGGGGACGTGGTCTCGCTGCGTGGCGGCATGATCGGTTTGACCAGTGCCGAAAGGCTGCATGTGGGCGACCGGCTGCGCCTCCAGCCAAAAAATGATCAGGCCGGTACCGGCTTTACGGTGCGGGAACTTTTTCTGGAGCAGAAGAGGGTGAAGCTGGTTGCAGCCGGAGACTTTGTCTGGGTCAAGAGACCGGACAAGGGATTCTTCCAGGTGGGCGACGCGGTATTCAAGGTGGGGGGCAAGACGCTGTTCACCGCCAGCCCGGAGGCCTGTCGGGAACGCCTGGCCAAAGCGGTGCCGGCCCCCGCAAGTGAGGCCGATGAAAATCAGTGGGCGGCCTCTGCCGCTGAGGCCCGGGCCGCGCTCTTGCCGAAAATCCCGGTGCAGCCGGCAGCGATGCCGGAGGTCACGGTACGGGGACGGGATATTCAGGATGTCGGTCTTCTTGATGAGAACCAACAGGTGGCGCGTCTGGAGCTGCCGCTGAACTCCAGAAACATGACCGCCCTCAAAGGAGTGGAAAAAAGCTTGCGTCGGAATCAGGGCCGGTTGATCTGGGAGATCCCGGCCATGCTCTTCGGATCCGACTGGACGGAGTACCGGCGGGCGGTGCAGATGGTGCACGGCAAGGGATACCGCCACTTCAGGATCAACAATCTTGGCCATATCCCTTTGTTTTCAGGGCTTGCGGACGTGATCCTTGAGGCTGGCTTCCGCTGTTATACCTTAAACAGCCAGGCGGCCCTGGCCTGGCAGGAGCTGGGTCTGGCCGGGCTGACCCTGAGCCTGGAGGATGGGAAGAAAAATATCCATGACCTCACCCATCGTCCGCTGACCATTCCCCTGACCCTGACGGTGTACAGCGCCGTTCCCCTGCTCCTGTCAAGGATTCCCCTCAAGGGCCTGCGTTCCGGCAATGTACTTCATTCCGACAAGGAGGAGGAGTACCGGATTATCAGCGACAGCGGCCTGACCGAGGTTGTGAATGGCCAGGATTTTTCGCTGGCTGGCCGTCTGGGGGAACTGCGGGAGATGGGATGCGCTCGGATCATGGTCGATCTCAGCCATTGCGGCGCGGTTTCCGCCAGGGGAAAACAGGTCCTGGCGGCCCTGGCCTCGGATCAGCCCCTGCCGGATAGCTTCACCTTTAACTACGTCCAGGGACTTTCCTGATATCTCTGGGGGTCAGTTGCCCGGAGGGGTTTGCAAGGGACTGGTGAAGAACAATACAATTGAACGTGGCTTGTTCCTGATGGTTCATACTTCTGAGGATTGAGGACGTGATGAAAAAAAATGACATTGCCAGCGTATTGACTGATGTGTTCGATTACAGCAGCAGTAAAATTGTTCCCATCGGCCTGTTTGGTATATTCGGTTTTCCTCTCTTTTATTATTTCTGGGGAGTGCTGTTTCCGCAGCCCTATGAAAATCTTCCCCTGCGTCTGGTTGCCATGCTCTGTTGTTTCCCGTCCCTGGCCTATTACTGGTTAGCCAATCGCTGGAGACTCTATTTCAGTATTTATTTTTATTGGTGTATTACGTTTTTACTTCCCTTCTTTTTTACCTTTATGGCCATCAAAAACGGATGGACTCCCATCTGGGTGATGTCCACCCTGGTCGGGGCCCATCTCCTCTCTATGATTGTCTATAACTGGCTCGTCATCACCCTGATTGTTCTTATTGGTGCCTCCCTGGCCTGTGTGGCCGCGCTTATGACCGGAGTCGCGGCACCGTTTGAAGGTTTTCACCCCTCTTTTTTGCCTCTCTACGGATTTGTTATGATTACTGGGATGATTTGCGTGTACGACAGGATTGAAGATAAGAAGAAACTTGAGCAACTGGCCAATAAAGATGGATTGACCGGTATCAAAAATCGCCGCTGTTTTATGGAGATGGCCTCTGTGGAGATGGAGAGGCAGTTGCGCCATAGGGGGCAGTTATCCTTGATTCTTTTTGATATTGATCATTTCAAGAAAGTGAATGACAGGTATGGTCATGCCGTTGGTGATCAAGTCCTGCGAGAAGTAACATGCATCGCCCTCCAGTGTATTCGCAGGATTGATCTCTTTGGTCGCATTGGAGGAGAGGAGTTTGCCATACTCCTTCCGGGAACCAGGTTTGAGGAGGCCATGGATGTTGCGGAGAGGATTCGCGCCAAAATAGCCGGTACTGTTTTTCATTGCGGCAGCTCCATAAAGCTGCAGGTCCAGGTCAGTCTTGGAATTCATCTGGTGGATGTGGAAGGGCAGGGACTGGACGCGGCCCTGAAGATGGCCGATAACGCCCTTTACCGAGCCAAGCAGAGTGGCCGCAACAAGGTCTGCTGTTCTGGGGAGCACGGGATGTTGTAATCCATCCCCATATGAGCTGACAATTATCAAATTAGCCTCATATCATCTACTTATAGGATTTTCTTCACGACACAGGAGTTAGGAGAAAAAAATGAAGGTTCAAGTTCTTTTAAATGATGTCAATCACCGACTGTTCGGTATCAATTAGCCTATTTGGACGTCCGACCATTTTACCAGTCATCATCAATCAGATGACAATTATTGAGAATCTCGAGTGATTTTATTAGACGACACAATAAAAATGTTGTGGTATCTTGTTAGGAAAATTATTCAATAAAATTTTGATAACCTAACGATTGCTTGCCAGGAAAGAGGATCAGATGTCAATTCAAATAGAACCTTATAAATTGGTCCACGCAATTTGTGTTGTGTCATTCAATATGGACCATGATTTACGGTACAAAATCAGAGAAATTGAGCAAAGTTTTGTATCTGTTTTTTCTGCGCAGGTTCAGGCTATTGGGACAAATGTACCTGATATAGCTCCACCGGCGATACCTCGCTTTATGCTACAAAGCGGCCCCAAACAAATAGCTGTTTCTCAAATGACAGTACAAATTGAGTTAAATTTTAATGATCAAGACAAAAAATTTGATGAAACTTTGGAAATAATTCAGAAAAACTTTAAAAAATTCTGGAGTGGTGTCATTAAATTTAAGACCATAAATGAAGTCAAAGATATCGGTATGGTACTTACCTTAAATAAACCACTGAAAACTTCGCAAGCAGAGATTTCACAAAGGTTATTTGATCGATTCTTCAAAATTACTCCTCTTGGCAATGTTGCTAGTGCTGGTTTTCAGGTAGGTTTTCTGGACAATTCTGATCATATTTTCTATAATATTTCCGCTAATCACTACGAAATGCGTGAACTCATGGTAAATGGCGACAAGCCAAGTGATCCCACCATTTTTATTAATGATGTGGGAAACTGGCCGATAAAAGAATTAGGAATCGAGCTTAAGCTTGATGTGAACTCAAAGCCGATGCTTGAAGCAGCAATTGCAATTACCGAAAATATCGGGGATATGCTTTTCGACCGACTAAAGGAGCTGGCTAAAATATATAGCCAAAAACTTATCGATTGGTAACTCTGAGTTAAGGAATCATCAAATGATGGCAGCACAAGCAAAAATTATTAATAACAACAGTACGTCATCGCAATACAATGAAAAACCCGAAATGGTTTTTCGTCGTCATTTATCTGGAACTCAAACTCTAAATTCTCAGGTTCCAGATCTGATTGATTTATTGCTAAGTTTCGAAACAAATAGCTGTAATTACCAAAGTTCGGTAGAACGTGAGCATTACAAACAACAAATAAAGTCAATACCAGAAACCACTTCAGTTTTTTATTCCTGCCTTAATAAATGGAAGGAAGAGACAAAATTCACTTCAATTTTTTATTCTTGCCTTAATAAATGGAAGGAAGAGACAAGATTCACTTCATCGTTGATGGAGATCCTCATGCATCCATCATATCAGCGAATAATTGGACTTGGACCTAAAGTCATCCCTTTTATTCTTAGGGAGCTCAAAGATAATGGTGGACAATGGTTTTGGGCGCTGCAATCGTTGACCGGGGAAAATCCCGTAACATCGCATGATCAAGGGCGCACGCGTAAAATGGCAGAAGCTTGGCTTCAATGGGGAAGGGAAAAAAAATTGATTTGACCTTGCCAATTTTAATATAATAAATTTATCAGCCAATATGCCCACCTTGAAAGACTCTTTCCCTGACCTTAATGCAAATAACTATATCCAGACAAGTTCTGAAACTTCAGAGTATAACTGCATAGCATGGGCTGCGGAAGAGAATGACCGTTTCTGGTGGCCTGTCCCTAATGAGCAAGCATATTGGCCAGCAGGGGTTCGTCGTTCAGTTTTACTTGAATCATTTGTGGAGGCTTTTCAAAATTTGGATTACGAAATCTGCCAATCTGGTGAATTGGAAACTGATTACCAAAAAGTTGTGATCTACGTTGACAGCAATGGTCTTCCAACCCATATGGCTAGACAACTCGAAAATGGTTCTTGGACGAGCAAGCTTGGGCAGTATATAGATATAGAGCACTCTTGTCCAGAAGCACTTCATGGTCCAGAATACGGCACTGTAAGTACATATATGCGTCGTATTAAAAACGCACTTCCTTAAAGCCTCAATCCCGCTGATATACTTAGGATCAGAGTGATGTCGGGCTTCCAGAATAACAAGGTAATTTTTTCCGATCTGGACCAGGGTCAGTCCCATCCCCTTCCATTTTCAAATCATAAATGGAGTTTCCTGAAATTTTCCAGCCTTTCCCCTGACGGAAGGGTCGGGTTGGAGAAAACCAGACATGAAAACGGTTCATTGCAGCTTCCCTCAGCTCCAACCTCTCTTGCCAGGGGAGGGGAGTCTTCTTTACTGAGTGAGCCGGATATGGAATGCCTGATTGAGAGTTTCAGGAAGACCCTTATCCTTGCCAATAGCCATCACCGGTTTGTGAGTTTCAGAGAGATCTCCTTGATTTTTCAAGAATATCTTCCAAACTTGCGGTTCCTGACAGAATCCCGCGCCCCCCGCTTCCATGGGTATTTTTTTCAGCATTTATGAGGGAGGAACGGGAGAATCCGCTCCGATCAGGGGACTATGGCGTATTTTTTAACGCCGCCATGTTCTGGAGATCCTGCCTTACGGCGAGGATCTGGAGGAGTTCGTCGCGATGGTTCTGGGGCTGGTTGAGAAGGATCACAAAGGGCGCATCCCCTTGCTGCGGGATATAGCCGGCGTAGCAATAGACGCCGGTGAGTGTCCCTGATTTGAGGGGGAAGCCGTTTCTGACGGGCAGCAGGTCCTTGAAAGGGGCGAATTTCTGGAGGGCCAGGATCATCGCTTTGGGGCTGATCCGGTTTTGCCGGGAAAGGCCGGAGCCTTCGACCATCACCAGCTCCGCGTCCGACAACTCCAGGTCTTCGCCAATGAAAATCCGTAGCGCCTCCCGGCCCTTGTCCCAGGTGGCGGGGGTGCCGAAGCGATGAGAACCGCAGGCGAGAAAGAGCTGGTTGGCGACAAAGTTATTGGAGTATTTGAGGCAGAGCCGGAGCATCTCCGCCACCGTTTTTTCAGACCAGTAACTCAGCAGGGGGGTGGCATGGGCGGGAGTGGGCCGGACCAGGATGGTGCCGCGGACCTGAATCTGCTGCCTTGCCATCAGGGCCGCGAAGAGCTCGCCGCTGTAGCGCTGGGTGTTGGAGAGATTTCCGGTGGCGGGATAGGCGTTGACGTTGAGATGGTAGTGTCCGGGCGGCAGGCCCGTCCCGATCTTTCGCATCATCGGCAGAAAGGGGACTTTGGGGTCATCCGGGGAAACACTGTGGTCGGGGTTCACCCGGATGGCGATGGCATTGAAGTTCACGGCCAGGGCGCTGTTCCAGGCGTCATAGGGATTGCTGGTGTTATCGTTGCCGTCGGCCTGACCGTTGATGGCAAAGGCGCTCTCATCGAGGATCAGATTGTTTATCCGGCGAAGTCCCGAGTCATGGAGCTTCCGGGCAATGGCCCTGATATTTTCGGTGAGGAGAAAGGGGTCGCCATTGCCCTGGATATAGAGGTTTTCCTGGTCATCCCGGAATATGCGGGTGACAAAACGATGATCCGGCCCGAGGATGGTCAGGGCCCCCAGGCTGGTGATGATCTTCAGGGTTGAGGCCGGGACAAAGGGGACCTCACTGTTCTCGGCATCCAGTATCTCGTTATCCCTTGCCAGGGCATAGCCGCCCTGGTGGATATAGTGGCTGGCAGGAAGGGCCACGGAGGGCTCCTGACCGGCATGGAGCGGGCCGGGAATTCCCAGAGCGGGGCAGAAGAAGAGGACAGCGGCGAGGAACAGCGCCGCTGTCCGGGAGCGGGACCGATACATTATATCTGGGGCAGCCGGGCCAGGGATTTGGCAATTTCCTCTTCCGGATAATCATAGTTGAACAGATCGCCGGAGAAGTACTTGTCATAGGAGGCCATATCAATCAGGCCATGGCCGGAGAAGTTGAAGAGGATGGTCTTGGGTTCATCCTTATCCCGCATCGCCTCGATGATGGCGCCGCGGATGGCGTGGCAGGTCTCGGGAGCGGGGATGATGCCTTCGGTGCGGGCAAAGAGAACGCCGGCCTCAAAGCACTCAAGCTGATGCACCTTGATCGGTTCAATGATTTTTTCCCGGACCAGGGCAGAGACCACGGGGGCCATGCCATGGTAACGGAGGCCGCCGGCATGGATTCCCGGCGGAATGAAGTCGTGTCCCAGGGTGTACATATAGAGAAGGGGGGTGGTCTGGGCCACATCGCCAAAGTCGTAGGCCAGTTTGCCCATGGTCAGAGACGGACAGGAGGATGGCTCGACGCCGACAAAACGGATCTTCCTGCCTTCCAGATAGTCGGTGAGATAGGGAACGGCAAGCCCGGCAAAGTTGGAGCCGCCGCCGCAGCAGCCGACAATGACATCGGGATAATCACCGGCCAGCTCCATCTGCTTTTTTGCCTCAAGACCGATGATGGACTGGTGCAGGATGACATGGTTGAGCACGGAGCCCAGGGCGTATTTGGTATCTTCCCGGGAGAAGGCATCCTCAATGGCCTCGGAGATGGCGATGCCCAGGGAGCCGGCGGTGTCGGGATATTCCTCGCGGATCTTGCGGCCAATGCTGGTATCTTCGCTGGGACTGGAAACGATGTCGGCGCCGAAGGTCTTCATCATGGATTTGCGGTAGGGCTTCTGGTCAAAGGAGACCCGCACCATATAGACCTTGCACTCCAGACCGAACTTGCCGGCGGCAAAGGCCAGGGCGCTGCCCCATTGACCGGCGCCGGTCTCGGTGGCAAGCCGCTTCACCCCTTCGCGGGCATTGTAATAGGCCTGGGCCACGGCGCTGTTGGGCTTGTGCGAGCCCACCGGTGAGACTCCTTCATTCTTGAAATAGATCTTGGCCTTGGTGCCGATGGCCTTTTCCAGATTGTAGGCCCGCACCACCGGAGATGGACGCCAGATCTTCAAGACGTCCAGCACCGCTTCCGGAATGTCGATGAAGCGCTCCGATGACATCTCCTGCTCGAGCAGTCCCATGGGGAAGATGGCGCCGAGTTTTTCCGGGCCCATGGGGAGTTTGGTGACCGGGTCCAGGGGCGGCAGCAATCCGTTAGGAATATCGGGCACCACGTTGTACCATTGGGTGGGCATCTCATCATCGCGCAGAATTATTTTCTTGATCACGGTGTTCTCCTTTCATGGTGTTGAATAAGAGGGCTGGACTGGAGGCCAGGAAGGAATATAAAATGAACCTTCTCGGTAGCATATTCACGCTGAATTTGCAACGATTCTCAAACAGTATTGTGCATGGCGGATGGCTGGCCAGGCCCCATTCAGTCCACTGGCGCCTTTCCCTGAGACTTGGGTCTTTAAAAGAAAGTAGAGGTGCTGCCCAAGGGTGGATGGAGCCGGGTCAATACCAGCCAGCTCGCTGGCCCGTCAGGTGTGCAGGGATCGCGCCTTTGCCGGTGATGCCCGTTTATCAGGGTGGTTTTTTGGGCGGGGGGTGGGGCAAATCTGCCTGGCGGGAATGGGTTTGCTGTGGAAGAAAAAGAAAAAGGCGGTTTTTTCAAAGAAGAAAAAACCGCCTGTACCATAAAAGACTGGGGTCTTGCCCTGCCATGGGGCAGAACCGGAAGCAACTATTTCAGGATCTTGCCTAAGTCCTTGACCTGTTGAACCTGTTCTTTCACCGCGGCAACCTCCTTGATACCTGGAATGCCGTCCACCAGATCTTTGCCGCCTTTATCCACCTCGCTCAGGCCGTTTTTAAAGGATGAAATGGCCTTTCCCAGACCGGCTCCGATTTCCGGTAATTTTTTTCCGCCGAAAACGAGAAAGGCAATACCCAGGATAATAACCAGCTCAGGGGTTCCGAGACCAAACATATTCTACTCCTCAATGAATGTGGGGGGCGCTGCAAGCAAAGGACTGCCGGTCATCGATCAGGTGGCAGAGTCGTCTTTGCTGTCATCGTCCAGTTTTTTTTGCGCCTCTTCTTTTTTGGTGGCTTCCTTGAAGTTTTTGATTCCCTTGCCGATTCCCGAACCAATTTCAGGAAGTTTGCCGGCACCAAAGATAATAACAATAATCACCAGAATAATAACCAGTTCCGGCATTCCAAGTCCAAACATGTTTCTACCTCATGGGGTGAAGAAATGAAAAAAAGAGCAGAACCAGATACGATCAGCTTTTGCATGAATTTAGAGCAGTTCAGCTAGAAAGTCAATGATTTCTCGAGGTCAGGATGGTCCGACCAATCTCCTCCATGCGGGTCAGAATCGCTCCTTCATCCAGGGTCAGGAGCTGGCGGTGGCGCATGACCAGTCTGCCGTTAATAATGGAATGGATCACATCCGCGCCCCGGGCCGCGTAGACCAGATGCGAGGGGATATTGTAGAGGGGTGTGAGGTGCGGCTGATTGAGGTCAAGGACGATGATGTCCGCCTTTTTGCCGACGGTGAGGCTCCCGATGTCAGAATCTGCCTGTAGGCAGGATGCCCCGCCCAGGGTGGCCATGTGGAGTGTGGTCTCGGCGTCCATGACGGTGGGATTCATGGTGATGAGCTTATGGAGCTTGGCTGCGGAATTCATTTCGCCGAACATATCCACATCATTGTTGCTGGCGCTGCCATCCGTGCCCAGGCCCAGGGTGACCCCGGCGCGAAGGAGCCCTGCCACCGGCGCCGGGCCGGAGGCAAGTTTCATGTTCGACTCAGGGCAGTGCGCCACCTTGACTCCGTGGGCGGCGAGAATCCCGATCTCCCTGTCATCGACAACGACGCAATGCACCGCCAGCGTCCGCGGGTTGAGCAGTCCCAGTCTTTCCAGGTGCTCCACCGGGGTGCAGCCATGGCGTTCCCGGCAGAGGGTCACCTCCGCCGCGTTCTCGGAGAGGTGGATCACATAGGGGCAGTTGTGTTCCGTGGCCATTGCCCCCAGTCGCAGCAGAAGATCCGGCGAACAGGTGTAGACGCCATGGGGGTCGGCGGTGATGGTGATCAGGGGATGATCCTGGTACTGTCTGAACAGGTCTGCCACGTAGGCAAATCCATTTTCAAGCTCCCCGTAATTGGGTGAGGGAAAGTCATACAAGACCTCGCCGATCCAGGCCCGCATCCCGGACTGATGGGCGGCGCGGGCCACCTCGCCGGCAAAAAGATACATATCGCAGAAGCTGGTGGTGCCGGATTTGATCATCTCGGCCAGGGAGAGCAGGGTGGATTGGTAAACGATGTCAGGGCTGAGCCTGGCTTCGGCGGGAAAGATATGGTCTTCCAGCCAGGTCATAAGGGGCAGATCATCGGCCAGCCCCCGGAAACAGGCCATGGCGGCGTGGGTGTGGGTGTTGACCAGCCCCGGCATGATCAGGCCGTGCTCCTCATGGAGCCGCCGGGCATCCGGGTAGCGGGCCGCAAGTTCATCGGCCCTTCCCATGGCGATGATTCGATCTCCCCGTACGGCCACCCCGCCCCCGGCGATGGCATCCCGCTGGCGGGAGGTGGGCAGGAGCCAGCGACCGGTGATCAGCAGATCAGCCTGGTGAGCTGGCGGCATTGTCGTCAAGGGTGGTGGTATTTCCGGCATGGATTCTCCTGATAATTTCCCCAATAAGATGTTCAAGCTGAGGTTGGACGGCTATAGCGGCGGCGATGATTTCTTCCAGAATAATGGGCTGCATCCGCTCGGGATCATTGACATTGGAGATCACCGACAGGGCCAGAACATCCATGCCGCCGTGGCGGGCGACAATGATCTCGGGGATGGACGACATACCCACGGCATCGGCACCACAGGCCCGGAGCCAGCGGGTTTCCGCCGGGGTTTCAAGGCTTGGGCCGGGGATGCAGGCATAGACGCCGGTGATCACCCGATCCAGTTTGCAGGCCCGGGCGCACTCCTGGGCCAGGGCGATGAGCGCGGGGCCATAGGGCACCGAAAAATCGGGGAAACGGGGCCCCCAGCTCTCCACATTAGGGCCGCGTAGAGGGTTGTCGCCGAGCAGGTTGAGGTGGTCGCGGAAGATCATGATCGAGCCGGGGGCGATGGCCGGATTGAGCCCGCCCGCCGCGTTGGTCAGGATCAGGGTGCGGACGCCAAGCAGGGAGAGGACACGGATGGGAAAGGCGACTTCTTTGCTCGTATAGCCTTCATAGCAATGAAAACGCCCCTGCAGAATAATGACCGGAATTCCGTGCAGATGGCCGACAATCAGGTTGCCCTGATGACTGCTCACCGTCGAGGTGGGAAAGTTCGGGATTTCGCCGTATGACAGGGTCAGCGCGGCCTGCACCTGTCCGGCCAGACCACCCAGTCCCGTTCCCAGCTGGATAACGATGGACGGGATAAAGGGCAGCCGATCTCGCAGGAAACCGACGCATTCGTCCACGTGTTCGAAATAATGATTTTTTTCTGTCATTTTTGCATATCGCTGGCTGCTGCTGAAAGGCGTGTTTTTGAGTCTCTCGGGGTCTCTCTTTGAAATCAAACGACAAAGGCCCTTCTTGCGAAGAGCCTTTGTTGCGGCTGGTTTGGATGAGTGAATTAAACCAGTTCCAGGGCGCTGAAGAAGTAAGGAATCTCGAAGGCAGCGGTTTCAGGGGCGTCGGAGCCGTGCGAGGAGTTCTCCTCGATATTGACGGCAAAATCCTTGCGGATGGTTCCCGGCTCAGCATTGGCCGGGTTGGTCGCGCCCATCAGGGTGCGCCAGTCGGCGATGGCATTTTCCTTCTCGAGGCAAAGCACGATCACCGGGCTGCGGGACATAAAGGTGCACAGGTCGTTGAAGAAGGGGCGTTCTTTGTGCACAGAGTAGAAGCCTTCAGCCTGGGTTCTGCTGAGATGGATCTTCTTCATGCCGACAATATTGAAACCCTTTGATTCAATGCGGTCCAGAATTTTACCGGCCAGCCTGCGCTCCACTGCGTCCGGCTTGATGATTGCGAATGTACGTTCCATGTGTTCCTCCGATGGGTGTTTAAAATTATCCTGATTTCAGGTTGAGCTTAAATTGAGAACGTTCTTGATAGCACTCCAGCCCGAAGGTTGTCAAGTTTTTTGGCCGGCGGTTCGTTCATGGACTGATTCATTCCCCTTTATCTGTGCATGAACAAAATAAAAGACGGAAAATGGTTCTGTCCTTTTTCATCGAAATCTGACGGATAGAATTCTGTGCTTTCTCTTGCTGCCGCCAAGGCCCACGAGAACCATCACCGCTGCAATGAACTTTGTTCGAAGGACGCAACTGCAAGTGGTTCTGTTGGCCTGATTTTCAGTAAATTTTGTCTTGATTTGTCATGCTTCCTATGGCACCATGTAATTACTGTAATCACAATACCACCGTTAACCTTAGAACTGTCGGTGCCGCCATGGATAATACGTTACGCTCCAGAGATATTAAGATAGTGCATATAGGCAACTCTCTTGGAGTTCGCTTACCCAAAGCCCTGTTGCAAAAATACGGTTTCACTCATTCCCTGATTCTGGAAGAAACCGCCCAGGGGCTTCTCCTTCGAAAAAAGCAGGACGACAAACTCTCCTGGACTGACACCTATAAAGCTATGGCGAACGAGGATGAAGACTGGAATGAATATGACCAAACCATCCTTGACGGATTTGAGGAGGACGACTTTGACGCCTAAGCGATACGAAATCTATTTTGCAGATCTGAACCCGACCCTCGGCAGCGAAATCAACAAAATCCGACCGGTCGTGATAATCAGCGATGACGCCATGAACAAATATTTAGAAACGGTTGTTATTTGCCCGATAACTTCAAAAATCCACCAAACATGGAGAACACGCCTTCAGATTTCCTGTACCGGCAAACAGGCTGAAGTTGCTGTCGATCAGATACGAACAATCAGCAAAGCACGGCTAAAGAAAAAAATTGATGAGTTACCTGCTAATAATGCTTCACAGTTACGCAGAATCATTACAGAAATGTATGGTGAATAGCACCCCTTCCTGATCTCTGCAAACATTGTGGCCGGTACGGTTACTATGGATGAAACCACGCACGGATTCTCCCGCAAGGTGATTGACCGTGCCCTGACCATCGACTTCGGCGAATTTTTCCGAAATGATTACGGACAGTTTTTTGCGCCGGAGAACCGCCCGAAGACGTTTGGCTTCCCCGTTCTGTCGCAGATACCCCCTAAACGATCTCTCCGGTGTGAAAGCTGATCCGGACGGAGAGCGAACCATCAACCTGCTCGAGGCCGTTAACGGAATCTTCAAAGATACCCCGTTTGTCTTGGCCCATCGCGCCTTGAACGAGGCTCTGCTGTCGGTGGTCTGCTTCAATCCTTCTGATGACGCACAGCTTCAGGCGGTCTGGGACGATTTCCTGATGATGAAGCTGCTGCCGAGGATATGTCCCTGGTTCTTTCCGGTTACCTGGAGTTAGCTCTCTTCACTGATGAGAAAGCGATAGATCAGAGCGCCAAGGATCCCGCCAATGATGGGAGCCACCCAGAACAGCCAGAGCTGGGCCAGCGCCCAGTCGCCGACAAACAGGGCAACCGCGGTGCTGCGGGCAGGGTTCACCGAGGTGTTGGTGACCGGGATGCTGATCAGATGGATAAGGGTCAGGCAGAGGCCGATGGAAATAGGGGCAAAACCCTGCGGCGCCCGTTTGTCGGTGCTGCCCATAATGACGATGAGAAACATCATGGTCATGACGACTTCACTGATGAGAGCCGCAAAGAGGCTGTAGCCGCCCGGCGAATGGGCGCCATAGCCGTTTGACGCAAAGCCGGCGGAGAGTTCAAAGCCGGCCTTGCCGCTGGCGATAAGGTAGAGAACACCACCAGCGACAATGCCGCCTAAAACCTGGGCGGCAATGTAGGGAACCAGCTCTTTTGCCGGGAAGCGACCGCCGGCCCAAAGGCCAAAAGACACGGCCGGGTTGAGATGACATCCGGATATGTGGCCGATGGTAAAGGCCATGGTGAGGACGGTCAAACCAAATGCCAGCGCCACCCCTAAGTGTCCGATGCCGAGATTTGGAAACGCCGCCCCTAAAACCGCACTCCCGCACCCGCCCAGGACCAACCAGAAAGTTCCAAAAAACTCCGCGCCATACTTTTTCATTCCTTCCTCCTTTGCTTTGCTGTCTTGATTATGATGTGCAACGGTGAATTGAGTTCTGACTCCGTTGCGTTTGCTGAATAAAAATGGAGTAGCCCAGCCATTGATCGGGATGGGTTGGGTGGCCTTAAAGCCCGGGCAAGAACTCCAACGACCATCATATAATGGCAGGAGAGAGTCCTGGTCACCTGGGGTTATCCGTGAATATGGGCAAAGCTGTCTCTGCGTCTGTCATACTGGCGGGATGTCTGGCATCTGATCCTTATGACAACTGCAGTCTCATGAACGCGCCAAGAATACTCCAGTTGTCATCGTCCGGGCAAACCAAATCATACTCTGGGACTATTTTTTCTCCTGGGGAATTGCTGAGGCCTCAAATCCATAGGCACGCAGGATCTTTTGCCCTTCGGGAGACAAGATAAACATGGCCAGTCGCCATGCCTCAGTGGATGCACTATTCCGGACTAAAAGGCCGTAGTCGGCGCCCACAGAAAGATTTGCCGGGATCCGGACGATTTTCAGGGATTGGAAATCTTTTTGGGCCAGGACAGCGTTGGTGCAATAGGTGAGGAAGATGTCCGCCTTCTTCTCGGCCATTACCCATCCATACTGGTTCCGTCCTTCCGGAGCCTTGGCACTGTCTGGACCGCCAGTGAGCTGGAGTGCCTTTTCGGAAAGTGATGTGAAGTTCCCTGCCTTAATTGTGTCGGCCTTTTTAAAGAGTTCCCAGGCATAGTCTCCGCTTGGGTCTGCTTTCGGGGTTGACGTGCCCACTCGTATGTCCTTGTCCAACAGGGTATTCAGGAAATTCTCTGATGTTACTTCAACATTGGACTGAGCCACAGCGCAAAGTTGATTTCGGGTAAAGAGGACAACCGGACTTCCCCATTTGCCGGAGGCAAGCGCTTGCGGATGATCCATGTCGGCAGAAGCGAAAACATCAGGATTCTCGCCTCCCTCGATGGCCTTTCTCAACAGGCCGCTGGGGCCGAATTTTGTGGAAACTTTTGTCGTATAGCTTTTTTCATAGGAGGCCGCTATCTCGCCCATGGCTTCTTTCAAACTTCCAGCAGCATAAAGGGAGAGGGATTCAGCCGATACGGACCAGGGTGATGAAAGCACTAGTAGAGCTGCTAATGTTGCAATTTTATTGAAAATTTTCATTATTTTCTCCAAAGTAATTGGAATGGATCGTCTCTCAAGCAGAAAAGGCCAGGATGATTCAGGACTTATTCTACCCCATGAAGTCTTGGTGTCCTTTGAAAGACAATGGTTGTCGGATCATTCTTTGTTTCCCGGAAAATCGCATTTCCCTAGAAGCTTATATATGCTGTGGAAAAAAAATACAATGATGCCGTAAAAAATACTGGGAATGTATGGAACTGTTCGAAAATAAAGATGAAGTGAATGAAAAGAACTACACTACTCTGGTCGCGTCCTGAAAGAAACCGGGTTGGCCATCATTCAGTGAAGTTGGCAATGGTTTCAATTCACAGGCAAAACCTGACCTTGAGACTGTTCGGACTTGACGCATAATCTGCCGTGCTCAAGGTGCAGTTCGTCATGGGCCAGGCTGCGTCCTTGGGCCAGATAATGGGTGGAAAAGATAATTGAGGCGCTCTGCTCCCGGTTGATCCGGTCAAGAATCTGGATGATTATTTTCTGATTCTCTTCATCTACATTGGCACAGGGTTCGTCACAGAGGAGCACTTCCGGACGAACGGCAAGGGCCATCGCCAGAGCAACCCGTTTGGTTTCACCACCGGAAAGTTTTTCGGCCGCTGCTTTGAAAAAATCCTCCATGCCGACCAGGGATAACACTTCATGGACCCGATCACTCCTTTCCTGGCGCGCCACACCCCGCACTTTCAGCCCGAATTCGACATTCTTCCAGACCGGGCCGGTGAAAAGGATCGGATACTGATCAACCAGCACCACTCGCCGCCGCAAGGCAAGCAGGCCTTGCTTGCTGGAAGTGACCTGTTTCCCGCAAAAGTCGATTTCGCCTGCCGTTGGCCGGTCAAGGAAGGCAAGGATGTTGAGCAGCCTTGTCTTGCCCGCACCGTTTGGACCGATAAGGGAATAGATTTTACCGGATTCAATGGCAAGATGCGGCAGATCCAGGACCTTCCGCCCCTTGAATTCCCGGGTCACACCCCGCAGTTCATACAACATCACTCTCGATCCTTCCCTGGAAAAAATGAAAGAGCATGTTCAGCGCGAAGGCGATGGTCATCAGGGTCAGCCCCAGTGCCACTGCCAGCACGAACTCGCCCTTGTCGTATTCAAGCGCCATGGCCGTGGTCATGGTCCGGGTAAAGCCCCTGGCATTGCCGCCCAGCATCATGCTGATACCAATCTCAGCAATCACCCGGCCAAAGGCGGCAATGATCGCGGCGCAGATACCAAAACGCGCCTCCCGCAGAATGACAAGGGCCACCTGGGTGTCGTTGGCCCCAAGGGTCATGGCCGTTTTGCGGTATCGCGAGTCAATGCGACTGATGGCCGCGAGAACCAGAGAGGTGACCAGGGGGGTCACCAGAATAACCTGCCCGATAATCATGGCCGTCTGGGTGTAGAGCAGATCGAGGGAGCCGAACACTCCCCGGCGCGAGATAAAGGCATAGACCAGCAGGCCGATGACCACGGTGGGCAGGGCCAGCAAGGTGTTCAGGATGGTGAGGAGCAGGCGCTTGCCGGGAAAATTGCCGTGGGCAATGAAAAAGCCGGCGGGAACCCCGAACAGGGCGGCTATAAGAGTGGACGTGCCGCTGGTCATCATTGATATCCAGACGATATCGAGCAGCTCAGGGTCGCAGGCTAAAAAAAGCAGGAACGCTGATCGAGTGCTGTCAACAAGAAGATCCATCGGAGCCGGGTCGGTAGGTGAGCGGTGTTCCCGCTCCAGGCTAAAAAAGGGGGGGGAGTGTGCTGCCACACTTTATTCCCCCCCGAAAATATCAATCAACTATTTGATGACGTCAGGAAAGAACAGTTGTTTCCCTTCCAGGAGAAAACCGCCGATCAGTTTCTGGCCGGGCTCGCCGGTAAGCCAGTTGACAAACTGCATGGTCATATCATACTGGACATGGGGAAACTTGGCGGGATTGACCGGAATAATCCCGTAGGGGTTGGCAAGATCGGCATCACCTTCCACCAGAATTTCCAGGCCGATGGCTGGTTTTTTCCCGTATTTATAGGCGATATAGGTGCCGCGGTCAGAGAGGGTGTAGGCCTGTTTTTCATCGGCGAAGGTCAGGGTCTTGCCCATTCCCTGGCCGATGGAGAAGTACCAGGCTTCAGAATTGGCAGGGCTCTTGCTGGCAACCTCCACATCCTTCCCGTCTTTGGCCATGGTGATTTTCTTGTCAGCCATGGCAACTCCGCTTGCCTTCCACACTTCGAGTTCCTTGGTATGGGTGCCGCTGTCATCTCCCCGGGAAATAAAGGGGGCCTTGGCCATGGCAAGCTTTTTCAGGGCCGCCGGAGAATCCTTCATTCCCTTGATCCCTGCCGGATCAGCCGCAGGCCCGAGCAGAATAAAGTCATTGTGCATGACCGGATAGCGTTTGGTGCCGAAACCGTCCTGCACAAATTTCATCTCGCGATCCACGGCATGGACAAAAATAACATCGACGTTGCCGTCTTCACCATCTTTAATGGCAGCTCCCGTTCCCTTGGCGATGACCTTGACCTTGATGCCGGTATCCTTTTCAAAGGCCGGAAGCAGGATGTTGAGAAGCCCCGAGGCCTCGGTGCTGGTGGTGGTGGACATCTTCAAGACCTTGTCTTCGGCCTGGGCCGAGGTACCAAGAACCGAGCTCAAGAGACAAATACCTAATAGTGCCAATAATCGTTTCATCATGTTCTACTCCTTGTTGGTTAAATTATCTGGATACAGCATGGTCCCACTGAGGGAGAGATCATAGCCGGAAAATGACTGCGCAAGATTCTTGAACTCTTGATCATGGAGGAGGCTGATAAAATTCTGGATTCCTCGTTCCAGGAAGCGGTCACGGCTGATCAGCAGATCAAACCGCTCCCAGCGCAGGGAAATAAAGTCAAGGTCAAGCAGACCGGCCACGGCACGGATGGCCGGGGCCGCATCCGCGCGACCGGAAAGCACCTCAAGTCCAGCGTCAAGATGGCGGGGAACTACATCATGGTAGCCGGCAATATCGGAGGCCGAAATGGCTGATCGTGAAATCTCATAGTCCAGCAGAAGGCGGGTGCCGGTGCCCAGTTGTCGATTGACGATGCGCACGTCGTCTCTCGCGAAATCACTCACCGACCGGATTCCCTTGGGATTCCCCTTGCGAATCAGGATGCCCTGTTCCCGCTGGCTGAAATTGACGAATATCGGGGCGCGATCCAGCTCCTGGTCAGCAAAGTCAAAGTTGTACTCATTCTTCTCATCCTGGAGGAGATGACAGACACCGATATGGCAGAGGCCCCGGCGCAGACTGGTCAGTCCACCCATGCTGCCGAGGTTGGCGAAAAATGCCACCATGTCCTTGCGTTTGGAGTGATACAGGGAAAGAGCCCTCTGGAAAAGAAGGTCGTCGCTGCCGGCGATGAGAAGGACGCCGTCATCGGTGGAGAGGGCGATATCCGATCGTTTGTAATTGATGACATGGGAGTCGAGCCATTCTTCCACCAGACGGAGGGGAAACAGCCATTTACCGGTAACCTTGGTGGCCGGTAAACCCTTCTCGTTGACCAGTGAATAGACCATCTTCTCATTGACGTTAAGCAGATCGGCAACTTCTTTGGTGGATAAAAGTTTAGGCATCTGGATGGACTTCATAGCGTTTATTCGGTTTGAAAGGAAGGATGAGCTGTTTCATAATCATTGATGGATTTCTTTGTCAACAGTTTCCAGCTTTGATGGCGCTCACCTCCGGTAAGGCAGGAAAAGCGGTTCAGGCCTTTTCCTGCCATTGTTCCAGAACCTGGAATCAAAAAATACATGCAGACGGAGTGGAGCCCAAGGAAAACAGGACCATCACGAAGAGAGGCCCCTGCTCTTCTCATACCTGCGGAGATCCAAGGGTATTCCATTCGCACTCGGCCATGGGCGTAAAGCCGTTTTCCTGGAGGAGAATATCCAGATGGGCAAGGGTGATGGCGATGAGGTCGGCAGGGCTCTGGTGCAGTTCCGCCGGACGACTGCTGGTCACCAGGTATCTTTGGCATTGGCTACAGGTGAAGGCGGTGTCCTCTTTGTTTCCAGCAACAAAAAGATAGCTCGTATCAGCCGGGTCTTCATGCTCGCAATGGGGGCATTGCAGGCGGGGGAACTTCCATTCATGACCGCACTCACCGCATTGCAGCCACCTCTGGCCATGTTCTCTGAGGATGGCCAGATGCGGGAAAGTGCCGCATACCGGACAATAGCCCTTGCTCCAGGAGAGAGGGGCAAGCTCGTCGGCCATATCCCGGGCTATTCTGGTGAGCAGAAACCGACCCAGGAATCTCAGAAAAAGGAGCAGAATCTCCAGCTCCATGGCGAGCTCGACGGCACGGGCCGTGAGCTGGGCATCATCGTCCAGCTCGGACAAAGTGATAAGGGAGGAGCAATCGACCCTCCCATCGGCGATCAGACTGGAAAGGGCAGTCATACTCCTGGCTGCATTGGGGAATCCCAAGGCGATGGCCTGGGCTACGGCCAAACCGGCACTTTGCCAGGGATCTTCAGGGGAAAAAAGCGAGCCCTGCTCGCTGAGAGGCTTGCCGTCATGGTACTGGATTGGATCAACCGGGATTTTTTTGGGGTCCTCCTGCACCTCCATAAGCCAGCGGCTTCTGCCCATCATCAGGGGACCGAAGGCATTAAGCAGACTGGCGATATGGGGGAGAGCCGTGCGAGCCTGCTCTATTTCCTCTGCCAGTGTTTCGATATCGTCATTGCTGCTTACCATGATAAAAAACCTTTAAGAGATATTGTTGACTTGATAAAAACTCCATTGGCTTGACATGCAAAAGACCGGGGCGTTTGCACACCCCGATCCTTTGTATCATGCAGAGGGATTCCAAACAAACCCTCACACCTTAATGGATATGGAAAGGATCAACAACGTCCTTTTTTGGAACACTTTTCTTCACCATAGACCACCAGGGTGCCATCCTCTTCCATCTCTTTCAGCCATTTTGGGTGCTGTTTCTTGACCCAGGCCTTTGTAACCCAGCCGGTGAACATGGCAGGGGCTGAACCGGGTGCACCAACGGTGACCAGATACAAATGGATAAAGAAGAAGGCGAAAATAATCACGAAGCCCAGGGCGTGCAGGACATACATCATCCGGACCAGCGACACCGCAAAACTGAAGGGAAACCAGATGATCAGCCCGCTGACCACCATAACCGCGCCAAACAGGGCGACCGCCAGAAAGAACATCTTCTGGCCGGGATTGTACTTGCCCACCTCCGGCATATTTTCAACATGCCAGAGATAGCCGCCACCCGCCATGATCCACTGCCAGTCCTCAGGGAAAGAGAACAGGCCGGCTTCTTTCCACCACATACCGATGGTAAAGACCAGGCTGATGGCGAAAAAGATTCCGCCAAAATTATGGATCGTCTTCAGATTTGCCATTCCCCCAACCATGGTGCCGATCCCATTTAAGGAGTGAAACATCATTCCCATACCGGTAAGGCACAACAGGAGGCAGGATAATGCCACACACCAGTGCACGACGCGTTCAAACGGGCCAGTGGCCTTAATCATTCCTTTTTTCATGATTTGTTCCCTCCTTCACAGGTGGTTTCGTCGTCCGGGGTTTTGGGACCGTGTGTTATATAGTGGAGGAAGCAGCCAGCCACGACAGCACCGGCAGTCAGAAGTGCAGCCGGTTTGAGGACATCTTTCCAGATAATCATTTCCAGCGGTACCTTGGGGTCCACCGGCAGATGGTCATAGACGTCGGCCCTTTCCGGCAGAACATAGACAACATGGGTACCATTAACAAACTTGTCGCCATACACATTGGCGTCTCCACCCAGTTCCGCCGCCCTGGCGTAGGCCTTTTTGATCATCGCATCCTTTGCTCCGATCTGCAGGGCCCCGGTGGGGCAGGACAGAACACAGGCCGGTGGTTGATTGACCTGGAGACGGGTGTAGCAGAGATCGCATTTGGCGATCTTATTGGTTTCAGGGTCATACTTGGGTACGCTGAAGGGACAGGCGGTGATGCAGGCCTTACAGCCAATGCACTTGTCGGCATGCATACTCACCGAGCCAAACTCCGTATGGTACAGGGCACCGGTGGGGCAGACCTTGATACAGGCCGCATCGGTGCAGTGCATACAGCCGTCCTTGCGGAAAAGCCAGTTGACCTTCCCGTCTTTCTTTTCGTGCTCCTGGAAACGGATCAGGGTCCAGGTATTCCACTGGAGATCCGGTGGATTCTGGTAGCTGCCGAGGTTTCTGGTCCGTTTGGCCGGCAGTTCGTTCCATTGTTTGCAAGCCACCTGGCAGCCGCGACAGGCAGTACAGCGGGACAGATCGATTAATTTTACGAGTTCCTTTTTCATATTCTCTCTCCCCCTTAAGCCTTACTGACGTTAACCATGAATGCCTTATACTCGGGACAGAAAGTATTGGGGCAGCCAATGGAAGGCGTCAGATAATTGGCCGATGCGTCAGTAGCGTCTTCCGGGAAGCGCCAGCCATAATTGAACGGCATACCTACTTCATGGACGGTTTTGCCGTCGATTTGGAATGGTACCAACCGTTTGGTAACCATGGCAACACACTTCAATTCACCACGGATGGAGGCAACCTTGATGGTCTCACCATTTTTAATTCCCAGGCTTTTTGCCAGTTTTTCTCCAATCTCGAGATAGGCTTCAGGCATCATCTCCAGAAGCCATGGCTGCCAGCGGGTAAAGCCGGAGCACCAGTGCTCGGTGGCGGAGTATGTCGTACAGACAAAGGGGTACTTGCTGTCCGCATTGGCCACCTTGTCAAGATCACTCTTGAAGGGTGTGACGGCGGGATTGAGCGACTGACCTGACATCAGATTTTTGGCGAGTGGTCCCTCCAGAGGTTCATAATGTTCCGGGAAGGGGCCTTCGACCATGCCTGGTCCAAATATAGCTCCGACGCCATCAACCTTCATGATAAAGGGCATTTTCCCCTTTTCTTTATTGGCCATTGGCGGCGCGGGGCCATCGGGAACATCTCCCACCCATTTATCTCCCACCCATTCCAGGAGCTTCATATTTGGATTGTAGGGCTTGCCTTCGAGATCGCAGGAGGCGCGGTTGTAGATAATACGCCGATTGAGCGGCCAGGCAAAGGCCCACTCGGGATAAAGGCCAAGACCCGTTGGATCTTCCTTGCCCCGCTTCGCCATCTTGTTCAGACCCTTCTGGTCAAAACTGCCGGCCATAACCCAATTGCCGCTGGAGGTGGAGCCGTCGGCCATCAGTTTGGCAAAAGTCGGGACAGTTTCACCCTTCTTGTTTTCTTCCTTGGCGCCGGTTACCGGGTCGATGATGGTCACATCCTGAGTGTAGTGGCCATTGATCTGCTTGGAGACCTTCAGCGCATCAAACTTCCCGGACGCATCCCGGTAATCCCACTTGAGATTCAGGATCTGTTCCGGGAACGCTCCGCCTTCCTTCTTGTAGAGTTCACGAAGGGTGTCCATGAGTTTCATGGTGATGTCACCATCGGCCCAGGCATCTCCCGGCGGATTGGCAGCCTTGTAGCGCCACTGCACCAGGCGGCCGGAGTTGCTCTGGCTGCCTTCCTTTTCCATGCTGGCGGCAGCCGGCAGGAGGAAGACCTCGGTATCGATGGCGTTTGAATCAACGCCTGGAGCCTTCCAGAAGGAGGCCGTCTCGTTATCGAAGATATTGACGTTGACCATCCATTTCAGTTTTTCCAGACTGCGACGCACCTTGGTGCTGTTCGGTGAGCTGACCGCAACGTTGGAGCCATAGGCAAAGAAACCCTTGATTTTGCCGGCATACATGGCGTCGTAGGTGTGAAGGATGGAGTAATGTTTGCCGTCGTCCAGCTTGGGCAGCCAGGAATAGCCGAATTCGTTCTCGGCTGTCGCCTTGTCACCCCATATGGCCTTGAGGAAACTGACGGTGTATTTGGGGTAGTTCTGGTACCAGTTTACTGACTGAGGATCGGTGGACTTGGGGGTATATTTTTCAATATACTTGGCCAGGGTGTCCACAGGTCCGGAGGGCATCTTCAGATATCCGGGGAGGATGTTGTAAAGGATGGCATGATCGGTGGACCCCTGGACATTGGGCTCGCCGCGCAGGGCGTTGATCCCGCCGCCGCAGACGCCCATATTGCCAAGGAGCAGCTGGATGATGGACATGGCGCGGATGTTCTGGCTGCCCACGGTATGATGGGTCCAGCCGAGGGCGTAACATTCGGTTCCGGCCTTGTCTTTGGCACCGGTGGCGCCGTACTCGTTATAGACCAGGAGCAGATCTTCCTTGGAGACACCGGTGATCGACGAAACCATATCCAGGGTATAGCGGTCATAATGCTTCTTCAGCATCTGATAGACGCAGTGGGGATCCTGAAGGGTGTAGTCGCGGATGGGAATCCCCGCCTCGTCTTTCATGGTGGTCCAGGTATCTTTTTTATAGCTGCGTTTCTCGGCATTATATCCGGAGAAAAGGCCATCCTTGAAGCTGAAGTCAGGATTAACGATCTGCGAGGCATTGGTGTAATACTTCACGTACTCTTCCTGGATCATGTTGTTGTCGATGATGTGCTTGATCATACCGCCCAGGAAGGCGATATCGGTACCGGAGCGCAGGGGTACATGATAATCGCAACGGGCTGAGGTGCGGGTATAGCGGGGATCCACATGGATGATTTTGGCGCCCCGGTCCTTGGCGCGGAGAATCCACTTGAAGGCGATGGGGTGATTTTCAGCGGCATTGCTTCCCATAATGAGGATGCAGTCACTGTTCTTCAGGTCTATATAATGATTTGTCATCGAACCACGACCAAACGACTCTCCCAGAGCCGATACGGAAGGGCTGTGTCAGACGCGGGCCTGGTGATCGATGTTGATAAGGCCCATGGCACGGCAGGCGACACTCAAGGTCCAGCATTCTTCGTTGTTGATGTTTGAGGTACCGTAGTGGGCGATGCTCTCGACGCGGTTGACCAGCTCGCCCTTTTCGTTGTGGGTGATGAAATCCTTGTCGCGTGTGTCCTTGACCAGACGGGCGATGCGTTTGAGGCTCCAGTCCCAGTCCTTCTCTTCCCACTTATTGCTTTTCGGGGCCCGGTAGAGAACCTTGCGCAGGCGGTGCTGGTTGACCTCGGTCATCCCGAAGAGACCGGCACCTTTGGCGCAGAGGGATCCTTCGTTGATCGGATGGTCCGGATCACCTTCAATGTTGAAGATCTTGCCGGTCATCTTGTCGGTGCTGCAGATCAGGCTGCAGCCCACCGAACAGTAACAGCAGATCGTCGTCGACTGTCTGGCCATGCGGACTTGATCCGTCTTGTTGAGCTCTGCGGCATGCGCCTTGAGAGCGGTGAGATCCAGTCCGAGCGAGGACAGGGCGACACCTGATCCTATGGCTCCGGACATGGACAGGAATCTTCTCCTGCTGATTTTCATACGGCCTCCTTGTGCGGTGATGGGGATGTTGCGAGGAAATCAGTCAATGGCATATGATGGAAGCCCCATCGTATGCCATTGACTGATTTCCGGTATCAGCCTGATATACAGACATTGGAATATTTTTATGACCGACCCGGGGGGTTAAAACCATCTCCTCGAAGGGCCTCAACGTCGTCCCGAGTAATCTCGATCCCTGCCAGAAAGCGGGGAATGACCTGGTCAATAAGCGATTCTACGAGTTTCCCCTCGCAGGTGGCCTCAAAGCGGAGAACGGGAATGGGGCCGAGCCAGGAACAGGAAAAAAACTCTCCCGGATATACCCTAAGGCCTTGGGTGCCGCTCTGAGTTTGCAAGGCATTCAGCAGGGTCGTGTATGGTTCAGGCGCAAGGCTATGCACCAGGGCAATCATATCAGCGCCGTAACGGATACTTTTATGGATTGCGGCAAGGGCGGAGTCAATATCCGCAGCAACGTATTCCAGACGAAGAATGGAGCTGCCGAATTCCTTGAATTTTTCGCTGAGAAGGGGGGTTATCATATCATCCTTCCAGTTGCCCGGCGCAGCTCTGCCGACAGTTACGATCCCGACACGGAACTGCTTGAAGGGTACAACGTCGATGATCGGGCGATGCTGGTGACAGATGTCTTCCACCTGTTGCAGCTTTTCCTCTCCGATCCTGGGTGAAACCCTCTGCAACCTGGCCACAACCTGACTTTTCAGAACGACTTCATTGTTCGGTAAGGACTGGCAAATGACGGCATCAATACCGTGAATAAGGCCCATCGCCTGTTCATTCACCAGGAGTAAGCCATCCTGGGCAGCCCTTAAACAGACCACCCCCTGTCCGGACTCAGGCACGGCGATACCGCTGCCGGCGGCAAGCTCTCCCAGCCTCAAGAAGGAATCGTGGCTGGTGGAAAGTCCGTCTTCAAAACTGAGGACACAGACATGCTCTCTCCCGACATTAATCACCTGCCCGTTATTCCCGGCTGGGTGACGGGAAACGGCAGAGGCGGGTGAAGCTGGACCATAACCGGCATGAAGGCTCTGGTACTCTTTCTCTGGTATAAAATCGATCATCAAAGAATCTTTCCAGGAAAAAATTGACGGTGGAAATGAGCGAAAACCTAACTATCCAGGGATGTCATTCTTCACAACTTTTGAGAATGGTATAGTTTCTATTCATGCAAAAACAATAAATTTCCTTATGACAACGAATAACAACCTATACGGATATGTACCTTGTCTTATTTAGTTTTTTTTGTAAGCAAAGGGCTTACAGCGCTGTAGGAAAGCTTGTTACGCGGAGGGCAGGGGAGGGGGTGGTGCGGCGGAGATATCTCAGGAGATGCCGGCGGGTGAGCTCTCTGGACTTTCGACACAGTTCCTCCCATGCAGTCCATGGCAGGGGAGGGAATCCTGCTTGAGCGACGGGAACATGGAGCGTTCCACCGTCCCGATCCGGGATCAGTGGGCCATCCCATCCCCCTTGGCCAGGGTAATCAGGGTGATTTCGCCGGGGCAGTAACAACGCAGGGGGATGCTGGAGGCACCGGCGCCCCGGCTGGTGGAGCCGGTCATCGTCTGATATTTCCATGTGCCGGAGGCGGTGTAGCGGGGGGCCCGGGAGTTGGTGAAGATGGGACGGTGATCGGGCAGACAGATATGTCCGCCGTGCCAATGGCGAGGGGTATCCGCCGGGTTCAGAACTCGCCGGGCGGCCTTTACTCCCCCCTCTTCCGGCGCTTGAGGGCCTGATAAAAAAGCAGCCCGTAATCGCCGGCCGCAATGGCGCTGGCGAGAACGGTGAGGATCAGAACAAGAGGGATTGCCGCCGGCAGCAGGGCCACGGTGAGGAGAAGGAGAAATTGGCCGGCGGTGGCCAGTTTGCCTGACCAGCGTGCCCCCATATCGCGGAATGCCCCCCAGGAGCCGATGGCCGCGGTGTAAGCGGCGGCAACGGCGACGGTGAGATCCCGGGAGATCACCGCCGGAATCCACCAGGCCGGGAATTCTCCAGCCACGGCAAAGGTGAACAGGGCGGAGAGCATGAACAACTTGTCGGCCACGGCGTCCATCAATCCACCCTGCCAGCTTGTGACCTGCCACCGTCTGGCGCACCAGCCGTCGAGAAAATCACTGGTGCCGCTGGCAAGGATAAGCCAGACCCACATTTCCTGGGGAGCAAAGGGAAAGAGGCAGGCAAGGGCCAGTCGCAGGGCGGAGAGGAGATTGGGAATCAGGGCAAGCAGGCGATTCATTGACTGGGGTTCCTTTGGGTGAGAGGGGTGTGGCTGCTTCCCGTCTGGGAGCTGCCGGATTTAAGGTTATGAGAGAAAAAAATAGAGGCACCCCATGAGCATCAGGCTGCCGACCCGGAAGAACTGGTTGTAAAAGATCAGCTCAGCGGCCACCCTGGGCGGAAAAATCCCGGCATAATAGGGAAATTGATGTCGAATGGCGCGGATGGGAGATGAGAGAATATTGCCCACCAGCAGCGCCAGGATAATCTCCCGCGAGCTCATGTCGCCTGCCGCCAGCAGGGCCCCGGCCGCCGCCAGGCCGGCGGTGAATTCGGCGGCCAGCTGGAGGGTGATAATCCCCATGGATTGGGGGGTGAGCCAGGGCAAAAAGGAAAAATATGCGGCCATGATCCTTTCCATGGCGTCAAAGATACCACCTTTGTGGAGGAGATAGAAAAGAATATAGATCGGGATGGTGAAATGGACAACACTGCGGATACGGATCTGAAAGCGTACCCAGCTCCTGGTGAGAATGGCGTTCCAGCCACCAGCGGCCTCTTCCGGCCCTTCGACCTGGGCCGTCTCCTGTCGATGGGGCCGGGGAAGGATGAAACGGCTGAGCAGGAGGATAAGGACGGTGCGGAGGATGGCGGCGCCGAAGGTGAGGCCCACATAGATGACCGCCGCGCCCTTGATCATGGGTACGGCAATGAAGGAGACGGTGGGCAGATGGAGGAAATAGGTGGGCAGGGAGTTGAACAGATTGGCCAGGATCAGTTCTTTTCGGGTGATCTTCTTCTGCTCGTAGGCCTCTGCCAGCATGGTGTTGGCGCTGATTCCGGAAATGAGAGCCATGGTGAAGGAGGCGCTGGCGGTGTCGGAGAGGTTGCCGTGGCGCAGCAGGGGCCGGGCCAGGGCGGCAATCCGGCTGGTCCAGTGGAGGGATTCAATGAGGTTGGCGACAAAGAGGCTGACGGAGAGGATGCCAATCAGTCGAATCAGCGGCCAGAGCAGGTGAAGCCAGAGCGACGAGAGGGTGTCAGCCGACAGGGATATGGTCACTGTTCTGTCCGCTCATTGCTGAGACTTGAGAAGGTGCTTGGTGCAACGACTCATCAGGGTTCAAGCAGTGACGGCCCGTGAATCAGGGAATAGGCGTAGAGGCCTGCCGGATCGTTGAAAAGTAAAAACTCATTGACCGGGGCGGCCAGTCGGGCAAGCTGTTGTGCCAGGGGCCGGGAAAGCAGGTGGGGCAGCAGGGCGGCAGTGACCTTGCCATTGAAGAGCTCCAGCAGTTCTTCGCTGACGGTACGGGGGCGTTGAATATAACTGGCGGTGTAGGTGTCAACTTTGGCCAGCTTGGCAGCCGAGGCAATGGCGTCTTCGAGGGTCCCGATTTTATCCACCAGTCCCAGTTTCTGCGCTTCCGTGCCGACAAAAACCCTTCCTTCCGCCACTGTTTTGACCTTATCCATACTCATGTTGCGGCCCGTGGCCACCAGGGACAGAAATTGCCGGTAGCCATGATCCAGGGTCATCTGGATGGCCTCTTTCAATGGAGGAGCAAGGGGGCGGGTCAGGTTCAGGCCGGAGGCCAGTTGGGTGGTGCCGACGCCGTCACTGTGAACTCCCAGGCTGGCCAGGGTATTTTCAAAGGTGGGGATGCCGGCAAAGATGCCGATGGAACCGGTGATCGTGGCCGGTGACGCCCATATTTCATCGGCATCGGCAGAGATCCAGTAGCCGCCGGAGGCGGCGGTGGAGCCCATGGATATCACCAGTGGTTTGTTGCTTTTTTTCAGATTAAGGATCTCCTGGCGGATGATCTCGGAGGCAAAGGCCGAGCCACCTCCGGAGTTGACCCGCAGGATCACGGCCTTGACCGTCGGGTCAAGGCGGGCCTTGCGGATTAAGGCTGACAGAGAGTTGCCGCCAATGGTGCCCGCCGACTGAATTCCGTCCAGGATCATGCCCTCGGCGATAATGACGCCGATGGTGTTGTCAGCTGCAACCAGGGGCGGCTGGTAGGAAGGAGTGATGGTCCGCAGATAGGTTTGCAGGGGAACCTGGCTGAAACCGGAATCGGGAGAGACGGAGCTCTGCTGGGCCAGATAGTCACGCAGCTCGGCGCGGTTCTTGAGCCCATCCACCAGCTTGAAGTCCAGGGCCATTTTGGCGGTGTCCCCCCCTGATGCCGCAAGTTTGAGGGGGATGTTATTGGCATACTGGTCAATGGCATCGGCGGGGAGGGCGCGTTGTCTGGTGATATCAGCGGTGAACATGGTCCAGAGAGAGGTGAGCAGTCCCAGCGTCTGGTCTTTGGCTTCCTTGGACATGGAGTCACGGATGATGGGCTCCACGGCTGATTTGTAGGCGCCGACCCGGAAGACGTGATAGTTGATCCGTAATTTATCCAGGGCCTCGCGGAAAAAGAGCTGGTAGGAGCCAAAGCCGTGCAGATCGACGCCACCCATGGGGTTGAGGTAAATCTCGGAGGCGAAGGAGGCGAGATAATAGGTCTTCTGCCGGTAAAAGTCTTCCGCCGCGATCACCTTCTTGCCGCTCTTTTTAAACTGGTTCAAGGCCTCGCCGATGGTCTGCATCTGATCAAGCCCAATGGTGTCCAGCTCCTTTAAGTCCAAAAGGATACATTTGATCCGGGTGTCGGTGGCGGCGTGATGGATGGCGTCGAGGATATCCTGAAGCAGGGTTTCCGCCGGTGCCTGTTGATCTGGAGTCATCTCGGCGATCAGTTCGGTGAGGGGATTGGCAGTCTGCTTTTCTTCAACGATGGTGCCGGAGAGGGAAAGGATCAGGGCGGCATCATTGATAATCGCCACCTTTTTCTGGGAGAAAAGTGTGGCAAAAAGCAGAAAGATGAGTATCACAAAGATGAGGTTTCCAAGGATGCTGCGGGTGGCGGTGAGAAACCTGCCGATCCAGCGAAAGGGTGTGGCGAGGGCGGAGAAAAATTTTTTCATGGAAGTGTTCTTGGGGTAAAGGAAGAAGGCCATCCGGCCCTGGAGTGGGGAAACGATTTTTTATGGTTCCATGGGGCTGTGATCATACCAGTTTCGATGCTGGAAGTAAACCTTCCCATGGTTGAATGTTCCGGCAGGATTGCCATGGTGGGATTCCGGTGTCTGTTAAAATCTGAAAGGTATGCTTTATTCCATACCTTGCAAGGGGCTTGGTCAGGAATAGAGCAAAAATCGGTGATGAAATGTCAACCATCCAGAAGCGAACGGTGGCGGTCAAGGGGATGCACTGTGCTGCCTGCTCCAGCCGCATTGAAAGGGTGTTGCGGGGCATTGACGGCGTTGAGTCGGTGGCGGTTAACCTGGCAACGGAGGAGATGGAGCTTTCCTGGAACCCGGAGGTCATTTCCTTTGATACGGTTGCCGCACGGGTCAAGGAGCTGGGCTTTGAGCTGGAACAGGATGGGGCCGGGGAGGAGTTGACCCTTGAGCTCGCGATCAGTGGCATGCACTGCGCCGCCTGTTCGACCCGCATAGAGAAGGTGGTCTCCGCCCTGGCCGGGGTGATTTCGGTCCAGATCAATCTGTTGACCGAGACCGGCCGCGTGACCTATCGGCAGGGACAGGTGAGCCAGCGTCAGATCCGGGCGGCCATATCCGGGGCGGGCTTTGAGAGCAGGCCGGTGACCGCCCGGCTCGACCAGTTTGCCAGGAAACGGCAGGAGACCCTTCAGCGCCTGGCGCTCATGAAAACCAGGCTCATCTGGTCGCTGGGTCTGGCCGCGCTCCTGCTCTCTATTTCCATGGGGGAAATGATGGGGCTGCCCCTTCCCGCAGCCATAAATCCGCATGGGTACCCTTTGCGCTTTGCCCTGATCCAGTTTGCTCTGGTGCTGCCCATCATGGTCCTTGGTCGCAGCTTTTATCTCATTGGAATTCCAGCATTTTTTCGGCGAGCACCCACCATGGACTCCCTCATTGCCATGGGCACCGGGGCCGCCTTTCTCTCTTCCACCTGGAATCTGGTGGAGATAATTCTGAGCAGTGACCCGCACCGCCAGACCATGCTGGCCATGGAACTCTATTTTGAGTCGGCAGGGGTGCTCATTGCCCTCGTCTCTTTAGGAAAATTTATGGAGACCCGCTCCAAATCGCACACCTCGGACGCCATTGCCGGGTTGATGCAGCTGACCCCGGATCGTTCCATTCTCCTGAGGAAAAAGGATGACAACGACCTCGAGATGGAGCAGGTTGAGATACTGGTGGAAGAGATTGAGGCCGGAGACCTGCTTCTGGTCCGCCCTGGTGAACGCATTCCCGTTGACGGCCTGATTGTCGGCGGCCGCACGGTGGTGGACGAGTCCATGCTCACCGGCGAGAGTCTGCCGGTGAGCAAGGGCGAGGGAGACCGGGTGAGCTGCGGAACCCTCAATAAGAGCGGGGTTGTGCGGGTCATGACCGAGCAGGTGGGGGGGAACACCATGCTCGCCCGGATTGTCAGAACAGTGCAGGAGGCTCAGGGTTCAAAGGCCCCCATAGCCGCCCTTGCCGATCGGGTGAGTCTCTACTTTGTGCCGGCGGTGATGGTGGTGGCAGTGTTCACCGGCCTTGCCTGGTATTTCATGGGCGGGGTGGGGTTCGCCCTCGCCCTCCGCTATAGTATCGCGGTCCTGGTCATCGCCTGTCCCTGTGCCATGGGGCTGGCCACCCCCACCTCCATCATGGTGGGAACCGGGCGCGGCGCCCAGCTTGGGGTTCTGGTCAAGAGCGGCGCCGCTCTCGAGCTTGCGGAAAAGGTAACGGTGCTGGTCTTTGACAAGACCGGTACCCTCACCCATGGCCGTCCCGAGATCACCGATCTGATCAATGTCAGTGGAGATGAGAGCGATGAACAGCTGCTCTCTCTGGCGGCCTCGCTTGAGCAGTCCTCGGAGCATCCCCTGGCCGAAGCCCTGGTTGCAGCGGCTCGGTCAAAGGGAATGGCCTTGTGCCAGCCCGAGGATTTCGTGGCGACCATTGGCCGGGGTGTCTCGGGGCGGGTGGAGGGGCGGAAAATTCTCTTTGGCAACCGCCAGCTTCTCCAGGACAACGGGCTTGTGGTGGAGGGGAGAGAGGGGGACGTGGCGCGTCTCTCGGGGCTGGGCAAGACAGTACTGTTTCTCGCCGTGGATGGCCGCCTGGCTGCCCTCATCGCCATCGCCGACGGCTTGAAGCCCGAGGTGCCGGCAGCTCTGTCGCGGCTGAAACAGATGGGCCTGCGGCTGATCATGCTGACTGGGGATCAGGAGTTGACGGCCAGGGCCATTGCCGCCCAGGCAGGGATTGACGAGGTCATTTCCCAGGTGCTGCCGGATAAAAAAGCCGACACCATCAGGGAACTGCGGCAGCAGGGGTTGTGGACCGCCATGGTGGGTGATGGAATAAATGACGCCCCGGCCCTGGCCGTGGCCGATGTGGGAATCGCCATGGGGACGGGAACCGATATCGCCATCGAATCCGGTGACATAGTCCTTATGCAGGGCAACCTCGACGGCGTCATCCTTGCCCTGCGCTTATCCCGGGCGGTGATGGTCAATATCCGTCAGAATCTTTTCTGGGCATTTGCCTATAACATCGTTGGCATTCCGGTGGCCGCCGGTCTGCTCGTCCTTTTTGGCGGCCCCAGCCTGAATCCGATGATAGCCGGAGCCGCCATGGCCTTGAGTTCGGTGTCGGTGGTGGGGAATGCCCTGCGATTGAGGCGATTCCGAGCCATCCCTTAAGATTTCATTCTCCGGCAACGACCATCCCTGATTCGATGGGGGCGATGCCCTTTGCCGCCTGTCCGATTATCAGGCCAGAAGGGGGGTAAAGAAGGTCATAAAAAGATGCTCTCATTACTCCTTTTTTCTTCTTGACATTTCTTTCAAATGCTATAAATATGGGGATGCTTAAATGAATGGTTGTTCATTAAGTTGCTGCTCCAGTGTTGGGGTCAGCATTTTTTATTCACACATAAAAAAATCAACAAAAAGAGGGGTCCTATGTCTTCAAAATTGGTAGCACCACATGGCGGAAAGGGTTTAGTTTGTGCTTTGCTCGAAGGAAAAGAGCGTGAAGCAGAGCTTGCGGCAGCTAAAGGCATGAAGCAGATTGAAATTTCTGCTCGCGCCAAAGGCGATCTGATCATGATGGGCATTGGTGGTTTCAGCCCCCTTGATGGCTTTATGAAGAAAGCTGACTGGAAAGGTGTTTGCGAGAATTTTCAGATGGCAGACGGGACCTTCTGGCCCGTGCCCATCACCCTGGACGTATCTGCCGCTGATGCAGCCGGTATTAAAGAGGGTGACAGTATTGCCTTGGTAAGAAAAGGTGAGATCTTTGCCACCATGAAAGTTACCGAGAAATACGAGATGACCGATGCTGACAAGCGTTGGGAAGCAGAGAAGGTCTTTATCGGTGAGGGCGAGGAGTCTGTCGGTGGTAAATTCTGGGAGATCGCTCCTAAAGATCATCCAGGCGTTATCATGGTTATGGCTCAGAAAGAGTTCAACCTTGCCGGTCCCGTTAAAGTTCTCTCCCAGGGCGAGTATCCCGTTGAGTATCCCGGCGTTTTCCTGACCCCTGCCCAGACCCGCGCCATGTTTGACGAGCGTGGATGGGCCAATGTTGCTGCCCTCCAGCTGCGGAACCCCATGCATCGTTCCCATGAGTATCTGGCCAAGATCGCCGTT
Source organism: Desulfocapsa sp. (assembly GCA_013426795.1). Classification (GTDB taxonomy): domain Bacteria; phylum Desulfobacterota; class Desulfobulbia; order Desulfobulbales; family Desulfocapsaceae; genus UBA2270. The sequence goes on along the minus strand of JACDZF010000001.1, from coordinate 36,693 downwards.
GAGGTCTGTGACGGTGTTTTGATCCACTCCCTTATCGGTAACCTGAAGGCCGGCGATATTCCTGCCAATGTTCGGGTAAAGGCCATTGACATCCTCATTGATCATTACTTTGTGAAGGCCAACGTCATTAACGCCGGGTATCCCCTGGATATGCGTTATGCCGGTCCTCGTGAGGCCCTGCTTCATGCCACCTTCCGTCAGAACTATGGCGTCAACAACATGCTGATCGGTCGTGATCATGCCGGTGTTGGTGACTTCTATGGTCTGTTCGAGGCCCAGCAGATTTTTGATCGCATTCCCCAGACCGGTGATGCCAGCAAAGACCTTCTCTGTAAGCCAATGAAGATCGACTGGACCTTCTATTGCAAAGAGTGTGACGGTATGGCTTCTCTTCGTACCTGTCCCCATGACAAGTCTTCCCGCGTAATCCTTTCCGGAACCAAACTACGGAAGGCCCTTTCCGCCGGCGAGGATATCGTTGACCACTTTGGCCGCAACGAAGTCCTTGACCTGCTGAAAGAATACTATGGCGGTCTGACCGAGAAAGTTGAAGTTAAAATGCAGGGTGCTGCCTCTGGATCTGCCATGTAATACGCTGTTAAGACTTTTTTTCTGAGTCTGTGAAAGGAGCTCCCACCCGCTGGTGGGAGCTCCTTTTTTTATTCCATTTTCCTCCGTTCAGCCCTTCCTAATATTATGATCCATGCATTCAATGTTGGTCTTGGTGACCGCAGTTATCCAATTTTTATCGAAGATGGTATCATGGTTGATATCGGCGCCGATCTGGCCGGACGAAGGATTGCCAAACGCTACGCCGTCATTGCCGATGACAAGGTCGCCAGGCTCTATGGCAGTACGCTCATGCGTTCTTTGAGTGATGCTGGATTAGCTGCTGAACTCCTGACTTTTCCCCAGGGAGAGGCGAGCAAGAATCTTTCTGTTTTTGCTGAACTGGCCAGCCTCCTGGCGCAACGGGGGTTTGACCGAAAGGATGGATTGATTGCCCTGGGCGGCGGGGTGACCGGGGACCTCACCGGGTTTTTAGCGGCTTCGTATCTGCGCGGGATTCCTTTTATTCAGGTGCCCACCACCCTGCTCTCCCAGGTTGACAGTTCGGTGGGAGGAAAAACCGGTGTCGATATCCCCGAAGGAAAAAATCTGGTGGGTGCTTTTTATCAGCCAAAGGCAGTCTATATTGACACCGCCGTCTTGACAACCCTGCCCCATTTGGAACTCCTTGGGGGCCTGGCGGAGGTTATCAAGTATGGGGTGATCCGGGATTTTGATTTTTTTGTTTTCCTTGAGCGTCATCTGGACAAAATCCTCTGCCTGGATCGGGAAAGTATCCAGGAGATGATCCTGACCTGCTGCCGCATCAAGGCCGAGGTTGTGGCCTCGGACGAGCGGGAAGCCGACCTCCGCCGGATTCTCAATTTTGGCCATACCATTGGCCACGCCGTGGAGGCGGCCTCTGATTTCTCCATTATCCACGGACTGGCTGTGGCCATGGGGATGGTTGCCGCCCTGCGTCTGGCCGTGGCTTGTGAGCTCTGCAGGAAAAGTGATGCCGGCCGGGTGGCGGCCCTGATCAACGCCTATGGACTGCCCACGGAGATACCTGGAGATCTTGATCGGGAACGGATTAAGAACTATCTGCTCACCGACAAGAAGACAGTGGCCGGTTCGGTTTTTTATGTCCTGCCCACTGCCATTGGGAGCGTGGTGATCACCAATGAGGTGACCGATGCCCAGGTCGATGCGGTTCTGCGCAGGCGGTGAATGGCCCCTGAAAATTCAATCTCTCCATCCTGGATCCCTGACACTGTCGCAACAAATTGTGATGGATCCATCAGCTTTATAACTCCTGACCGGGGTGACAAACATGGTGGTAAACGAATCGGTTTATGCTGATTATCTGGCCTTCCTTCTGTCTGGGAATAAGGCTGAATGCACGAGAATGGTTCAATGGTTGATTGAGGCAAAGGTTTCTGTGAAAGTCCTTTATCTGGACTTGTTTCAACGATCGATGTACCAGATCGGCAAACTCTGGGAGGAGAACCAGGTTTCGGTGGCCACTGAACACATGGCAACGGCCATCACTGAGGGACTGTTGCAATTGGTCTATCCCCTGTTGTTTGCTGCCGACCATGTTGGCAAAAGCGCCATCGTTGCCTGTGTTCCCCAGGAATTTCATCAGATTGGGGCGAAAATGGTTGCGGACATTTTTGAACTCAATGGCTGGGACGGGTATTTCGTCGGAGCCAATACACCAACGCAAGAGCTCTTGAAAAGTATTGATGAAAAGAAGCCTGACCTTGTGGCCTTATCCATGAGTCTTCAATTGAGCCTCAAGGGGATGGATGAAATGTTGCAGGGCATAACCCATAGCTTTCCCCTTCTCGATATAATTGTGGGAGGGCAGGGATTTTTATGGGGAGGGACGGAGGTCGTCAAAAATTACCCGCAAACCCAGTATGTCGAGTCCATCGACTCTCTGGCGCAAATTATCAAAACCTACTGATTTTCCAGATATGTCACCAAGAAAGAGCCATGAGATCATATATCAGTACATGATGGAGGATGCATCGGTTTTTGTCATGCGTCTTGATCGTCACGGGACGATTCTTTCGATAAACAGGTATGCTGAAAAATTGGTGGGGTCCGGATTCACCATCAAGAAAGGGAATCTCTTTGATGTGGTGGTTAATTTTGGTCATCTGCCCTCCCTTGATGAATTATTCGCCCTCAACGACACGCCTCAATTATTAAATATCAGTACGAAGTTCGGTTTGCCCCAGTCCCTCTATTTTAAATTTTTTCCACTCGATGATGACTTTTTGATGGTTGGCCAGCAGGACATCGAAGAGGTGGAGAATCTTCGCGTCAATCTTGTCTCGGCAGTCAATGATGCCAACAACTTGTCACGGGAGTTACAGAAAAAAAATGTGATGTTGACCCGGCTCAATGAGTTGAAGAATCAGTTTATGGGGATGGCTGCCCATGACCTGAGAAATCCCCTTGCCATTATTCTGGCGTACAGCGAGTTTCTCCATGAAGACCCCCAGAATGTGCTGAGTGACAAGAGTGCAAGCCTGATGTTGAAAATAAGGAACTCCAGTCAGTTTATGCTGAACCTGTTGAATGATTTGCTCGATGTCTCAAAGATCGAATCCGGGAATATCGGTTTGCATCTGGAGCTGACCGATATTCAAACCCTGGTTCAAGGGGCTGTTGATTTGAATCAGGTCCTCGCGTCAAGGAAAAAGATTGAACTGAGGTATCATCGCAGTAAAAACCTGCCCCGGGTGCATATTGATCTGCCAAAGATTGAGCAGGTGATCAACAATATATTGTCCAATGCGGTGAAGTATTCCCGGTGTGAGACCATTGTCAATATTGAAATCGTCCATCGTGACCGGCAACTGATCGTCTCCGTTCGTGATCAGGGACAGGGGATTGCCCCTGAGGATCAGCAAAGGATCTTTCAACCATTCCAAACCGTCGCGCTCAAGGGGACCGCCGGGGAGAAAAGTACGGGCCTGGGGTTGATGATTGCCCAGAAAATTGTCACCGCCCATGGTGGCCAGATTTGGGTGGAAAGCTCCGAGGGGCAGGGGACGACCTTTTGTTTCAGCATTCCCGTATCGGCGGAGGATCAAGGGACGGTTTCCGGGAGTGAAGCCGACTCCTGTCCAAGCGAAAAAAAGAAAAGCGACTTCTCTCTCTGTCCCTTTCTCAACACCCCTTTGATCAATGAATACAAGCTCCTTGATGAAGATTTTTTCAAGGAATTGCTTGCTATGTTTTTCTCTGAAACCCCTCTCTTACTGCGGGAAATCGAGGAGTTTGCCGGGGCGAAAAATCGTTTTTCATTGAAAATGTCACTGACCAAACTTCGGAGTTCCTGCGTCCACATTGGCGCCAGCTCCCTGGCAGTGCTGTGTGATTCCTTGCTGAATATGCCCGATAATGAGCTTTTTACCAACACTGTTGATTATCCCCAACAGTTGGCAACCCTCTTTGAGAAGACACGGCAGGCATTCATTGCATTACAGAATGGTGGTTAGCAGATGGGATTGGCGAGGAAGACGGGCCGCATATTGAGAGAATCGTCCTCCACTGCCGGGGTGGTGACAGGAAAGAACCGGGAGTTGTCCAGGGGCATCCTGCTGTAGAGATTTTTTTAAATTTGGATCAAACGCCTCATGTTGAATCAGCACGATGATGCGTACCTTCAAGCAAGGGATTTTGCTGGATCTCGAGGAATATTCTAATGGCTGCCGGTGAACATATTGGTGCGCAAAAGCAGCCTCTCCACCATCTGTTGCGTGCCCTCCGTTCCCGCAATTACCGTCTTTTTGCCGTCGGCCAAGGCGTGTCTCTGGTGGGAACCTGGATGCAGCAGGTTGCCATGAGCTGGCTGGTCTATCGCCTGACCGGCTCTGCCATGCTCCTCGGTTTGATCGGCTTTTTCAGTCAGCTTCCGACCCTGTTCATCGCCCCGGTTGCCGGTGTGCTTGCAGACCGCTGGGATCGGCGGCGGCTGCTCTTTGCCACCCAGACCCTGGCCATGGTGCAGGCGGGGATTCTTGCCTTTGTGGTGCTGACCGGAGTTGTCCAGGTCTGGCAGATCGTCCTCCTGAGTTTGATCCTGGGGATTGTCAACGCCTGTGACATTCCCATCCGCCAATCCTTTGTCGTTGAGATGGTGGAACACCGGGAGGATCTGGGCAATGCCATAGCCTTGAATTCATCGCTGGTGAACGGGGCCAGGCTTATCGGCCCGTCCATCGCCGGCCTGCTTGTGGCCACCGTCGGGGAAGGCATCTGTTTTGTCCTCAACGCCACCAGCTATCTGGCTGTAATCCTGGCGCTTTCGGCCATGCGCATGGCGCCCGCATCCGTTTCGCGGCGGAACAGACTCCCCATCCTGGAGGAACTCCACGCGGGATTTGTTTATGCCTATGAATTCGGCCCGATTAAAAGTATTCTCCTCCTGCTGGCCCTGGTCAGCCTTATGGGAATGCCCTATTCCGTGCTGGTGCCCGTCTTTGCCAAAGAGGTGTTGCATGGTGGAGCCCATACCTTCGGTTTTCTCATGGGGGCCGCAGGAAGCGGCGCCCTGGCAGGGACCCTCTATCTGGCCTCACGCCACACTGTTCTTGGGCTGGATCGGATGATTGTGATGGCGACGGTTTTCTTCGCCCTGGGAATTGCCACCTTTGCCCTTTCCCGCAATTTTATCCTCTCCATGTCGGCACTGGCGGTGGCAGGATTCGGGGGAATGACCCTGTTTGCCTCCTGCAATACGCTCTTGCAGACCATCCTTGATGAAGATAAACGGGGTCGGGTGATGAGCTTTTTCACCGTCTCGTTTCTGGGCGTGGCCCCTTTTGGAAGCCTTGCCGCCGGATCACTGGCCGGAAGCATCGGCCCCTGTGCCACCCTGCTTCTGGGCAGTATCGGCTGTTTGGTGGGGGCCGCTGTTTTTGCCCGCAGCCTTCCCCGGTTCAGGGAGAAGATTCGCCCGATCTATCTGCGCATGGGGATCATCCAGGAAGAACCCAGTGACATGGAGAGCGCCACAAAGCAATCCAGACAGCAATGACTTTCCTGAGGAAACCATTTTTTCACCATCACATGTCCATCTTCAAACGCCCTTATCCATATCAAGCATCCTCATAAAAAAGAACAGAATAAGCGACTTGACCATAACTCTACTGTTGTCAAATCTTGGTAAATATTTTCCGTTTTTAGCTGAATAGATCTTGGCAACTTTGGTTCAATGCCAATTGTTGATTGCCGCGCAAAAAAAATTGCTAAGGCTGACAGGGAGAGGTAGTTTTGATGCATTGGAGTGGTTGGCTCTTCGTTGGAAGGTGTTTTTTTGAAACACAAAAAAAAACAACGAGTTATCACCTCGCAATCATCGGTAGAATTCTCAGGAATAATGGACAGCAGAGTTACTTAACAGTTATTTTTCGCGCTGGGAGTGAAATGAGGCGGCCGTCTCCACTTTTAACCTTGGCGGAAACGGTATGTTCCCCAAGTGTCACTGGCCATAAGAGTTTGTCATGAACTGGCGACAGGTAGTTTTGATTGTCGATATCCCACTCGACTTTATCATCTTGAGTCACGCCGGAGAGAGTAAAAGGAATGACTTGAGAATTGTTGGGAATTCGTGGATCAAAGAGAATTTCCATGTCTTCGGTGGGAATTATCATTCTTATAGCCTCCCGCGCCGAAGGCAAATTCGACTCTTCCTGAACAAGAACAAGATCAATTTTCGGCATAGGATAATATCCGTAACGCTTGCTAACTTCTCTGAAAACGCTGCGTGCCAGCAATGCTGGCCCTCCCGCACCAGTGACCTGTTTTTTCGGAGGCGTTCTGTCCATGTTGCCAAACCAGATACCGATCAGATAACGACCGTTATAGGCCACCGTCCATACATCATTGGCCTTTGCTGAGGTTCCTGTTTTTACTGCTGTACGTTCCGGGAAGCTGAGAACGCTGTGCTTGCCAAACTCCAACTGTCGATAGGCATCCTCAGAAAGGATCATTCCGATGGTGTTTGCCGCCTGCTCGGAAAAAAGGTGCTGGCCGATATCTTTATTGGGAGTGCCTTCGTCAAGTAATACTGAAGGTGTCAGGGGAATTCCCCCTTGGGCCAGGGCGCCATAGGCTTGAACGAGCTCCAGCAGCGAGATCTCAGCATTGCCGAGGACAAGACCGTTACCATATATTTCCATGCCCCTCGTTAGGCAGGTCATCCCTGAATCTTGAAGGGTTCTTAGAAAGTTGTCCAGGCCGACAAAGTTAAGAGTCCTGACCGCCGGGGTGTTCAAGGAATTGCCCAAGGCGACGGCCATACTCACCTCGCCATAATAGACCTGGCTAAAATTTCGATAAATGTGCAGGCCGTGCTCAACCTGTTCAGCGAGCGGTTCGTCTTTTATGGTGGTTTCGGTGGTCCAGCCTTTGTCTAAAGCCAGAGCATAAACAAAGGGCTTCAGGGTCGAACCGGGCTGGCGTGCCGTCCTGATCGCGTCATGATCGTAGCCGGTGTTTTTGTCGTCAATATTTCCGGCCACAGCCCAGGTAAGGACCTCACCGGTGCTGTGATCAATTATCAGGACTCCACCGTTTTTCAGGCCGTATTCAGCGATGTCCCGCAGTCTTTGTTCAAGAAGTTCCTGCACCTTCTGCTGCAGTTCTCCGTCAAGGGTTGTGCGGATTGGCTGAGACGATCTTGCTCCACCATTTATCCGCTCTTTCACATAGGCAAGAAAATGATGAGCGGTAACCGACAGTTCTGAGGTGTGCAGCTGTAGCGCGCCATCGGTAGCATCTTTATACGATTCTACGGATAATGTGGTTCGTCGCACCATGCGCTCAGCCAGGATGTCGATCCTTTTTCCCAGATCGCCTTTTCCTCTGATTGGGTCCAGGAGGGATGGTGCCCGGACCATTATCGCAAGGGCCAGCATTTCCCTGGTGTTGAGGGTGGCAAGCGATCTGCCGAAATAATATCGCGCAGCCTGGACGACACCGCGACGACCGGAGGAAAAAGGCACTTGGTTGAGATAAAACTCCAGCAGTTCATGTTTATCGAATCGATGTTCAAGGCGCATGGCATCCCAGCCTTCCAGCCAGCGGGACCAATAGGTTCGCGGTCTTGGATGAAGAATACGGACGACCTGTTCGGTGATGGTACTTGCGCCGCGGACATTTTCAAGCCCCTTGATGTTTTGCCACAAGGCATGCATTCTGGCCAGCCAGTCGATGCCGTGGTGTTTGAAGAATCGTACGTCTTCGGCAGCAATGAATGCAGTGATCAGCCGTTCGGGGATGTCATGGTAGGGGACAAGGTCATGGGGGTTGAGGGCACTTTGATAGGAACGACTGAGGGGCAGGCCATAGCGGTCGGTAAAGACCGGCATGGCCCCCTGAAGAACTGCGGTATCGAGTGAAATCGGGAGATCATTGGCTAAATTAAAAATGGTAATCAATACAAGGAGAATCGGCACGGCAAGTGCCGCACCGATCCATCCTCGCCACCTCCACACGATTTTACGGATCGACATGGAGGCTGCCGCTCACGCCTTTGCCATAAATATCAGCATCGTACATCTCCCCGGCAAAGACCGGCTGGGTAACAAAATCGCCTTCGGCCACCGCCTGGGCCGTATAGGCCAGGTGGTAATTACCTGGCGGCAGGTATTCGGCATAAAACCGGGCGGCATCATGGCGAAGCTCGCGGTGGTTGAAGCTCCAGAAGGAGAAATCGTACTCATCCCAATCCCTGAATTGGAACCAGAGCGAGCCTCCGGCATAGGTGGCTTTGGCCTTGTCGGCATCGACCTGTGAAGCGGTGGCCAGCTCGGTGTTGACCGGTTCCAGGGCACCGGGAATGGGATCATCGACGACAATCTGGGTTCGGGCAGCCGGCAGGTGCAGATAGAGGTCGACCCGCACGACATCGCCGCGCTTGATTTTATCTTCCCGGCCTAGCAGTCGCCATGTTCCGCTATTGCGATCTTCGACATAATACTCCCGCGTTATCTGCATACCGGCATTGACGCTTTTCTCCTGATCAGCAAGTGGGGCATAATGCATAACGGTGGCGTAGTAGATACGTCCTTCCCCTTTTTTTTCAACAAGCACAACCTTTCTCTTGCCGGGGTCTGATGGGTTGATGGGGTGGGAGACGACCAGTGGTTTATCCTGGAAGGATACAAAGCGGGTGGTTCCCAGATTCTCGCCATCATATTTTACCGATACCTCCATATTCGGTTCTACCTTTTCATACCGCCTTGAATAATCAACCAGACTGTTCATGCAAAAGAGGTTTTCCTGGGTGTTTTCAAAATGATCTTTTTGGCCTCGCATAGTCCTTATGGTTCGTGCCAGTTTATAGGGCAGATCTTGCAGTTGTTCCGCGCCTTTTTTCGAATCGCCGAGGAGGAGGAGACTGGAAAGCACGGCGCAGTTGGTTCGCGGCGTTGATGAAAGGATACGATTATAGCCGTCATCGAGACTTTCGTTAAAGGCTACCCGTCCGCCGGTTTCATTGCTGCTGCCAAGGATCTTATTGGCGATCGTTTCGACAAGAGCCTCCTGTTCGCCGAGGCGGATGGCGGCTTCCAGCATCTGGGATTTGCCGAACATATCGATCTGGTCGAGATGCTCCATGTGTCGTTTCAGCATATCGGCATCGATTTTTTTCGCCCGCGACAGCGCGCCAAGGGCGACCGCCCGCACCGAGGAGGCCATCCCTTTTGAGTAATAGGTGGGCATGACATCGGTACGAAGCATCTCCTGCAAATAGCCATGCAGTTTTTCTTCTACTGCCTTCGGAGTTTTATAACCCAGGTCTTCGAGCATGGTGAAGCAGAGGGCGGTATAGGCTGACAGATAGGGATCGACCCGATCATTGTCCTTCTTGAAAAAGCCCATGCCGCCATTTGGTGCCTGAAAATCCTTAGCCGAGTCAATGGCCTCGACAATGGTGCCGTTGCTGCCGTCCCAGACCAGATCCGGGGAAAGATATTTCTTCAGCGCCTGGTAGTTGGCAGCCATTACCGCCCGCGACAGTTTTTGTTCCCAGCAGGTATAGGGATAGCTTTTCATAAAACGAAAGGCCCCATCCAGGTCGCCGATAAGCGTCGGACTGAGGGTAAGGGTAACATCGCCCATATCGCTGCGGATCTGTTCCGGAAAAAGAAGCGGTTCCTCGACCTGCGCCTCGCTGGTGGTGCCGTAATTTGCCCCGACATCGAGGTTTTTCCTTTTGTTGACGACCAGTTGATGGGTAAGCGCATCCTTGTCAAGAGCGTCACCCGCCTGCACCGAAAGGGTAATCTGACCGCTTTCGATATTCCGGTCCATCGGAATTTTACCGGCTGTAAGTTTGATTTTCGCCACTTTCCGTTCAAACGGCCCAACTTCGACTTCTTCAACCGTCTTGGCGGCGCTGTCAGTCAAAGTCCCCTGTGCCGAAATGTTTATTTTGATCTTCCGCTTGTCAGGCGTCCGGTTCATCACCGAGAAGGCAGCAACAAAGCTGTCCCCTTCAACCACTTGGTTCGGCATGGCCGGCTGTATTTCGGTGAGCCTGTTGACCTTGATGTTTTTGAATCCCACATCGAGATGGTCGTTCTGGTCGGCAGCGAGCACAAGAATACGCCAGCCGGTGAGATTGTCCGGGGCCTTGAAGGAGATCTCCGCCTTGCCCATTTCATCGGTGATGATTGCGGGGTTCCAGTAGGCGAGGGACTTGAGGTCTGAGCGCATCCGATCAGCCATCGCCCCGTCCCCGCCCGGATCATCGCCCTTCATGGTCGGCGCGGCCGGGGCATGGGTCACCAGTTTGCGGAGGATATTATAGTTTTGTACGGAATCGACAAGCGTCCCGTAGAAGCCTTTCTGCGGATCAAAGTAGGTCATGCCGTCCTTGATGAGATCGAATACTGCCTCATCAAGGACGGCAATGGTCAGTTCTTTGCGCCCGGTACCTGAGCCGTCCCGGGGAGTCACCTGGATCTTGGCGCGCACCTCTTGACCGGGACGGTAGGTATCCATATTGGTATCGATCTTGAAGTCAAATTTATGCTTTTTGCCCTTAGCCTCCATCTGCACATAGCCCATCCGCCATTCGGGTTTGCCAAGGTCAAAGGATTCATCGACTTGCTTTGTGTCAATTCTCGGGGAAAATACCACCACAGACAAGGCAAAACTGGGCACCATGTCTTCGGTCACGGTAAAGGAAATTGGCGCGAGACTGCTGTCGAGAGTTTCCACCCAACTCTTGACGATGCCCATGCGTTCCACGGTCACCAGGGCTTTAGCTTTCGGATAGGGATTTTTGACGAGTATTGTTGCCTTTTCGCCGACTGTATAGTTGGTTTTTTGAGTGACGAAATCGAGGGCGTCACTCTTATTCTGCCCCCAACTTATCGATTCAGGCCCAGCAACCCAAAGCTTCATTTTTGTTGAATGGCTTCGGCCTTTGCTATCTTGGATGGTAGCGGTAAGATAATGTTCTCCCACTGAATTAAAGACCATTTTAAAATCCCCGGCAGTTTTTCCTGACAACAATTGCAGGCTATTTTCTGCTACACCCTGCTCAACATGGGGGCGAGTGACAAAAGAGTTGCCGGCCCCTTTGGCCACGTAGGCCATGTACCGCTGGCCGGAAGAATCGATTTTGACCTGTATCCCTTCGACTGGGATACCCTTACCATCGGTGACAACAAAACGAAACGTTGCCGGTTTGCCTGCGGTAAAATTAAACGTCTCGGTCTTGATACCAATAAAACGATCAACCCCGAAGTATTCGGCCTTGGCCATATTGGCAATCTTCTTGCCCCGGTCGTCTTCCACCGCGCTTTCTACCTCTAAGGTGCCAAAGCCAATTTCCCGTCCGTCAACGACAAAAGAGGTGCTCGCTTTTCCTTCCTGGTTAAGTTGCTCCTCCTTGTTTTCATGAGGGTACTCCGGGCACTCATATGGTTCACACCACGGACTGCCAAACCAAAATTCCTCAGTCGCTGGATAGGTGGAGCGGAATGGTTTGCCGTAGAGGATGGCAGTATATCTGTTCGATGCGTCGGTAAAAGGGCCACCTGAATGCAGGGTCGCCGTCGTATCGACCGCTACCCTTTCTTGATATTTGTAGACTTGTTGGTTGAGCGTCGTCTGCACCTTGAAAGAGGCGGGCACATAATCAGTCACCAGAAAGTCCATGGCATGGAGAACGATATTCTGTTTCTCCGAGCGGAGGAAAATCTCGAATCGTCCCGATGCGCCATTCAACCCGGTGGGGTATTTGTCGGCATAAGTGCCGAATTCGGAAAGAGTTATATCTTTCTTTTCAACAACCGCCCCTTTTGGATCGTGGATTTCGAGCTGATAGTTCCTTATCTCCGGGAGTCTGGCCCCGTCGCTGTGCATATCGCGTACATAGAGTTTGTAGTCCACCTCCTTTCCCGGTCGATAGACACCCTCTGCTGTCATTCCCCATGTGGCTATCGACGTACTGCGAGATGTTGAACCGCTGTGGTAACGATAAAACTCATACGATTGTAAGGGTAGATAGGCCAGGTCATGGCCTTTGCTGACGAGGATAGAGAGAGACCTCCGGGGGGAGTTTTTAGTTAATGCGTTATGGCCGGGGATCGATGCAACGCCTTCGCTATTGGTTCTGGCTGCCGCCAAATCTTTTCTCTTGGTTTTATCATCCTTACCAAAAAGAGATCCTTCGAAAACGGTGACTTCAGCACCTTTAACCGGCTTGCCGGTGGTAAGATCGGTTACCCATACGAGTCCAGAGTCCTCTCCAAGCTTGGCGTGGACATGGAAGGGGGTCACCTGGGCAAAAAAGCCCTTACTTCCCTCCATTGTTGCCTTTTCCGGCTGGAATTTGATTTCGCCGCTGACGATTCCGGAACCGTTAGCCAACAGTTTTTTCACCCCGAAGGAAGACCGTTCAAAGCGATCAAGTGTTGCAAGGAGCGGTATCTCCTGCGACATGGATGTTACTCCCCCTTGGGCGGTAAAGGTCTCGCCCTCCAGGGTGGCCTGAGTGATATTGGCAGAGTAGAGCGAGACGTCCGATGGCAGATCTTTTTCCAGAACCGAGGATTCACCGCTCCAGTTAAATGTTGGTCGGTAGCGGTCCATGCTGAAAGACGCCGAGACGTCCTTGGGAAGACAACGCTCGAACACATCCTTGATACATCCCCTGGTATCATTGTTTTTCTGAAGACATCCTTGGAGGGAGACCGTGTAAAGAGTACTGTTCTTCAATACTTTCGGAAGAGATATACTATAGTGTTTGCCTCTTTCATGGTTGATACCCCCGTAGTAATAGCCTGAATTATCAATCTCTTTCTGTGGGTCCGTGTCATCGCTTGAGTTCTTCATGGGTGGGGTAAGGAACTCAGAGATGACAAATTGTTTGCCGTATACAGGTGCAGAAAAAACAAGTTGCACATTTTCAAAAACGGAACACTTTTGCTTGGAGTCACCCACCGCAATAAAAACGCTTTGGTTGTCGTTATTCGTGCATTGAAACCCAAGAAACGAAAATGGAGGCAATGTCCAACCCTGCGCAACGATACGACTTTCAATGCCACGTAATGGGCCAAAGGCGGAAACCAAGCCAGGCTCAACCTTGAGAAAGTATTCTGTGTTTTCCGGCAAAACCTTTTCCGGTTTGACGAGCCAGTTGAGGCGAGCCGGTTCCTCATGGTCAAGAACTTGCACCGGTTCGTCATTTCTTGTCTGCGAGATATTAATCCAAAAATTTCGTTTATCGAGGGACACCGGTACTACTTTGCTTTCGTGGGCAGTTGCAGGCGCGGTGACTTTCAGGGCATAACGCTGACCATTGGCCTCGATATAGAGCGATTGTGCAACCGAACTTGAGGTAACTTGTTGATTAAACCGAACATCAATAATCGGAATACCCGGCCCATCCCAATCTGGTAGCTTTTGAATCACACCAAGGGGGTTGTAGGGTTGGCTGCTCAATACCCTCGGGCGCGCAGTAATGAACTCATGCAGGACCGGGTTACCGATTGTCATCCCGTTTTCATCCTTGATGCCCGGCTTGACATTTACCTTATAGTGGGTTGCCAGGAAAAGAAAATCATCTATGTCAAGATTGCAGGCCAGCGTCGAACGATTGAGCCAACGCCACTGGCATTTAGCCTGGGGGGTAATTTCGACGGGGATTTCGCTTGCCTCTCGGTCCATTTTGCCGATAGGCACAACAGGCCGATTAAACTGAAAGACGATCTGTTCGCGCTTATCGACATCATCGCCTTTGGGGGTTATACGGGAGATTTTCAGTGCATCGGTCTTGCCGGCAACGACGGAGTCGTAGGGTGCTGCTTCACTTTGCAGTACCGGAACCGCTTTTTTCAATGATTCTGTCAGGATCTCATTGCGCTTGCGCATTTCTTTGATAAGGCATTCGCGCATGGCTGGTACATCACCTTCAAGTTTGCCGGAACGGGGAATCTGACAGGTGGTGAGCCGCGATTTCAGCCATGCTCTCTGTTCCTTCAAAAGAGCAAGACGGTCGGTTTCTCCGTCAAGGGCAGTGCGCGCATTGGCAAAGAGGAGGCCGAGCTCCCGGTCCAGGGTGGCAAGGGTCTCATCGGAACAGATGAGTGTTTCAATGGGGCTTGAGGCCTTAGCGCAGTCAAAACTTGCCTGAAAAAGCGAAGCAGCAGAGTTTTTTCCTGTCAAATGCAAGAGAAGGAGCAAGACAAGCAGTACCACCGACAAACCATAGTTCTTAAAAAGTTTCATCCATTCCTCCGAGAATTTGAGGGTCTCCACTACCTTAGTGAAACGGCTTTCTTTTGTTAATTTGAACTTTTCTATAACTCCCCGCCCGGCGGGAAGGATGAGCAGCGATGGATTGGTCGTGAGCCTTGCTGAGGCGGCTATTCCTGCGACAGGACACCGTCTTTGAGGGTCAGGCAGCGATCCATGCGATGGGCCAGGGCCATATTGTGGGTGACCATGACCGTGGAGAGGGACAGCTCGCCGCAGAGCTGCTGCAGGAGGGCAAAGACGATGTCGCCGGAGCGGCTGTCCAGGTTGCCGGTGGGCTCATCGGCAAAGAGCAGGGCCGGTTTCATGACCAGGGCCCGGGCCAGGGCGGTGCGCTGCTGTTCGCCCCCGGAAAGCGCGCCCACCTTATGGTGCAGGCGGTGACCCAGTTCCACCTGGGTGAGCAGGCTGGTGGCGGGCTCGATCATGTCGTTTTTCTTTCTGCCCGCGATAAGGCCGGGCATCATCACGTTTTCCAGGGCCGTGAATTCGGGGAGCAGGTGATGGAACTGGAAGATAAAGCCCACGGAACGGTTCCGGTAGCCCGCAAGTTCAAAATCCTCTTTGCTGGTCAGCCTCTCGCCTTTGAAGAACAGCTCGCCGCTGGTGGGGGTATCGAGGGTGCCCAGGATTCTCAGGAGGGTGGTCTTGCCCGAACCGGAGGCGCCGACAATGGCGGTCATCTGGCCGCTTTTGGTTTCGATATCCACCCCTTTCAGGATTTCAATGGCGCTGACCCCGGTGCCATAGTTTTTACGCAGATCGCGGGCGGCAAAGAGCGGCGGTTTCGTGGTCATGACAGCACCTCGCCGGGGTGAACCTGGGAGGCCTTCCAGGAGGGGTAGATGGTGGCGGCCAGGGTGATGATGATGGCGGAGATGGCGACGATGGTCACATCTCCCGGCAGGACCTTGATCGGCAGGGTGCTCATGGGATAGACGTTGGAGGGCAGCTCGATGAACTTGTAGCGGGAGAGCAGATCACAAAGCCCAAGGCCCCCGGCCACGCCGAGAATGGTGCCGGAAAAGGCGATCACCAGTCCCTGAAAAAAGAAAATCTTCATGATGGAACGGGAGGTGGCGCCCATGGATTTGAGGATGGCGATATCCTTTTCCTTCTCCATCACCACCATGATCAGGGCGCTGATAATATTGAGGGCCGCCACCAGAATAATCAGGGTCAGGCAGATGAACATGCCGATCTTTTCCAGCTTGAAGGCGGCAAAGAGATTGCGGTTCATGGACATCCAGTCCTTGGCGATAAAGTCGGGGCCGATGGTGTCGATGATGCGTCGAGCCACCTGGTCAGCCTGATTCAGCTTGTCTTTTTTGACGGCGACCTCGATGCCGTGCACCACGTCGCCGCTTTCGAGAAAGGCCTGGACATCGGTGAGGGTCATGTAGGCGAGGTTGGAGTCATACTCATACATCCCCGACTCGAAGATGCCCGAGACCCTGCAGGTCTTGATCCGGGGGATGACGCCCATGGGGGTGAGGGGCCCGGAGGAGGAGATAAGTCGAACCTTGTCGCCCATGGAAACCAGCAGCGCCTGGGCCAGGTTTTTTCCCAGGATAATATGCGGAACCCGGCTGTCCGGCCCCTGAATGAGGTCATGGATGGAGCCGTGAATCATCTGTTTGCCGAGGCTGATCACCCCGGCGGCGGTTTCCGGATCAATGCCCCGGAGGATGACACCGTTGCCGCCGGCCGCTCCACTCAAGAGGGTCTGGGTGTAAAGATAGGGGGTGGCGCCGGTGACCCCTTCCACCTTGAGGAGCTTTTCACGCAGGGACCGGTATTCCCGGATGGAGCCGCCCGGCTTCTGCACAATGATGTGGGAGTTGATCCCCAGGATCTGGTCGCGCAATCCGTCGGTGAAGCCGGAATAGACGGCCAGCACCACGATCAGGGCCATGACCCCGACGGTGATGCCGGCCACCGAAATCAGCGAAATCAGCGAGATAAAGCGCTGCTTGTGACGGGCCCGCAGATAGCGGAAGCTGATAAACCATTCGTACATATCAGAAGGCAGAGCTCAGAGGTTGGAAGGCAAGGGGAACGTTTATTGTTTGCATTTTCCGCACGGATTGTTTGGACCTTTTTCCTTCTTTTCTTCCCCTTCCGTCTCCGGTTTCATGTGCGGAAAGAGAATCACGTCGCGGATGGATGGTGAGTTGGTGAGGAGCATGATCAACCGGTCGATGCCGATGCCCTGGCCGGCGGCGGCGGGCATCCCGTACTCCAGGGCGCGGACGAAATCCTCATCCATCTCGGCGTGAATCTCATCATCATCGCCTTTTTCGGCAATCTGCTGTTCCAGCCGCTGGCGCTGATCAATGGGGTCGCTGAGCTCGCTGAAGGCGTTGGCGATCTCCCGTCCGGTGATGAAGAGCTCGAAGCGGTCAGTGACGCCGGGGTCCTGCTCATTTCTCCGGGCCAGGGGCGAGACCTCGATGGGGTAGGATGTGATGAAGGTGGGGTTGATCAGTTTTTCCTCAACCAGCAGTTCAAAGAGCGCGGTTCTGGCCTTGCCGGGGCCGGCCAGGGGTTCGAGCTTCACCCCCTTGGTGACCCTGGCCAGGGCCAGGATCCGGTCATTGTCCTTGACGATTTCCGGGTCAATACGCCCGATTTTCACCAGGGCCTGATCCATGGTCATGCGGCTCCAGGGGGGCGAAAGATCGACCATTGTCCCCTGATAGTCGATCTCCATGGTCTCGTTGACCTCCTGCGACAGCCAGGAAATCAGCTCTTCGGTGATATCCATCATGTCATGGTAGGTGGCATAGGCCTGATAGAATTCGAGCATGGTGAACTCGGGATTGTGGCGGGTGGAGAGGCCCTCGTTGCGAAAGTTGCGGTTGATCTCAAAGACCCGCTCAAAGCCGCCCACAAGCAGCCGTTTGAGGTAGAGTTCCGGGGCGATGCGCAGGTAGAGGTCCATGCCGAGGGCGTTATGGTGGGTCTTGAAGGGCTTGGCATTGGCGCCGCCCGGGATCGGCTGCATCATCGGGGTCTCCACCTCCATGAAGCCGCGGTTGCCCAGGAATTCCCGGATCAGACGAATGATCTCCACCCGTTTGCGGAAGATGGCGCGGCTCTCGGGGGTGACGATGAGATCCACATAGCGCTGGCGATAGCGGGTCTCCACATTGGTCAGGCCGTGCCATTTTTCGGGCAGGGGGCGCAGGGATTTGGTGATCATCACCAGTCTGTCGGCCATGACCGAGAGCTCACCGGTCTGGGTCTTGAACAGCTTGCCCTCAATGCCGACGATATCACCGATGTCCCATTTCTTGAAGGCGGCAAACTGCTCCTCGCCGGTGATATCCTTCTTGATATAGATCTGGATTTTTCCGGAGGAGTCCATCAGGTGACAGAAGGCGGCCTTGCCGAATTTCCGCATGGACATGATCCGTCCGGCGACGGAATAGGTAAAACGGTTCTCTTCAAAGGACTCCTCGGCCAGGTGTTCACCTTTGGGAAGAAGCTCCTTGATCCGGTTGGCCGGTTTAAAGCCGTTGCTGAAGATATTGATGCCGAGGGCGGACAGGGCTTCGGCCTTTTCCCGCCGTTGTTTGAGGACCTGATTATCTTGATTCATGATGAGTGCTTTGAAAGGGTGGTGGGGTGTTGGTGGACACGCCGGATAAGAGTTGAGATTTCAGGTTGCATCCAGGCCGGAACCGGTATCGGCACCGCGCTGGAGTTCCTCCCCGTGCATCGGGCTTAGACCTGATATTTTTCCTTGAGTTCCCTGGAAATATCGCGGGTCAGATCCAGGACCTTGCGGGCCAGCTCGGGCGGCAGCGAGCCGGTGCCGCAACTGGGGGTAATCAGGGTCTGGCGCAGGATGGCGGCAAGATCCCGTCCCGGACGGACCAGTTGCGCAGCCTGCTCTTCCCACAGGGCGACCAGTGACGCGCAGCTCTCACTTTCAATGGCCTCATGGTCGGAGGTGGGGACAATGCCCCAGGCGAGGATTTTCCCCCGGTCAAGATAGGCGTGGAGCTGCTGGTGGAGCAGGATCAGCCGGTCAAAATAGCCATAGGCGTCAAAGCTCAGGATATCGATATCGGAGCCGAGCAGGATGTCCCATTCGGTATTGGCGCAGACATGGACTCCCGCCAGGGCACCCACGGAATGCAGGGCCGCCGCGACCTCGTTGATATCGGCCTGGATATCGCCTGCGGCAATGGAGATAAAGGCCGAGGAGCCAAGCCCGGCCAAGGCCGGCTCGTCGATGAAGATCAGGACGGGAAGATTCGAATTCTGCGCAAGGAACAGGGCCTGCCAGGCGGCTTTCATGGCCAGCCCCTTGACCACGATGTCACGGATGGTGCCGTTATAATATCCCAGCCGGTCCTCCCGGTCGTGAATCCCGGTGAGCATGGTGAAGGGCCCGGTGATCTGACCTTTGAGGGCGACGGGATCAAGGAGAGTGGCAGCCATATCGGCTAAGGTGTAGATTCCCTGAGCCCGCCCGCGGCTCACCGCAAAACGGGAGCCCAGCAGGAGGTGCGGATCCTCCATCACCTGCAGGTAATCCTCGTAAAAGGCGAGCTGCGCCTCTTCAAATCCGGGGGCCTCGGTGTCGTAGAAGATGCGGCTGTCGCTGGTCTCGATGGATTCTTCCACCACCCCGGGCAGGCCCTCGGCGAACTGGTGCAGCATCTGTTCGCAAGGGTTGGCGGGCAGTTGTGGCCAGATCGGGATTCCGGGAGTGGCGGTCAGGATCCATTCTTTGATGGCAATGTTCGCGTCATGAATCGGCAGGCTGCCGATAAGCAGGGGCATGCCATCGGCGCGAAACGGTTTTCCTGGTGGTGAGCTCATGGTGTCGGTACGCAAAGGGTAGTTGAAAAAACCTGCCGGGCCTGGGGGAGCGCTGAATGATGTCTCCAGTCTCCGGCCCTGTCCGTGGCACGAGTCTGTTCGTTAAGGGTGAAGAAAGAATTGATGAAAATGACTGCCTATCGTTTACCGAGAAACATCCTTTCTGTCAATTCTTTCCGCTCAAATCTGCATCGGCCGGAATATCGGTGGGGGCTTTCGGCAAGTTCAGGGAATTAGGGAAAGGTGCAAAGGTTCTTACGCAGACATGGCAGACATGGCAGAAATGGGGAAGGCGTGGCGGGATAGAGGGGCGCCATTGTGCTGTGCCGGGTTGGCAAAGGGGTGGTGTCCGGCTGAGGGTGTCGCCCCATGTTCTGAGGGGAGAAAGATGGCTCTGTTATCGGGCTGCCAGACCATCCGGAAAGCGCGAAGAGCGGCCATGCAAAAGGATCTTAACCGGCCTTATACTGGTTCATCTTACGGTACAGGGTCTTGCGGCTGATTCCCAGGGCATCGGCGGCCTTGCAGCGGTTGCCGTCGAAAAAATTGAGGATCTTCATGATATGCTCTTTCTCCACGGACTCCATGGTGATGCTGACCTCAGATTTTTCGGCGGTGATGACCATCTCCCGAGGCAGGCAGCGTTCGGTGATGATCCCGTTTTCGGCAAGGATGATACTCCGTTCGATGACATTGCGGAGCTCACGGATATTGCCCGGCCAGTGATAACTGAGGACACAGTCCATGGCCTTTTGCACCATCCGGTAGGGCGACTGATCCGGACTCAGGGTCGTGAGAAAATAATCCACCAGCAGGGGGAGGTCTTCCTTGCGCTCCCTGAGGGAGGGAATATCAATGTTGAACACATTGATGCGATGGTAGAAGGCCTCATTGAATTGACCAAGCTCCACCGCCTCGGCCAGATTGCGGTTGGTGGCAAAGATAAAACGGATATCCACCTTTCGCTCTTCTTTTTCACCAATTCTGCGGTAGGTCTGGGTCTCCAGAACCCGCAGGAGGCTTGCCTGGACTTCCAGGGGCAGGTCTCCGATCTCGTCGAGAAAGAGCGAGCTTTCATGGGCATAATACATCAGACCTTCGCGGGAGTCGCTGGCGCCGGTGAAGGAGCCCTTGATATGGCCGAAGAGCTCGCTGCGGGCCAGCTCTTTCTGGAGAGAGGCGCAATTTTTGATAACCAGGGGATTGCCGGCCCGGGAGGACTGGTTGTGAATGGCATGGGCCACCACATCCTTGCCCACCCCGGATGCCCCGGTGATAAGCACCGGGACTTTAGCCGGGGCAACCTTGTCGATTAAAAACTTGATATTGCGCACGGCCTGGGAGTTGCCGATAAAATTCGTTGCTCCCTGCCTGCTGCCGGCACTGTGGCGCAGCAGTTCATTTTCCCGGGAGAGTCGGGCCCGCTGGTGGGCCTTTTCCACCACCAGCTCGAGCTGGTCCAGATTAAACGGTTTGGGAATAAAATCGCAGGCGCCGAGTTTCATGGCGTCCACCGCGCTGTTGATATCTCCCTGGCCGGTGATCATCACCACCTCGGTGTAGGGACTGGAATCGCGAACCTGGATAAGCAGATTGAGATCGGTGCTGTCCGGCAGGCGAAGGTCCATGATAACCACATCGAAGCGGTGGGTCCGGATCATATCAAGGGCCTCAGCGGCATTGGCTGCAATGAATATCTCTCGACCAGGCCCCGCCAGCTCCTTCTGCAGAAGCCGGCGGATGGATTCCTCGTCATCAACGACGAGGATGGGATATTTTTCTTTTTCCATTATCTCTCTCTTTCAGGGATCAGGACACAGAAGGTGGCACCTTTGCCCTCTTCACTGGAGACACTGATCTCTCCTTTATGGTGTTTCACGATGGAGTAGCAGGTGGACAAGCCGATGCCGATACCTTTTCCCACCGGCTTGGTGGTAAAAAAGAACTCAAACAGCTTGTTCTGAATGGCCATGGGGATGCCGCAGCCGGAATCTTCGACAATCAGCTCCACCCAGCCGTCTTTCTCAAGGGAGGTTCTGATCAGAATGGTGCCGTCTTCACCAATGGCATCCAGGGCATTGGTCAAGAGATTGATGATGACCTGTTTGAGCTGGGACTCGTCTCCCATAATATCGGGCAGGTCTTTGTATAAATAGGTGCTGACGGTGACTTTGTGCTGTTCCTTCAGGTGATGCTTGAGGATGAACAGGGTGTCGTTGATGCACTTGTTCAGATTCACCGGGATAAAGCTCGAGTCAACGGGACGACTGAAGGAGAGCAGCGAGCTGACGATGTCCCGGCAGCGCAGGCACTCCTTGATAATGGTTTGGGTATATTCTGCAAAATCGTTATAGAGGTCTTCGTCGACTCTGCCGTGGATGCGGCCCAGGCGTCGTTGCAGGCCCTCGGCAAAACCGCTGATCGCGGTGAGAGGGTTATTGATCTCATGGGCCACGCCGGCAGCCAGGGTGCCGACGGTGGCCATTTTTTCGGCCTGATAATACTGGGCCTGGAATTCCTTTTCCCGGGTGACATCCCGCTTAAAAAGCAGCACCTTCCGTTGACTGGTGGGGCTGGTTTTCAGGGGGGAGGCGATGACGTCGAAATGGCGGAACTTGTCATCGCGCTTGTAGAGACAGAGATCTTTGACGATCTCGTCCCGATCCAGGGCCTTGAGGGCAGGACAGTTGGGGCAGGGGGCATTTTTCTGCTGGAAAAACTGGTAGCAGAAATGGCCGATGGCGTCGGCGTCGGGATACCACTCCTTGAAGATATGATTGACCGAGAGGATGCGCAGGTCTTCGGAAAGCACCACCATCAGATCGGTGATGCCGTCGAGGAGGGCGACGATTTCAGTCCGTTTTTTTTCAAGTTCGCTGTTGGAGCTTTTCAGCTCCTCTATCTTCCGTTTCAGCTCCTGATAAAAGCCGAGTTTGCTGTGTTCGATGCCGATAAGATCTTCCAGGGTGGTGGCATGCGACATCACCAGACCTCCTCGCAGATGGCGAGCAGATCCTGCCAGGCAGCGGGCCGGGGATTGGTCAGGTTGCAGGCGTCATTGACCGCCATTTTGCAGAGGGATTCCAGATGCTGCCTCTCGGAGTCTTCGACGATGGCGCTGAGTTTGAGGGAGACATCAAAGGAGGCAAAGAATTCCTCAAGTTTTTCAATCCCCACCAGGGCCGTCTCCCTTTCCGACCCGAGCTTGCGGTCAAGGATCACCCTCCCGATATCAGCCATGCGGGAGAGGCTGGACTCCAGATTATAGCGCATCACCGTGGTCAGCAGGATGGGATGGACCACCCCGTGCGACATGTCAAACTGGCCGCCCAGGGAATGGGCCAGCGCGTGTTCCGCACCCAGCCCGGCATTGCTGAAGGCCATGGAGGCGTTAATGGAGGCGATGCTTAATTTTTCCAGGGAATCGAGGGACCCGGTTTGCACCGCGGGCGTCAGGTTGCGGAAGATCAGGTCAATGGCCTTGAGTGACTGGGGCATGGTAAAGGGAGAGGCAATGCGGGACAGATAGGCCTCAATGGCATGGGCGAGGGCATCGATGGCGGACAGGGTGATCAGCTTTTTGCTTTTGGTGCGCAGAATCAGGGGGTCAATAATGGCGATATTGGGGACCTGGCTGCGGGTGATGATGGACATCTTGACGGCCCGTTTGACATCGGTGATGATACAGAACTGGGAGATGTCGGAGCCGCTGCCGGCGGTGGTGGTGAGAAAGATCATCGGCGGCAGGGGCCGCTGGACCCGGTTGGCGCCTTCATAGTCGCGGATCACGCCGCCATTGCTGGCAATGATGGCGATGCCCTTGGCGGTATCCATGACGCTGCCGCCGCCAATGGCCATGATCACGTCGGCGCCGTTTTTGAGATAGAACTCCGCCCCCTGCTCCACCTCGAAATCACGGGGATTGGGAGTAACCCGGGGGTAGTAGATCCAGTCGATGCCTTCGGCCTCAAGAATCTCCATCAGCCGCTGCACCCAGCCGGCCTGCTCGATGCCGCTGTCGCTCACCAGAAATACTTTTTTGGCGCCGTGCCTGAGGGCGCACTGCCCCGCACGGTTGATACTCCCCCTTCCAAAAATTATCTCGGGAATGGCGAACTTGGTTATTTCCAACATGGTGTTCAGTGACCTTTGATCGTCATTCTGCAAACGGGAGGAAAAATCGAGTAAATTGTCCATTATGCCCTCTCTCGGATTGTCCCCGGCATCATTTAAGGCCGATGCAAAGAGATCCAGATTTGCTCAACCCGCAGAACAGTGCGGTTGATGTCAGTTTTGAAAGAGCTCTTATCCCAAAGCAGATTCCATGCCATATATAGAGAACCATGGAACTCAAGGGCTTGACCGAATTATCTATCTGGTAACTGTGTCAAGATGACCCTTTCTTAAGAGGTATAGCGTATTTTCTGACAATTACCAAGAAGATTTCCCCGATATATCGTGTTGAATCGTTTGTCTTTCCAAGATATGGGGTATAATGGCCACAGATTCTCCCGGTATGGGTCAGTGTGACCCGTTGAGGGTGAGCTTTTTCTCAATACCGGGTTGCCGGTCGTAGGGAATGGAGTGATTTTTCAGGGGCTCAAAGAGATCCCGGTGGCTGGATGCTGGATTTTTGATTTTAAAAAACGTACAAACTCGGGGTGACATGGTATATATTCGAACCCCGATGAAGGGGATAAGTGCCTTACAGATTCTATTCTTGCAAAAAAAAGAATAGAATCTGCAAGGCACTCACCATAGGTCAGAATGTCCCTTTTTCTAAAAAGGCTGTTTCATTTTGTCTTTCTGTGGACAATGGTCTTGAATCGTGTTGCTGAGAGAGGGAAAAGAGGAAGACTTTTGTCCTCATAATGTTCCTTTGCCTGATGATGAGTCATATTGTCTTTGTGTCTCCACCAAAGAGATACTCCAACTGACTGAAAATGCAGTGAATTGTTATTTGGCATGTATATTGGAACAAAATAAAGCTGAAATTATGGGATTATGCCGAGGGAGAGGACATTTTTCCGGGGAGATGCGCCTTTTGTCGTGAGGCCGAGTGTTTCTCGTCTGATATATCCCGCTTGCTTGAAAAATTTAGGCGCAGGATCTTCCTGCTGGATCAATTTTTTCAACAGTACCATTGTTTTGGATGAGTTGTTTGATACTTAAAATTAAACATGGAGCCCCTTATGATTAAAAAGAAACTGTACGTGAATGGTATTGAGAGAAACTTTGTCGTGGAAGCGGATGAGAGCCTGGCTGAGGTTCTTCGCAAGAGGTTGATGCTCACCGGGACTAAAATTGGGTGCGGCAAGGGTCAGTGCGGTGCCTGCAGCGTTATCGTGGATGGAAAGCTGACCCGTTCCTGCGTCACCAAGATGGAAAAGGTGGCCGACAATGCCGCCGTGACCACCATCGAGGGCATTGGCACCCCCACCGACCTCCATGCCATCCAGATGGCGTGGATGGTCCATGGCGGCGCCCAGTGCGGTTTCTGCACCCCCGGCTTTATCGTCTCAGCCAAGGCCCTGCTTGACTCCAATGGTGATCCTTCCCGGGAAGAGATTCGTGACTGGTTTCATAAAAACCGCAACGCCTGCCGCTGTACCGGTTACAAGCAGCTGGTGGATGCCGTGCGTGATGCCGCCAAGGTGTTAAAGGGCGAGCTTACCCTCAAGGATCTGGCCTACAAGATTCCCGCCGACGGCAAGGTCTTCGGCACCAATATGCCTCGCCCCAGTGCTGCCGCCAAGGTCACTGGAACCTGGGACTTCGGTGCCGACCGCGGCCTCCAGCTTCCCGACAACACCCTGCAGATGGCCCTGGTTCAGGCAGAGGTTTCCCATGCCAATATCCTCTCCGTCGATACCAGTGAGGCCGAAAAGATGGAGGGTGTCTTCAAGGTGGTCACCGCCAAGGACATCAAGGGTAAGAATCGCATCACCGGGCTGATCACCTTCCCCTCCAATAAGGGTGATGGCTGGGATCGGCCCATCCTCTGTGATGAAAAGGTGTTCCAGTTCGGCGACGCCATTGCCATCGTCTGTGCCGACACCGAAAAACATGCCAAGGCCGCCGCGAAAATGGTCAAGGTCGAGCTGGAAGAGCTTCCGGCCTATATGAGCGCCCCGGCTGCCATGGAGCAGGATGCCCTGGAGATCCATCCCGGTACTCCGAACATTTATTATATCCAGAAAATTGCCAAGGGAGAGGAGACCGCCCCAATTTTTGCCAAGGCTGATGTGGTTATGGAGGGCGACTATTACGTGGGCCGTCAGCCCCATATGCCCATTGAGCCGGATGTCGGTTTTGCCTATCATAACGATGAGGGCAAGCTGGTTATCCATTCAAAATCCATCGGTGTTCATCTCCATCTCTACATGATTGCCCCGGGTCTGGGTGTGGCCCCTGAGGATCTGGTGCTGGTTCAGAACAATACCGGCGGTACTTTCGGCTATAAGTTCAGTCCCACCATGGAGGCGCTGGTTGGTGCCGCCGCCATTGCCACCGGGCGTCCGGTCTTTCTCTGCTACGATTATTTCCAGCAGCAGACCTACACCGGCAAGCGTTCGCCCTTCTTTATGAATGTGAAGATGGCGGCAAGCAAGGATGGAATGCTGCAGGCCATGGAAACCGACTGGTCCGTTGATCATGGGCCCTATTCGGAATTCGGCGATCTGCTCACCCTGCGTGGCGCTCAGTTTATTGGTGCCGGCTATGATATCAAAAACATCCGTGGCGAAGGCCGCACCGTTTGCACCAACCATGCCTGGGGCTCCGCCTTCCGTGGATATGGTTCTC
Organism: Desulfocapsa sp.; assembly: GCA_013426795.1. Classification (GTDB taxonomy): domain Bacteria; phylum Desulfobacterota; class Desulfobulbia; order Desulfobulbales; family Desulfocapsaceae; genus UBA2270. The sequence goes on along the minus strand of JACDZF010000001.1, from coordinate 10,704 downwards.
CCCAGTCCGAGTTTGCCTCCGAGGTCCTTATGGATGAGCTGGCCGAAAAACTGGGCATGGATCCCCTTGAACTGCGCTTCAAAAACTGCTACCGCAAAGGCGCCACCACCCCCACCGGGCAGGATCCCGAGGTTTATTCCCTGCCGGAGATGCTGAGTCTGCTGCGGCCCAAATATGAAGCGGCCAGAAAGAAGGCCGCCGCTGCCTCCACCGATACAGTCAAGCGGGGAGTGGGCATATCCCTTGGCGTCTATGGCTGCGGCCTGGACGGCCCGGATACCGCCGAGACCGTGGTCGGACTGAATGGTGACGGCACCGTGACCATTTACAACACCTGGGAAGACCATGGGCAGGGCGCTGACATGGGAACCGTGGCCACCGCCCATGAGGCTCTGCGACCTTTGGGGCTCACTGCGGCCCAGATCAGACTGGTAATGAATGACACCTCTCTGTGTCCCAACTCCGGACCTGCCGGCGGCAGCCGCAGTCAGGTGGTGGTGGGACAGTCCATCCGGGTTGGATGCGAGGAGCTGGTCAAGTCCATGCGCAAGGGTGATGGTTCTTTCCGTTCCTACGAGGAGATGGTCGCCGAAAATATTCCCACCAAGGTAAACGGCAAATGGTCGGCACCCGCCGGCAACTGTGATGAAAACGGTCAGGGTAATCCCTTCTGCTGCTATATGTATGGACTGTTCATGGCCGAGGTGGCCGTCGAGCTTGCCACCGGCAAGACGACGGTGGAGAAGATGACCTGTGTTGCCGATGTCGGCAAGATCGTCAACAAGCTGGTGGTGGATGGCCAGTTGTACGGTGGCATGGCCCAGGCCATCGGTCTGGCCTTGACCGAAGATTTTGAAGATATCAAGAAACACTCCACCATTCTTGGAGCAGGATTTCCCTATATTAAACAGATTCCCGATGATATGGAACTGATCTATGTGGAAAGTTCCCGGCCTGACGGAACCTTTGGCGCATCCGGGGTGGGTGAGCTGCCCCTGACCTGTCCCCATGCCGCGGTCATCAACGGCATCTACAATGCCTGCGGCGCCCGCATCCGAAGACTGCCGGCCCTGCCGGAGAAAGTCCTGGCCGCCTTGAAGAAATAATCCGCCATTCAATCATTCACACGCAGCAATCAGGGGAAAACCGGTGATCCGGCTTTCCCCTGATTGCCCTTAATCTTCAGCCTTTCTACATTCAAGAATGGAACAGCAGCTGCTCCGCACCCTTGAAGCCACATGCATTCAGGAGGAATTGCCTTTCTGCACGGCGGCCTGCCCTCTGCACGTCGATGTCCGCGGCTTTATGGCCTGCCTCGCCAAAGGCGATGAACGCGGGGCCAGACGGGTGCTTGATCGCACCATGCCCTTTGCCGATATCGTCGGTCGGATCTGTGATGAACCCTGCCGTCAGGCCTGCAAACGCAGCGAGGTCGGTGATCCGCTGGCGGTGGCCGCCCTTGAACGCCACTGCGTCACCAGCACGGCGGCGGTTCTCAAACTTACAAAATTGCCGGATCGGGAAGGAAAGGTGGTGTTTTTTGGTTCAGGTCTTGCCTCCATGACCGCAGCCCTGGACCTGGCCCGCAAGGGTCGCAGCGCCACCATCCTGACCACGGAACGGGAGATCGGCGGCTCCCTGCGAAGGCTGGGAGAGGAGCGTCTGCCCCTGGCGGTTCTTGACGCGGCCGTGGAACAGCTGGGCTCCTATGGGGTCAACATCATCTTTGATTGCCAGATGGACGCCGAGTTTATCGAATACACCCTCAACTTTTATGACGCGGTCTTCATGGACCGGGATTGGTCTGCCATAGATGATTTCTGTCTGGACTGCCGCCATCCGAATCCCCTTTCCCTGGCAGTGGCCCGGCCCGGCTGCTTTACCGGCGGCGGCACCGGCCCCAACGGCTATTCGGTGATACGGCAGGTGGAAGAAGGACGGCGGGCGGCCCTTTCCATCGAACGGTATCTGCAGAAGGTGTCTCTCACCGCCGGGCGTGAGCGAGAGGGCGCCTGTGCCACCAGACTGTTTACCGATATCACCTCCATTGAACCCCTCAGCGTCATTGCCCCTGCCGACCCGGCAGCCGGTTACACCGTTGAGGAAGCGGCCCGCGAGGCGGCTCGCTGTCTTCAGTGTCAATGTCTGGAATGCGTCAAACAGTGCGCCTTCCTGCAGGCATTCAAGGAGTACCCGAAAACACTGGTGAGAAAGATTTATAACAACCAGGCCGTTGTCCAGGGAACCCGGACTGCCAACACCATGATCAACTCGTGCAGTCTCTGCGGCCAATGCACGCTCATTTGTCCCCATCAGTTTCCCATGGCTGAGGTGTGTGTGACCACCCGCCAGAGCATGGTGCTTGACGCCACCATGCCGCCCTCGGCCCATGAGTTCGCCCTCCAGGATATGGCCTTCAGCCTGGGTTCGGAGGCGGCGATGCTGCGCCACCAACCGGGAAAATCGAGCAGCCGCTTTCTCTTCTATCCGGGCTGTCAGCTGGCCGGTTCAGCCCCGGATCTGGTGGAAAAGACCTACCTGCACTTGACCCGCCATCTCCATGACGGAGTGGGCCTGATGCTTGGCTGCTGCGGTATCCCGGCGCACTGGTCGGGCCGCCAGGAGCTTTTTGCCGCCACCATGGAGGAGTTTTGCACCGCCATCCAGGAGAATGGCAATCCCCTCATCATCACTGCCTGCTCGAGCTGTTACGTTACCTTCAAAGAGTTTGCCCCGCAGCTCCAGATCCGCTCCCTCTGGCAGATCCTGGAAGAGATCGGCCTGCCTGCAGGGAAGAGGGCGCCTTTGTCCCAGCCCATGACCATCCATGATCCCTGCGGGGTTCGCAAGGAACCGGAAATCCGGGCCAGTGTCCGGAATATTGCCGGTCAACTGGGAATGAATGTTGCTGAACAACCCTTTTCCGGGGAACTCACCGACTGTTGCGGCTTTGGCGGTCTGATGCAGTTTGCCAATGGCCCCCTGGGCGAACAGGCGGCAGAACGCAAGGCCCGTCGCAGCAGTCTTGACAGCCTTGCCTATTGTGCCATGTGTCGAGACAACCTGGCAGCCTCGGGACATCGGGTGGCCCATCTCCTCGACTATTGTTTTCCCGGGGAAGGACTGGCGGACCCGCTGCTGCGCCCCAATCCCGGCTTTTCCGGGCGGCATGAGAACCGGGCCCGCCTCAAGGCACAACTGCTTGCCTCCCTCTGGCAGGAGACTTCGGCCCTTCCCCTTGAACATAAGCGGATTGCTCTGGACATTGCGCCGCAGGTACGCGAACTGATGGAGAAACGGCTGATTCTTGAAGAGGACTTGCAGAAGGTGCTTCTCCATGCGGAGCTGTCCGGCAGATTTCTTGAAGACCCCCACACCGGTCATCGCCTGGCAAACCACCGGCCCGTGCGGGTGACCTACTGGGCGGAATATGAGGTCCGTGACTCCGGCTACCGCGTTTATAACGCCTACAGCCACCGGATGATCCTGCCCGAGAGGAAAACTGCATGAGCACCTTCTCCTTTATCTCACCCACCACCTGGCGCTGTGCCCCCTGCAATGGGGAACTGCAGCCGGAAAAAGTCAATGTGAGCTATATGGGTTCCATCTTCACGGTGGAGCTGATGGTCTGTCCGAGCTGTGGTTTTGTCCTGATTCCTGAGGATCTTGCCCTTGGCAAGATGCATGCCGTGGAACAGCTTCTGGAAGATAAATAGGGCCTCCCATTCATGCCCATTGCTGCCGCTGATCAATCCTTTGCCCTCTATGAACAGAAGGCATTCACCGATCTTACCGGGGGATTGCTCCGACCCGGCGGCCTGGCGCTGACTGCACGGGCCATGGAGCTTTGCGGCTTGCCGCCGGGATCGGCCATCCTCGATGTGGGCTGCGGGCCGGGTCATACCCTGTCCCTCTTGGCCGGATGCTTTCAACTCCGTCCCGTCGGCCTTGACCGCAGTGATTCCATGCTCCGTCGGGCGGGCCAGGGAAATCCGACCATCCCCTTGATACAGGCCGGGGCCATGGCCATTCCGGTGCGGGATGCCTGCTTTGACGGGATTATCAGTGAGTGCGTCCTGTCCTTGAGTGGAGATATTCCGGCAACCTTAAAGGAGATGGCACGGGTGCTGGCGCCGGGCGGAAAACTGGTGCTGACCGATATTTTTTCCCGGGATACTGCGAGGCAGAAGAGTTTTGGTGCTCCTGCCATGCGCAGCTGTATCACCACCGCCCTGCCCCTGGAGAGAATCATGGCGGCGGTGGCGGCAGCGGGTTTCTCCAGCCTGCTCCTCGAGGATCAAAGTGCCTTGCTGAAACAGCTGGCAGGCCAGATTATCTTCAGCTACGGCAGTCTGGAAATATTCTGGCAGCTCTTTATGGGCGCGGATGAGGCCCGCAGCACCTGCCGCGCCATGCAGGGGGCCCGGCCCGGATACTACCTGCTCATCGCTCAAAAAGAGGGGGACGACAATGGATGATACCGCCATTCGCATCCTGCGCCATGGTGCCCAGGGTCTGTGCTGCAGTCAGATTCTGATCCAGATGGCCCTGGAAGACATGGGAGAGGAAAATCTGCCGCTGGTTCGTGCCATGGCCGGACTCTGCAATGGAGTGGAGATTGGTTCCATCTGCGGCACGGCAAGCGGCGGGGCCTGTGTCCTTGCCCTGTATGGGGCGGCGGGCGGCGGTCAGGAGGAGCCCCTGGAAGGGTATCCGCTGATGCAGGCCGAGTTTATGGAGTGGTTCCAGCAGACCGGGCCGCTGCGGTGGGGCGGCATCACCTGTGATGAGATTCTGGGAGAGGGGAAGGGCAAAGATCTGGAGGGTTGCGGGTCAATCATGGTGGCTGTACGCAATCGGATTCTCGAGATCCTGACCGCCCATGGCCTTGACCCGAGCAGTCCCAGGGGCTGAACCCATGTCCATTGATCACCAGCACCGGATCCTTGCCCATACCCGCAGTGTCTGTCCCGTCTGTCTCAAGGCCCTTGCCGCAGTCAGGAGACAGGAGGGGGAGGCGGTATTTTTAATAAAGAACTGCCCCGAACATGGTGAGTTCCGCACCTGTATCTGGCGGGGTTCCATTCCCATGCCTTCCTGGCAGCGTCCCAAAAAACCCTCGGCGCCGCTCGCCCCCGTCGTGGTGACGGAAAAGGGCTGCCCCTTCGACTGCGGCCTCTGTTCGGCGCACGGACAGCACACCTGCACGGCACTCCTCGAGATCACCGCCCGTTGTAATCTGCGCTGTCAGCTCTGCTTTGCCGATGCCGGCAGCGGAGCCGGGCAGGATCCCGGCCTTGACCGTCTTGCGGTGCTCTATGATGAGATTATGCGGGCCGGCGGCCCCTGCAATATCCAGCTCTCGGGCGGGGAGCCGACCATGCGCGACGATCTTGCCGAAATTATCAGGCTGGGCCGGAGCAAGGGCTTTCCCTTTATCCAGCTCAATACCAACGGAATCCGGCTCGGTTCCGATCCTTCCTATGCCCTCAGTCTCCAGGAGGCGGGGCTGGCCTCGGTCTTTCTCCAGTTTGACGGCATCAGCGACGATGTGCACGAGGCCATCCGGGGCAGGGCCCTGGCCCTGATCAAGGAACAGGCCATTGTCCATTGCGGTGTCGCCGGTCTGGGGGTGGTGCTGGTGCCCACCATTATTCCGGGGGTCAATACCGACCAGATTGGCGATATCGTCAGGTATGGACTCCGCTTTTCGCCGGTGGTGCGCGGCGTTCATTTTCAGCCGGTGAGCTATTTTGGCCGCTATCCCTCCCCGCCCCGGGATCAGGATCGCATTACCCTGCCCGAGATCATGGAGCAGCTGGCCCGGCAGTGTGAAGGCGAGATCCGCACCGACCACTTTGCCCCGCCTGCCTGTGAACATGCCCTCTGTTCCTTTCATGCCAATTATCTCCTGCAGCCCGATGGAAGCCTGCGGGCCCTGGGCGCCGGTGGGCAGGCCTGCTGCCATCCATCCGATGCCGGTGCCCCGTCACCTACGGCCATGGAGGGCAGAGACAAGAGCGTCTCCTTTACCGCCCGGCAATGGGCCGCGCCCGTTGTCTGCGATGCCCCGGAAAACTCGGCGGCACCCGAGGATGAGCTGGATATCTTTCTCCGCAGGGCCCAGACCCATCGTTTTTCCATCTCCGGCATGGCCTTTCAGGATGCCTGGAATCTCGATCTTGAACGGCTCCAGGGCTGCTGTATCCATGTGATGTCGCCGGCAGGAAAACTGATTCCCTTTTGCGCCTATAATTTCACCTCCAGCGAAGGCGGCTCCCTCTACCGGATGGCGGAGGCCCCATGAAGATCACCCCTTTGGAGCGCCACACTGCCAAAAAACTGGGGGCGGAATCCAGCAAACCATTGACCCTTGCCGCCATTCACCGCCATCAGATGGACAAGCTGGCCGAGACCGTTGCCTATGCCCGGACGAAAAGCCCTTTCTACCGGAAAAAATTTGCCGATATCGCCAGTCTCGATGGAATGGATGAAGAGATAGTTACCGCCCTGCCCTTTACCAGTGAAGAAGAGCTGTGCCGGCAGGGGGAGGAGATGCTCTGCGTCAGCCAGGATGAAGTCGCCCGGATCATTACCATGCAGAGCTCCGGCACCACCGGTCCACCCAAACGTCTTTTTTTCAGTGAAGACGATCTGGAACAGACCCTGGAATTTTTCCATTATGGCATGCAGGCCCTGGTGACCCCGGGCGAGGCTGTGCTCATTCTGCTGCCGGGCAGAACCCCGGATTCCGCCGGCGATCTCCTCGCCCGGGGCCTTGCGAGAATGGCGGTAAGCAGCCGTATCCACGGTCTGGTGACAGACCCGGAAGCGGCGGCGCGGGAACTTGCGGCCCACCCCTGTGAGGTGATTCTCGGCTTTCCGGTGCAGATCCTGGCCCTGGCCCGTTGTGCCGCCGCCCTGAAGATTGATACCGGACGGATCCGATCCGTGCTTCTCTGTTCGGATTATATCCCCCGGGCGGTTGGTCAGACCCTGGGTGAGCTCTGGCAATGCCGGGTCTTCAGCCATTACGGCACCGTGGAAACGGGGCTGGGTGGCGGGGTGGAGTGCGAGGCCCGCAAGGGCTGCCATCTGCGCGAAGCGGATCTTTTTTTCGAGGTGATCTGTCCGCGCACGGGGGCTGTGCTGCCGCCCGGAGAGTTCGGCGAGATCGTCTTCTCCACCCTCCATCGGCGGGCCATGCCGCTTCTTCGGTACCGCACCGGTGATTCCGGCCGCCTCCTTGCCGGTTCCTGCCCTTGCGGCAGCAGCATCCGACGGCTGGATCGGGTGCGGGGCAGGATCAATCAGGTGCGTCAGCTCAACAATGGCGGCACCCTGTCCATGGCCGACTTGGACGAGGCCCTGCTGCCGGTGCCGGGCATCCTGGATTTTCAGGCAGTTTTGGGGCGGGCCGCAAATCATGATCAGCTCACCCTGCGCTTTGTCGTGAGTCCGGGTCAGGCAGATACGGTTATGGAGGAGGCCGAATTCCGGCTTCAGCGCTTTGCCGCGCTGGAGGATATTCCCTTGATTCTCGAGATGGCGGCCAGTGGCCGCATTCATCAGGGGAAGCGTATCATCGAAGAGAAGAGAGGGTAAAAAGAAACAAGAGCGAAAGCATGAAGACAAGAGGAAACAGATTACCATGAAAAAACTGATGAAAGAGGTCTGCACCCTTCTCGCAGAGGGCGAAGATCTGGTGCTGGTCACCGTCTGCTGCAAGACCGGTTCTGCCCCCCGCATGGCCGGAGCCAGAATGATTGTCCGTCGGGACGGGCGGATCGCCGGTACCATCGGCGGCGGTCTGATGGAGGCCTTGGCCATCCAGGACGCCAGAAAGGCCTTCTCCCACAAACAGTCCCTCTCCAAAAAGTTTGATTTAACCAATGCCGACGCGGCTATCACCGATATGATCTGCGGCGGCAATATGGAAATCTACATGGAGTATATCCCCGCTGATGCCGGGAATCTGGCCCTTTTTACAACGCTGCTTGCGGCCCTGAACAGGGGTCGCAGGCTTACCCTGGTGAGCAGGCTCACCGCTAAGGGCCCCGCCGATCATCCCTTTCTTATGGATGACAAAGGCCTGCTGAGCGAAGGCCCGGTGCCTGAGCCCCTGCTGGCCGCGGTCAAGAAGATCCGCTCCTCCACCTCCAGCCCCACCGTCATTTGCCATGATACGGTGGAGTATCTGATTTCCTATTTTTCCATAGCCGGCGAGCTTTTTCTGATCGGGGCCGGTCATGTGTCTGCCTGCACCGCTGAGGCGGCAGCGAGGGTGGGTTTTCGGGTGATTGTTCTGGATGACCGGGAAGAATTTGCCAACCCCGAGAGATTTCCCACAAGCGATGAGGTGCGGGTGATTCCCTTCTTTGCCGACTGTTTTAATGATTATGTTGTAAATCAAGATAGTTATCTCGTCATCGTGACCCGGGGTCATATGCATGATTATGAGGTCCTGCGCCAGGCCCTGGCCACCGAGGCCGGCTATGTGGGGATGATCGGCAGTCGGAAAAAACGTGATACCATCTATAACAGCCTGCTTGCCAACGGAATCAGTCAGCCACAGCTCGACCGGGTCCATTCTCCCATCGGCCTTCCCATTGAGGCCGATACCCCCGAGGAGATTGCGGTGAGCATCGTGGCGGAACTTATCCAGCAGCGCGCCCTCGGGAGAAACCGTGGCTGAGAAGCTCGCGGCCATCATCCTGGCGGCCGGATTTTCCTCCCGAATGGGCAGCTGTAAGGCATTGCTGCCCTTGGGGACAAGTACGGTGCTGGAACAGGAGGTGGAGCTCTTCCAGGGCTGTGGCATCTCCGAGATCATTGTGGTGACCGGACATGAGGCCGGGCGCACCGCGCCGGCAGCCCGCAGGGCAGGGGCCCTGGCGGTGCATAATCCGGACTTCGGGCTTGGCATGTTCTCCTCCATCGGCGCCGGTGCGCGGGCCCTGTCCCCTGAATGCAAGGGCTTTTTCCTCCTGCCGGTGGATATTCCCCTGATCCGCAAAGGCACCATTACCTTGCTGGCCAGGGCCTTTGCCGAATCAGGGGCACACTTGATCCATCCCGTCTATGGTGGCGATCGCGGCCATCCGCCACTGATCTCCACCGCCCTTTGTGAAACCATTGGGCAGGTGGAAGGCAGCCAGGGTCTGCGGGGGATTCTGGCGGCAGTGGAGGCGGAGAGTCCCGGTCTGGTCCGCGACATCCCCGTCCCTGACGCCAATATCCTTTTTGATATGGATACCCCCAAGGCCTACGAGGAAGGCCGTGCTCGCCACGCCGTCCGAGGATATCCCAGCATGGGCGAATGTGAGGTCTTGATCCGCGATATCTACCCCATGCCGGGTCGGGGGCTGGCCCATGGGGAGAAGGTGGCGGAACTGGCGGTGGCCATCTCTGATCTGATCGCCGCCGTCCGAACTCCGCCGCCGGATCGGGAACTCTGCCGGGTGTGTGGCTGGCTCCATGATATGGCCAAGGGCGCCCCCGGTCATGAACAGGAGGGAGGCCGCCGTCTGATGGAGCTGGGCTTTGACCGGGCCGCCGGGATTGTTGCCGCCCATCGAGAGAGTTCCCATACTCCCGGAACTCTGGTCAGCGAAAAAGAGATTGTTTTTCTCGCCGACAAGATGGTTTCCGGCAGCAGCCTGGTCAGAATTGAAGAGCGCTTTCAGCAGAAGCTTGATCTCTATGCCGATAACCCTGCCGCCTGCGTCGCCATTCGACGAAGGTTAAGCGGCGCCGAGGCGGTCTTACAGGCCATCGAAGGAGAAATCGGCGGCTCTCTCTTCGAACTGCTCCGCTGCCGCCTGGCCGCTGTCTGACCATGGAACCCGGAAAACAGATTTATCTGCTCAGGCATGGCCGCATCGAGCAGACTGAGCCCCGCCGTTTTATCGGCCAGCGTGACCTGCCCCTGAGCCCTGCCGGCGAAGCCCAGGCCCTGGAAATGGCGCGGATGCTTGCGGCTGTCCGCTTCTCCCGTATCTTTTCCTCTCCTCTCACCCGGGCCCTGCAGACTGCCGCTCCCATTGCCGTCAGACAGAGACAGCCGGTTACAGCCATCCCCGGGCTGGCCGAAATCAGTCTGGGGCAGTGGGAAGGCTTAAGCGTTGAGGAGGTCCGTCTGCGGTTTCCTGGTGGGTACGAGGAGCGGGGCAGGGTGCTTGGGTCGTTTCGTCCGCCCGATGGAGAGAGCTTTCATGATCTCGCCCTGCGGGCCTTCCCCTGTTTTGCCGCACTGGTGGAAAACCATCCCGGCCCTTTGCTGATTGTGGCCCATGCCGGTATCAATCGGGTGCTGCTCTCCCGCATCCAGGGTCTCCCTTTGGCTGGACTCCTGAGCATTCCCCAGGACTACTGCTGCCTGAATATCATCCGCTGGCAAGGGGGCCGCTGGCAGGTAGATGCGGTGAATCAGAAGGGGCTCAATGAAACGGCTTGCCTTCCTCGATGAATCATCTGTCACTCCCGGGAGTTGGAGGAAGATGCCCGCCCTGTGCTCGTTGCCGAGTTCTTCCTATCCTCAATTCCATGGATATGGTATCTTTCCCTGCTATCAATGGTGGTCGGTGCTGGTGCCGGTTTATTGAGGTTCCGCCATGGATTCTCCGCACCGGGGCTGGCCCGGAGCCCTTCCCCGGATATGGTGAGCATGAACGATTTTTTCCCCCTGAAAAGCCCCATGGAGTC
>JACDZF010000194.1 GCA_013426795.1 Desulfocapsa sp. | reverse complement strand
GGGGAAAAGAGGGAAAAAGAACTTGCTATTCAAGGAGAACCCCGCCTCTTCCTTGTTTCGCGGCGCTCCGCCACCCCTATTTCTGGCAATCGGAATACCAGCAGCAGATGGTCTGAGGGCAGTTAACAATCCCCGTCTGGAAGCAGGGCGTATTTTTTTCTTCGATCTGAATGGCCCTGATCAGATCAACTTTTACCATCTTGGTCCCATTAATCCCCATATCCTTGGCCTTTTTTCTGATCTCTTTGACAAGCATTTTAAATCCTCCTTGAAATCTTCTTTATCACTTTTCACCCTGGCCACTGAACACACTTCCTTCGCTTACTAGTAACCAGCCCATGGAAAAAGTCAAATGGACATGGGTGTTTTTTCTCCTACCGACGTCGAGTTCCCATCTGTCTCCTTGCCCCTGATTCCGGGACACTCCAAGGTAACCTGCTCGGGATGGATCTTGAAATAGTCCCAGAAGGGATAGCTCCGGCATCCATGGGGGCGCACCCCATAAATGGAACATTTTTTTTCTGCTCCGTCAAAAAAAATACACTCAAAGGCATCGGCAACCCGTCGTTCCTGCAATGAAAATCGATTTTCCACCCGACGGAGATATCTTGCCGCAAAATCGATGAAATTCATCCCTAAGAACAAACATATCTGCTCTATCTCCCGGGGGCTCACCCACACCTTTCCGGAAGTCCCGCTGCAACAATGGCCCGGGCAGGTCTCGCAGGCATCGGGATCAAAAACAAAATCAAATCCGTTTTTCTGAACCGTTTTCATCGTTCATGTCCTGCGCCGCTAAAATCGATTTCACCGTGGGCTCCCATGTCTTCACACTGAAAAGCACATGCACAAGGGGCTGTTTTAAGGTATATAGAAAAAATGGAACTCTTCAGCTTGTTGCCGGAAAGGAACATAAAACCGCGTAGTGTAACTCTTCGGTCGTGCTCCATAGAGGAGAAGGAGGTCTGCGAAGTGACTGGTTTGTCCATGAGCAGGCCGATGACCCAGGAGATGAGGTGCTTACTGGAGAGTTCCAAAAAAAACGAGAGAGTGCTCTCCCCATGGCCACCGTCCCATATTCCACTTTATTTGAACGCCTTGCAATAAAGGAAACTGCCGACAAATGCGAATCTTCCAAAAACCCACCCATTCATCCCCCCTTCTGCAATATTTCCAACCCCTTCATCGTATTCTTTTCTTCCTGATCCTGCTCGCTGCCCCGGCAAACATGTCGGCTACGGATACCTACTCGGTGACCAGCGATTCAGAAGTTCAGGTGAGAAGCGGCCAGGGAACCGAATACAGGACCGTAGCACTTCTGAAAAATGGAGATCTGATTTCTTCTTTGGAAGAGGCGGAGTACTGGGTCAAAGTACGCACTGCCGCAGGCACGGAGGGATGGGTCCTCAAACGATACCTGAGCACCACTCCTTCCAAGAGCGACACCATCACCCCTGCCGTCAAGAACGCTCAGGAGAATAAACCACTGAAAATCACCACCACCCTGGCCGACCCCCTGCCACACCCCCTCCAGTCAGCATCCAATGAGGCCCCGGTAGAAAAAACACAAAACTCACCGGCGGCAATACCTGCCCCCCATAGTGATCCGATTCTGCCAGAACAGGTGAAAGAACTCACGGAACTGAGAGAAAAACTCGCAGTAATAAGCCAGGAGAACCAGGATCTGAGGGATCATGAGAAGATCATCTGGTTCCTGGCCGGAGGCGGAGTTTTTCTTGTCGGCTGGCTTCTTGGGCTTATCAGCGGTAAGGGGCGAAAACGAAAACCTTCACTCTTGTAATATCTTTTTATCTCCGGCATTGAGGCGAGATAAAAAAAACAATCAGTGAAGCTGGCCAAAGAGAAGAATGGAGGGAGTGGTGTGGCAACCCGTCCTCTGGACGTAAGAAAGGCGAGGGGCCAGGAGGACAATACCTGTTGGGTGGATTAAAGGCCGACAATGGCCTCGCTGATCTGGATAGCCTGTCTGCTTGCGGCAACATCGTGAACCCGGACGATGGAAACTCCATGTTGCACCGCCAGAGCCGAGACCACCGCCGTTCCTAGGTCGCGTTCCAGCACCTGCTTACCGGTAAGCTCACCGAGAAATCCTTTGCGGGAATGGCCCAGAAGAAGGGGGCGCCCGAGGACGGAAAACGCCGACAGATTTTTAAGGATTGCCAGATTATGGGTGAGACTTTTGCCAAAGCCAATCCCCGGGTCAAGGATTATGCGCCCACAATGAACCCCCTGCTCACTCAGCCAGCACAGCCTTTCCCGAAAAAAATCAAGAATCTCTCCCACCACATCCTGATAATGTGGCTTCACCTGCATGGTTTCAGGCGTTCCCTGCATATGCATGAGAATGACCGGAACCTCTGTTCTCCGCACCAGCTCAATCATGCCGGGATCATGGCGTAACGCTGAAATATCATTGATCATATCGGCTCCGGCAAGCAGGGCCCGGCGCGCAACTTCAGCCTTGCTGGTATCGATGGAAACAGGAAGGGAATACTTTTTTCGGATGGCTGAAATCACGGGGAGAACCCGGTCCAGCTCTTCTTTCTCGGAAACGGCCGGGGCAAAAGGACGGGTGGACTCACCACCCACGTCAAGGATGTCGGCGCCATCCGCCACCAGAACATCCGCCTGGGCCATGGCCCTTTCCACCCCAAAACAGTGACCGCCATCGGAAAAAGAATCAGGGGTTACATTGATGATCCCCATGATCCTGGTTTCCGTCCGTCTTCCAGTCACCCGAGTTATTCCTTCCCCGGCACCACACCTGGAGATTCCATCGACGGAGTGGTTTCTCTGGCGGCAGCTTCCTTGCCCGCTGTTGTTTCAGGGGAAGCGGTGCTCTGCTCAAGCTCGGGAGTATCCTCTGTGGCCTGTGAAACAGGAGTATCCACGCCCTGAGGCTTGAGCTCCTGTTTCGTCATCCGTATCACCTTGGTTCCCTGCACCACCACCGGGTCGTATTGTCCCGGACGTAATTCAGCAAGGATTCTCTCTATATCCTCGAGAACGATGGTCTCTTTTTCCAGTAACTCGGCGGCCATCCGGGTCAAGACATCGGTGTGATCCATCAACAGGTTGGTCGTCTGAACGGTGGCCTCGGTGATAATATGTTTTACTGCCCCGTCAATCTTCCGGGCCGTATCTTCACTGAAATCACGGTGCTGGGCAATCTCCCGGCCAAGAAAAATCTGCTCTTCCTTTTTGCCATAGGTCAAGGGGCCCAGCTCTTCACTCATTCCCCACTCACAGACCATTCTTCGTGCCATGTCGGTGGCCCGTTGCAGATCATTGCCGGCCCCGGTGGTAATCTCATTAAAAATGATCTTCTCGGCGATCCGCCCGCCAAAGAGGATACAAAGGGTATGCTCAAGAAAAGTCCGGGAGTGGGTATATCGCTCTTCCGTCGGCAACTGCATGGTCAGGCCCAGGGCCCGACCTCGAGGAATAATGGTCACCTTATGGATGGGATCGGTGTCGGGCAGCAACCGGGCAATAAGGGCATGACCGGCTTCGTGATAGGCCGTTACCTCTTTTTCCTTGTCGGTGATAACCATGGACCGACGCTCGGCACCCATGAGAATCTTGTCCTTGGCTCGGTCCAGCATGTCCCTGGTTATTTTCTTGGCATCTTCACGGGCGGCCATGAGCGCCGCCTCATTGATCAGGTTTTCCAGATCAGCGCCGGAAAAACCGGGAGTTCCACGAGCAATGATGGCCATGTCCACATTTTCATCCATGCTCTTGGTTTTGTTGCCATAAATCTCGAGGATCTGCTGCCGCCCCTTGACATCGGGAACCGGCACCACCACCTGACGATCAAAACGACCAGGTCGCAGCAGGGCCGGGTCAAGGACATCGGGCCGGTTGGTGGCGGCCACAATAATAACCCCCTCGTTTTTATCAAACCCGTCCATCTCCACCAGCAGCTGATTCAATGTCTGTTCCCGCTCATCATGGCCGCCGCCCAGTCCCGCGCCCCGATGCCGTCCCACCGCGTCAATCTCGTCGATGAAGATAATACAGGGCGCATTTTTCTTCCCCTGCTCGAACAGATCCCGCACCCGGGAAGCCCCGACACCAACAAACATCTCCACGAAATCAGAGCCGGAGATGGTAAAAAACGGCACATCCGCCTCGCCGGCAATGGCCTTGGCCAGGAGGGTCTTGCCGGTCCCGGGGGCACCGGCAAGGAGAACCCCTTTGGGGATACGACCGCCAAGCTTGGTAAACTTCTGGGGATCACGCAGGAAATCAATGATCTCTTCCAGTTCTTCCTTGGCCTCATCGATTCCGGCCACGTCGGCAAAGGTCACCTTGTTGTCGCTCTTTTCCTTGAGTTTGGCCCTGGTCTTGCCAAAGGACATGGCCCCGCCTTTTCCGCCCATCTGCATCTGGCGCATAAAAAAGACCCAGACCCCGATGAGCAGGAGCATGGGAAACCAGGAAACAAAGATGGTCATCATCCAGGAATCTTTGTGGGCTTCCTTGACCGCTATATCCACCCCATTTTTACGCAGACTGGAGATCAGCTCGGTGTCACCGGGAGGATAAACGGTTTTGAAGGGTTTTCCATCCTGCATGACACCCGTTATCGTATCGCCATCCATACTCACCTTGCTGATGGCCTTATTCTGCACCTGGGCCAGAAAATCACTGTAGGTCAGCGCGTTCGTATTGGCTTGGGGTTTGTTGTTAAAAAGATTAAAAAGCAGGATCATGGTCAAACCAATCACCAGCCACATGGATAAATTTTTATAAAAAGTATTCAACGAACCCTCC
>JACDZF010000193.1 GCA_013426795.1 Desulfocapsa sp. | reverse complement strand
TGAACACCAGGTTGTCTTTATCGCTGTATATTCAGTTCGTTTTGCAAGAGGCTCTCAAAATAGACAAAGGTGGCTCAAGAACGCCGTAAAAATCTGTTTAGCCGGTTCCAAGCGAAATTTAAACCAAGTCTTGTATCGCCATTCAGCACCCTGCCGACAGCAATTGCCATAACTCCCCAGGCCAAGGCCAGTGGCCGCGGGAGGTAAAAGATTGGGTCAACAAACAGATTAAATGCCAACCTGTCATCAAATCTTGCTTGGAAGCGTTTCCTTGCGGCTTCCAGATCTTCGCCGCCCCCCAAGAGCTGCCGCCATATATAAAAAGGGTAGTAACCAATCAAGATCCGTTGTTCAAGCCTCAACACTGTCTCCCTGGAGAGCCCTAAGGTCTGGCACTCGTCAAGAATATCCCCAAAACGGTCCACAAACACCTCTGAGAAGGCATAACCGCCACTGTTATTACGTTTATAGGCAACAAGGTGCTGCTTGACACAGGCATTGAGCCCTGCCCTAAGCGCAGCACGATAGACAAGTTGCGTCTGCACCAGATTCGAGCCACAAAATTGTCGGGCATCCACTCCGGTAAGCATCTCTTTTGAGATAATATTAGTAGAAATAAGGTTCGAAAATATTCCCAGTTCAACCACAAAGTCCGCAACATCAGCAAACTTAGAGAGGCGGAAAGCACCACCGGGATACTCTTCTCTGAAGTCGTTGTCATAGCCATAGGCCCCTAGGGATACAACACCATACCGATCTTTTTCAAGCAAAGCCACGAGCAGGGACAAGGCGCCATCCACCAACAAATCATCATCACCAAGAATCATCACATATCGACCCGCCGCTTCATTAAAACATTGTGCAATATTACAGTCAGAACCGATGTTCTCGGTATTTCTTAGAGATCGTATTGGTAAACCTTTTTGCTGAAATTCAGTGACGACAGCCTGTGTTTCGTCCATTGAGCAATTGTCTGAAATCAGAATTTCTATAGATTGCGAATTCTCCTCTATTTGAGTCGCAAGTTGATCAAGGTTCAGGCGAAGATATGCTGCCCTATTCCAGGTTGGTATGGTGATAGAAAGGATAGGTTGATTGCTGGGTAATGTCTTCATAATTAGATTCGTCCATGCGCCGCGCCAAATCGTATAACATACAAAAAACCAGTATTATTCTGGCTGCTTAACGCGAAAGTGGCAGTGGCTTGATATTTGTTCAGTTCAATTGGTGCAACGCAAAACCCGATTACACCTTCGCCATAAGATCAAAGAAAGAGGGAATATAAACAGAAGCTGTACTGCCAGCATCACCACGACCACACCACCCGCGCCATACATTCCAGACACCCACAGGGCACCTGGCACGGTGATGGTCGCACCGACGACAGACACCCAGACGAAGGGCTCTCTGCGGAAGGATCGCAACTGCGCCGCCAAGGCACCATTTACATGACTCATCAGTGTAACTCCCAGCAAACCGGCAAAGGACCAAAATGACAGCACCCGCCCACTATAGGGTGTTGCCTGTAAGAGCAGGTGGAGGGCGCAAAGCGCGGTAGCACCAAAAATGAAGGCCATGATGGACATTAAAAAATCTCGTTTAAACAACCTGTCCAAGTCGTCCCAATCTCGCCGTCCCACTGCCTGGGCCATGGCAGGTACTCTGCGCGCTATCCATGACTGGGCCAAAAGTCCGAGCATATTGGCGATGGTCAGCGATAGCCCCATCTGGCCCGCCACTACAGCACCTTGAGTGCTAAAGAGGATGGGCGTATATATCTGGGTGAGCAGAAAACCACTCAACCAGCTCAAGCCAATGCGCCATTGGAGCGGCCACACTTCCCGCCGCCAGGCAAGTTCCCTGCCCGGGTTCCGCAGGCCAGCATGAAACAGTGCCGATCGTACTGTGCTTAACCAGAGCAGGGCGACCACTAATCCCATGGTCGGCACCATAACGGTAGCCCAAAGGCCGCCGCCCCCAGCCAGCACTATCCAACAGGCCACTGAGCCAAACACACCCTGGGCAAGCCGTACCTTGTACACCTCCTTTACCTGCCCACTCCCCTCAACCAAGGCCAAATAAGGCAGTACCAGGATGCTGAGTGCCGTTACGGCAATGAGCATCACCCACGGGGCCAGCCATTGTCCGGCGGGTAGCGAAGCCAATCCGCTCTTTACTCCAAAGAACAGCACACCTGCGGGCGATACCAGCAAGAAAAAGCCCAGGGCCAGCAACAAATACAACCGTGAAGAGCGACCGACGAGTGCCCAAAAACGATTTAGACCCTCACCATCTGCCCCACCCCCAGGGAGCCATTTCATGCCGACGAACAGGTGTGCTGAAATCTGCACCAAGACCACCGATAGCCCCAGGTCGAACAACGTATAAAGCGAAGCCAGGCTCAGAAAACTGTAATACCAGCCCTGTTGCACGGGCGTGAGGAAATGGGCAATGAGAAGCATTGTCACCAGCCCGGAAACAGCCTGCCAGACGCGTTGAGCCAGTATTATAGTGATGTCTACGGAGAACATGAGGCATCTTGGAAAATATTCATCAGCAGTGTACGAAATTGGCGACGGAAACCGGTCAGGCACTAGCGCCCAACCACACCAAAGAATTTCTGGCAATTGCGAATTAAGACATCACACACTCGGTTTTGTTGATCTGGATGGATACCAACCCACAATGGCAACCTGATCAACCGCCCTGACTGCTTGTTGGTTACATCCAATGGCCCATGCATCCGACCATAGCGCTGCCCTGCTGGCGAGGAATGTAGCGGCACATAATGAAATACCGCTGAAATCTCGTTGCACCTGAATTCGTCTAACACCATTTGGCGATCAATTTCTGGGGAAAGCAGTACATAGTACATATGCCCATTGTGCTGACAATTCTCGGGAATTACAGGGCGGCGCAACATACCTTTGGCCTCAAAGGGTGCAAGTACCTCATGGTAGCATGCCCAACTTGCCAAGCGTTTCGCTGTAATGGCTTCAGCTTCCTCAAGCTGAGCACATAAAAAGGCTGCGATGAGTTCGCCGGGCAGGAAGGATGAACCAACCTCCTGCCACGTATATTTGTCCACCTCGCCCCGGAAAAACCGGCCTCGATCTGTTCCTTTTTCTCGGATAATCTCCGCACGTAAGGACAACTCCTGGTTATTAACGAGTAGCGCCCCACCCTCGCCGGATATAACGTTCTTGGTTTCGTGAAAACTGAGAGCTCCTAGATCACCGATGCCTCCCAGTGCCTGCCCCTTGTAACTGGACATGACGCCTTGAGCAGCATCTTCAACCACATTTAACTGACATGGCGGAAATAAAGTCGAGTTAAACTTGATTCCTTGACGGCTTTTGTCCCAAATCTTTGGAACCTTGATTTTAACCGGCCCGATTCCCGTCTGAACCTCACGTTCTGGTAAATATCCATTGCGTACTTCATCGAATCAGCTTGATTTCATGCCTTTCTCCTTTTTGAGATTTATAGACAGAAATCATTAACTTCTCAACGGCTCAGTTTTGAGGGGGGAAGGTCATAAAGGTCAAGTTTCGTTAAAGGAGTGCGACTGAAGTGGCTGCGATTATTGCGGCAGGTGTATAAGCAATGAACCAACCAACCATTCAAAGAAGGAAAAATTAAATGCAACAGAATCGCACTCGTCACAGCGCAGAATTTAAGGCTCAGGTGGCCTTGGCCACCCTGTCGGAGTCAAAGACCCTGATAGAACTTGCAGTTGAGTATCGAGTTTACCCCACTCAGGATGTCTCACTAACCGCTACCCTCTCAAATATTAGGAAGACAAGGTGGGTTATTGTGTTCGGGGCGGACTAAACAAGCTCAATCAAGAGCGCATTATTTATTGTGCGATCTTATAGATGCAGTACCTGTCGCTACATTCAACTAAATTTGATTTAATTGATTCTGCAAACAAGTCTATGTTCGACAGAATTCGACTATGGTGCTGGAATTCTCCTTTTGACATATTCCCTTTTTCTAAATTAATAAATTGCTTAATATTTTTTCTATGAATTTCACTATCAAGCACAATAAAATCAACTTTTTCCTTCGAAAGGATTTCTGCTGTATCGCTAGGTGATAACTTGACGTAATTTACAAATACATCGTATGTTTTTGGTTCAATATTTTTCCCCAAATAGTTTTCGATAAACAATTTATCCTTGCTGAGAAAATATACTTTCTTGTTGAGTGCTTGTTTGGTGATTAGCGAATTAAATTCATCAGTAATAATATCAAAGTTTGATGGAGTTCTGAAGTATAGACTCGTTCCCAATTTACCAGTATAGTCATAATAACTTGATTTCGAGATATCAAAAGAGCTTGTTGCATGAATGTAACTATATTGAATTGCAGGGAATATTGATAAAGTTGTCATTAGTAATACCTGATGGATTGTATTCTTAGAAGATTTCACTATTAAGAATATACTGAGGCAGGCCATTTGCAAGAAGCCCGCATAATGTTGCGGAGAGCCTACAAAAGCGATGGTATAACTCGCTAGTGCACCATAGGAAATATAGGCAAAAATTTCCTTGGTACTGAAAACAACTTCATTCTCATCTTTAAATTTCAACAACAAGGAAAATATTGGAAAAAGAAGAATGTAGCTAGTATATAAAAGCGATTGTTGCCCATCCCCAATTGATCCAAATAACTCTGGTGTAAATCCTTGAGAATCAGCGAGATAGCACAAGAACTGCAATCCAATAGTGAGCGCCAAGGTTATGGGAATAGATAATAATTTGTAACTATTCAGCTGAATTTATTTTGTATTTTTTTAAAAAAGTTCTTGACAGGG
>JACDZF010000192.1 GCA_013426795.1 Desulfocapsa sp. | reverse complement strand
GCAGGCCGTTAACCAACCCGGACTGGACGCTGTCGATGCCCGGAAGGCACTGCGATATTGCAATGATACAGAATTCTCAGCAGACGAGAAGGCAGAGGAAGCACGCCCGCAAAAAATCACCGCTGATCTGAGGTTCTTCTTACGGGTGTGCTTTTGAGGATTTGTCGGAAAAGAGCGGTTATTGTCTGACCCGTAAGGAACCGTCCCGTCCCTCAATGACCCGAACATGATCGCCAACGGCAAATACCGCATCCTGTTCCTGGACCACAACGAGCACATCACCATTACTCAGCTGGACTTCAATTTCCCAAGCTGGCCGGGTCGCCCGTGACCGTTCCACCCCTGAGCCTATGGCTGCTCCGGCCAAGGCTCCGCCGACCGTTGCCAGGGTGTTGCCCCGGTTGCTCCCTATGGTGGAGCCGACGACACCTCCCGCCACTCCACCGACGACGGCGCCGGCACCGGTTTCGTTGTGCTGAATCTGGACTTGCGCGAGATGGATTATTATTCCATCAAAAGATCGCATTGCTGTCTGCGCCTGGCTGGCCGTGAATGTGTTACCGCCCTGGCTAGTTGGCTGGCAAGAGGTTAAAAGTTGAGCGGATACGAGAATGCTTAAAAGAACTATGCCGGTGAGAATCTTACTTTTGGATTTCAACATAATGTTCTGTTTTCCTTATTGGTAGAGTTGAAAATACGGTTCCCTTCATTAATTTCTGAATTTCTGCTTTCTGGGTCAAGGAAAATCATCTCTTATTTTCGCTGAAAGATACCACGGTCGTCACATGGAAGAAAGAAAAAAGTGGTGGACTTTAAGTCTGTAAGAGCAAGCTTACAAAGATACCATGTGGCGACTATTCAGCAGAATCCGGCCCCCAAAAAACCGGATCCATTCTTCGATCGGCCCCACTTTCCTTAAGTATGTGGAAGCTCTTCGGGAGGAAGAATCGTATATTGAGGATTCCGGGGTAAACTGGTATTCTCTCTGCCAAGGGAGATGTCAGCAGGAAAAAACATGGGGAACCATAAATGGCCGGGGCTATGGGGTGGGAGGGGTTTTGATGTACAGCAACTTGTCCGGCAGGAACAGCGATATCATCAGCTCAGGGGGGACGAGCGCTGATGCGACTTTTACTGGTTGAAGACGATAAGAAGATTGCCAGTTTTATCAAAAAGGGCCTGGAGGAGGAGGGCTATGCGGTGGACTGGGCGGCAGAGGGGGAGACAGGTTTTTTTATGGGACAGGATGAGGTCTACGATCTGATCATCCTGGATGTCAATCTTCCCCATAAAGATGGCTTGTCAATTCTCAAAAACCTGCGCAGTCGCGGCATTGGCACACCCGTCCTGCTGCTCACCGTCAGAGCAACCATCGAGGACAGGGTTATAGGGCTTGACACCGGGGCCGATGATTATCTGCCCAAACCCTTTGCTTTCCAGGAACTGCTGGCCAGGGTCAGGGCCTTGCTCAGGCGCCGGGCAGAAACGGAACCACCTGTACTAAAAGTGGCCGATCTTTCCTTGGATCCGGCAAAACGGAAGGTTTTCCGGGGCGGGCAGTTCATTGATCTCACCTCAAAAGAGTTTTCTCTTCTGGAGTACCTTATGCGCAACAAGGAGCGTGTCGTCACCAGGACAATGATTTCGGAGCATGTCTGGGATCATAACTTTGACACATCCACCAATGTGATTGATGTGTATGTAAATTACCTCAGGAAAAAGATAGACCTTGGTTGCCAATCCCGATTGATTCACACGGTACGAGGGGTTGGTTATGTGATAAAAGAGGAGTGACACATGCGATTTCGGTCCATCGGTTTCAAGCTCACGCTCTGGTACACAGGGATGCTCACCCTCACCTTTGTTTTTTTTACTCTGACAGTCTACGGATTGCTGGCCTACAGCCTTTCCCACGACATGGATTATGCCCTGAACAGCATTGGCGATGTTATGGCACAAAAGGCCAGTGCCGAGGGGAAAAAGATCTATCCCAAAGATGTGGATGAGCTCTTTCGCCGCTTTTTTGGGTTTTCCCCCCTGGAACGTCATTTTGGCATTTTCGACCCGGAAGAAATCCCTGATAAGGGACGCCGACCGGGCCTTTCGGAGGAGAGCCGTATCAGCCCTGAAGCGCTTGATCATGCCAGCCGCGGGAAGAGATATTTCGAGACCGTAAGCGGCGACAGTCCATACCCCGTCCGGCTTCTCAACGTGCCGGTTATCGTTGACGGTCAACTGACTCATCTTGTCCGGGTCGGCATGCCCCTTGAAAATATGTACAAGACACGCCACCGATTTCTTTTGATCATCGCCGCGGTGTTTCCTCTTGGCCTGGTTCTGGCTGGCGGAGGTGGATGGCTGCTCGCCCGAAGGGCGCTGCGCCCGGTTGATGAAATGACCCAGACCGCCAAGAAAATAAGTGGTGAAGATCTCGACCAACGACTGCAGGAAACTGGAAACGGTGATGAACTCGATCGATTGGCGAGAACCCTGAATAATATGCTGGACCGCTTTCATGAAGCGATTGAGCAGATGCGTCAGTTCAGCGCAGACGCCTCGCACGAGCTGCAGACCCCCCTTACTATTCTCAAGGGGGAGATGGAGGTTGCCCTTCGCCAGCCGAGAAGTCCCGAAGAATATCAACGCATTCTCGGGAGCGGGCTTGAAGAGATTGACCGGATAAACCATCTGGTTGCGGGACTTCTCCTCCTCGCCCGTGCCGATGCCGGGGTCTTGCGGCTGGATATGCAGTCAATTGAATTGCTTGATTTTGTTTCAGATATTCTGCAGCAGATGAAACCGATTGCAGACAGTCACTCGGTGGATCTGCGCCTGGTGGCACCGGAACCCGTTACAATTTCTGGTGACCGCGAGCATTTGCGGAGGTTGCTGTTCAACTTGATAAGCAACGCGATCAAATACAGTGACCAGGGGAAAAGCGTTTCCGTCCAGATACTCTCTCAAGGGCAGTGGACTGTCCTGAAGATCAGAGATGAGGGGAGGGGTATCGCACCGGATGAGCAGAAGCAGATCTTCAACCGTTTCTATCGTGCCACCAGGACCGGTTCCCGGGACCGGGATGGGATCGGCCTTGGGCTCAGTATTGCAAGCTCAATAGTAAAAGCCCATGGAGGACGTATTGAGCTTGTCAGTGGCGTGAACCATGGCAGCACGTTTTCGGTGTATCTACCCAGGTAGGTTCTTATAAGCAGTCCGCACAGCAATGGAGGCTTTATAAAAAAAATTCGCTTCCGAAGTCTCTTCCCAGAGCCTTTTCCAACGTGTCTTTTGACAATCCATCAACGTTAGAATCTTTTCATCTTCAGTTAATCTTCCTCTAATCTTTGGGTGCTATTGTGTCTTTCAAAGAGAACCGATCTGGTTTGATGGACAGATCCGGCTCATTACAACATCACCTTATGGAGGAAGATATGGAAACGAATATAAAAAAACCGGGAATGCTGAAAAGATACGCAACAAAGAAAATACTGGTGGCAGGCCTGCCGTTTTTTGTTGCAGGATTCTTTGTTGCTTCGGGAGTCAATGGAGCGCTCCCCTCATCCGCTGGAGCTCTCAATGAAGGTCCACACGTGACGATCCCTGCACCGTCCAATATGCCCAGCTCATTTGCCGACCTGGCTGAAAAAATGAGCCCGACAGTTGTAAACGTGAAAGTGACAAAGATTGAAAAAGCGGGTTTCCCGGGGCCTGGCATGCAACAACAGCCATACGGCGATTTTTTTGGCCGCTTTTTTGAAGGCATGCCGGAGATGCCGAGAAATCATAAAACACAAGGGGCTGGATCCGGCGTTATAATCAGCAAGGATGGGTATATTCTGACCAATAACCATGTCGTTGAAGGAGCAAAGGAGGTTACCGTCACCGTCGCTGACAAGAATGAATATACGGCTCAGGTTGTTGGCCGCGACCCTGAAACAGATCTCGCTGTTCTCAAAATTGATGCCCGGAAGGATCTTCCTGCCGCAGGTCTTGGCGATTCCGAATCACTTAAAGTCGGAGACTGGGTTGTGGCCATCGGGAATCCATTTGGACTCAATCACACGGTGACATCAGGGATAGTCAGTGCCAAAGGCAGGGTAATCGGCGCCGGACCTTATGATGATTTTATCCAGACAGACGCTTCGATAAACCCAGGCAACTCGGGAGGGCCTCTTTTCAACATGACGGGTGAGGTAGTAGGGATCAACACTGCCATCATTCCCCAGGGTCAGGGTATCGGGTTTGCCATCCCAGTTTCTACAGCCAAGCCGCTCATCCCGCAGTTAGTCAGCAATGGAGAGATAAGCCGTGGTTATCTGGGGGTCAATGTTCAGACAATTACTCCCGACCTGGCTGAAGCTCTCGGCATTGCCCAGACCAAGGGTGCTCTGGTGGCCGATGTGGTTGCCGACAGTCCGGCAGCGACGAGTGGACTCAGACGAGGAGACATTATTGTGGAATTCGACGGCAAGTCCGTTGGAACCAGTACTGACTTGCCGGCAAAAGTTGCTGCTACAGCCATTGGTAAAGAGGTAAAGGTGACCGTACTCCGTGATGGCAAGGAGCAGGAACTACTTGTTAAAGTGGGGAAACTCAATGGCCACAACTCCGAGCTGGCGAGCGCTTCTGAGCCGGGAAAAGGAAAATGGGGTATGCAACTGAACGAGCTGAGTCCGCAGCTTGCAGAAAAGTTCGGTGTCAAGGCTGAACAGGGCGTCGCGGTTGTAGGGGTTGATCCCGAGAGTGCTGCTGCGGAAGCGGGTATCCGTCAGGGCGATATCATCGTTGAGGTTGACCGCAAGGTGGTAAAATCCATTGATGATGTGAAGAAA
>JACDZF010000191.1 GCA_013426795.1 Desulfocapsa sp. | reverse complement strand
ATTATCAGGGGCCGAGAAAAAAGAACCATTCAGTCTTCTCCATGTCTTTGCCGCCCTTATGCCGATCTCGACAGGAAGAAGTTTCAGTTCTTTATTTCCAACGGCTTTTGTAACCGCATCAGCTCCTTATCCACTCTGTCAGGATTCTCCAACATGAAAACAGGTGCACTCTTAAAATACAGCTCCATCCTCGTTTTTCTCATTGCCATCGGCATGTTTGTTTATATGTTGAACATATCCAAGGCATTATCCTATCTGTCTGCCGACCCCAAGGCCTGTATCAACTGTCATGTCATGAACACCTCGTATGCGACCTGGCAACACAGCTCGCACGCCCGCAATGTCACCTGTATTGAATGTCATCTGCCGGTTGGCAGCACGGTTGACAAGTATCTGGCGAAGATGCGTGACGGCTGGAACCACTCCCTCGCCTTCACCATGAATACCTATGCCCAAAGGATTCAGATCAGTGATCATGCCGCCGAGAGGGTGCAGAAGAATTGTGTCACCTGTCATGCCGTCCTTACCGGAACGATTCGGGCGAACAGCGACCGCTATCATGATTTTACCGGCAAGGCCCAGGTGGACCGAAAATGCTGGGAATGTCATCGGGATGTCCCCCATGGCATGGTGAGGAATTTAACCGCAACACCAAATAATTTGGGCGTACGAGAGTTGAAATAACAAGGGGAGGGAAGGAAAAATAAAATGAAAAAAACATATTACACATTATTGCTTGCAGGTTCATCGGTGGCAATCGGTGCCATGCTGTTTCTCGCCAATTCCATCAGCAGCAGGGCCGAAGAGAGAAAAGAAATCAACACCAGTCCAGTGGTCAAGGAAACCGGAGTGGAGAGCAGGAACGAGGCCTGGCAGAAATATTACCCGCGACAATATGACTCATGGAAAAAAACCAGGAACAGCGACAAGATAGACGATCAGATCAAAAAAAATCCGCAGCTTGCCGTGTTGTGGGCCGGCTATCCCTTTTCCAAGGATTATAACGCCCCGCGCGGCCATTTCTACGCCATTCAGGATGTGACCAACACCCTGCGAACCGGCGCTCCCGTTGATGCCAACACCGGCCCGCTCCCTTCGGCCTGCTGGAGCTGCAAGTCCCCCGATGTGCCGAGGATGATGGAAAAGGTGGGCGAGCTGGATTTTTTTACCGGCAAATGGGCCAGATGGGGACATGAGATCGCCAACCCCGTCGGTTGCGCTGATTGTCACGACAGCAAGACCGCCAATCTCACCTTGACCCGTCCCTTTCTGAAAAAGGGATTGGAGGCAAGCGGCGTCAAGCTGGCGGACATCAGCCATCAGGACATGCGTTCCCTGGTCTGCGCCCAGTGCCACGTTGAGTATTATTTCAAAAAGACCGAATGGGAAGACCCCAAGGTAACCGATCCGGCCAAGGCCAAGAAGACGGCCATGGTGGTCACCTTGCCCTGGAGCAAGGGCTTGAGTGTGGAGGAGATGGAAAAATATTATGACGACATCAAATTCAGCGACTGGACCCATCAGATCAGCAAGACTCCGATGCTCAAGGCCCAGCATCCTGACTATGAGGTCTTCACGAAAGGGATTCATGCCCGCCGGGGGCTGGCCTGTGCCGATTGTCATATGCCGTACCAACAGGAAGGGGCGGTCAAATACTCCAATCACCAGATCCAGAGCCCGCTCAACGATGTTGCCAACACCTGTCTGACCTGTCATCAGGAGACCGAGGCCGAGTTCAAAGAGGTCGTCAAGATCAAGCTGGAGAAGAAGGAGCAGTTGGCCCGATTCGCCATGGATAATATCGCCAAGGCCCATCTCGAAGCCGGCGAGGCCTGGAGGTTGGGGGCCACGGAGGACGAGATGAAAGACCTGCAGCAGGACATTCGTCATGCCCAATGGAAGTGGGATATGGCCGTTGCCGGTCACGGCAACTTCTTCCATGCCCCGGATGAGACCCTGCGCCTGCTGGCTGTGGCCAACGAGCAGGGGCAGGCGGCTCGTATCAAGCTGGTCAAGGTTCTGGCCAGGCATGGGGCGGTGGATTTTATGGCCCCTGATTTCTCCACCAAAGAAGCGGCCCAGGCCCTGGCCGGTTTGGATATGGCCAAACTGATCGCCGAAAAAGAGATCTTCAAGGCCACCCTGGTTCAGGAATGGGCCAAGCAGGCCGCAGCCAATGGAATCCTCGATTTGAAGTCACGGGAAGGGATGAGCAATAACACCTCCTACGGAAAATAAAAGGCACCCGTAAAAGCTCTTTGCAGGATGAAGATAAAAGGTCAGCTCCTTGTCGCAGCACAGGGGCTGGCCTTTTTTTGTTGCGATGCCGAAGTGTCTCTGAATCCCCTCCATTCAGACAACACGACGGCAGTATCTCATAAAGCTTGATTCCAGAGCAAAGGTGCAAATCAGTTCATGTCACCCAACGAAATCAAGATAGTTATCCGGCGTCACCAGTTCACAGGTCGCACCAGGGTAGGACTCCAGCCACTTCAGGGGTGGCTTGACCCGCTGGTTGATCGACCATTTGCAGTCGAAGCCAAACAGCCCGCCGTCGCGATCTTCGACATAGTCGATCTCTTTGCCGTCGTAAGTGCGCCAGAAGTGGCAGGTGCCGTAGATGCCGGTGTAGGCGCGTTTTTTCAGGCGTTCGGCGACGACGAAGTTCTCCCACAACGCGCCGATGTCATTTCTGGAATCGAGCAGGTTGTACTGGCCGATGACGGCGTTGCGCACTCCGTTGTCGAGGAAGTAGTATTTGGCCTTGCTGGTCACCTCGTTGCGCAGGTTGCGGCTGAAGCCACCCACCCGAACCAGGACAAAGGCCTTTTCCAGGATGTCCAGATAGCGGTCAACCGTCTTCACATCCAGCTTGACCTGGGTGGCCAGCTCATTCAGCGACACTTCACTGCCCACCTGGAAGGCGACGAGCTTCAAGAGGTCGAGCAGGGTGCGCGAGGAGCGGATACGTTCCAGGGCCAGCACATCTTTCAGCAGATAGGAACCGGATAATTCCTCCAGCAGTTCGATCTTTTCCTTCCTTCCTTCGGTCACGACAATTTCCGGATACGACCCGTAGATCAGATACTCATCCAACCGCTGGCGCAGGTCGTAGCTGTTGAACCGCTCTTTCAATTCTATCTGGCTGATGGGAAAAAGGGTAAGGGTTCGTTTGCGGCCGGTCAGGGGCTCGCCGATCGCACCGGCCAGATCGAATGATGAAGAGCCGGTGGCAATGATCCGCAGATCGGGAAGATGGTCGACCAGAATCTTCAACCCCATGCCGATACCTGGAATCTGTTGGGCCTCGTCAATGGCCACCAGGTCATAGCCTTCGGCAAAGGCGACAATCTGCTTCAAGTCGCCCGAGCCGAGCAGATGGCGGATGCGGACATCGTCCCCCGTTTCCAGGCGGTAGCGTAGGCCACAGGAGGCAAGATACGATTTGAGCAGGGTTGTTTTGCCGGCTCGGCGGGGCCCGTAGATGATCAGCGCCTTGCCGGGCAAGAGAAATGAGGCGAGCGAGACCGCCCGACTGATGAATTCTGTCATGGTATCTCCATATATTCATATTAATTTATGGATTAATGACCCAGATATTCTTATTTTGCAAGAAGAAAGTGCCCTGCGCAAAGGCGATAAGTGGATTAACAGAAATATTTATAAGTTTTTCAGAGAGCTGTTTTATTGCTGCCACAGGTTGTTTGGCTCGCTTGCCAAAATTAGAAATTATAAATATTTATGCAACTACACTGAGAGTTCACTGTTGGAGGAGACTTGGGCGCGATCGCAGTAGATTCTCCACTGTCGCAGGGCCTTATGGATGATACCCTGCGCCTCTCCAACCCTGTCAAAGGTTCGAAGGATACCTTCGCCGCCCGGACCGACTCCAGAAATCTCAGGCCCGAATCTGCCCAGTGGTGTGGTTCTCATATAAATTCCATGTTGGAATCAGCGGTCAAAAGGCAACTGGTGTCCATATTGTCCCTGAAATCATGGCGATATATGGCAGGTCGTGTCTCGTCAGACTACTCCCCGATAAAAGGCCAGTTCCTTTGCGTGGGGGGCAAAGAGTTCGGTTATTTGTTCCTTTTCAGCATCAGAGAGCAGGGGCAGGTCGGCGGCGGCCGAAAGCTCTCGAACCTCCTGGGGTGAGGAGCAGCCAACAATGGCAAGGGTGATGCCGGAGGAAAGCGCGTAGCGAATCAGGAGCTGGGCCGTTATGCCCAGTTCGGGGACGATGTAGTGGCCGGCACCCAGAACCTTCATGCCGATGACGGCGACTCCCTTTTCCTTTGCCTTGGGCAGGGTGTCGGTGAGGAATCCGCCGAGTACCTCTTCAACGGGGTTGACGGGCATAAGCACGGTGTCCACGGGCCAATGCTCAACGGCCTTGCTCAGAATACGCGGGTCATGGTGCCCGGTCACCCCGATGTGTTTCACGGTGCCGGATTCTTTGGCAAAGACAAAGGCCTCCAATGCCCCGCCCGGCCCGGATATCCTCGCGAAATCTTCATCGGTGCGGATATCGTGAATCTGCCAGAGATCGAGGTGATCGGTGTGCAGACGCCGCAAAGAGTCCGAGAGGTCCCGCAAGGCGCCATCCCGATCCCGGGACGCCGACTTTGAGGTCTGGAAAATCGAGCTTCTCAAGGCCGGATCAGCCTTCCACGCCTCGCCGTAGTAGAGTTCACTGTCGGAATAGACCCGGGCGCAGTCGCAGTAGCTTATCCCCTGCCGCAGGGCCTCATGGATGACACTCAGCGCCTCTCCCGCCCTGTCATGGGTTCGAAGCACACCTTCGCCGCCCAGACCGACCACGGAAATTTCAGGCCCGAATCTGCCCAGTTGTGTGGTT
>JACDZF010000190.1 GCA_013426795.1 Desulfocapsa sp. | reverse complement strand
AACACCAGGTTGTCTTTATCGCTGTATATTCAGTTCGTTTTGCAAGAGGCTCTATCTTGCAATCATAGAACAGCAAAGACTTTGCAGTCGATTGGAGTGTTCATGAATATTTTGAAAAATCTGGGTTGCGGGCTTGTTGCCCGCGTTAGGATATAAAGAAGCAGAGAAGATAACTCTGGTGATGGACAACCTGAACACGCATGAGCCCGGAGCTCTTTATGAAAGCTTTCCACCTGAAAAAGCAAAAGCACTATGGGACCGTTTCGAGTTTGTGTACACCCCGAAACACGGTAGTTGGCTTAATATGGCCGAGATAGAGTTGAACGTCCTCACCGGTCAATGTCTGAACAGAAGAATTGACGACATCGAAATAGTCAGAAAAGAAGCAAGAGCATGGCAGGAACACAGAAACAACAAAAATTCCAAAGTGAATTGGCAGTTTACCAATGACAACGCTCGGATAAAATTACGGCGCCTTTATCCGACACTTGATTGTTGACGAGACACTAGTGGAACTATCGGTGGTTCTCCCCGTGCGAGAAAGGGCTCGGCCAAGGGCACCGGTTTGTCTATAAGAGGGGCCGATGACGAAGGATATGGGGTGCTGCGGGAGAGGACCGGGGCCACAAATATGACGGCGCATCGATGCTGGTGGTTCAGCCCCCGTTGTCAGGGGCGGGCAGAATGATTATAAACAGGTGTGCGCGCCCTTCGTCCTCCCTATCGTTCTGCAAAGGTACCCCAACCAGGAGCTTCCATGACCATCGAGACCAGTTCCCCCTCTTTCCCCCCCCTGCCGCCCGCGTCCACCGACCCCCAAGGCGGCACCGACACCTTTACCTCCATCCAGGCCCTGGGCGAAAAGGTCCGGCTCAGCTCCGCCTGGGTGGGACTTCTGCGCCAGGAGATGGCCCGGGTGATTATCGGCCAGGAACATCTGCTGGAGCGCCTGCTGGTGGGACTGCTCACCGGCGGCCATATCCTCCTGGAAGGGCTGCCCGGCCTGGCCAAGACCCTGGCGGTGAAGACCCTGGCCATGGGCGTGCACAGTGATTTTCGGCGCATTCAGTTCACCCCGGACATGCTGCCCGCCGATATCCTCGGCACCCAGATCTACAACCCCAGGGACACCGCCTTCGAGATCAAGCAGGGGCCGATCTTTTCCTCCCTGATCCTCGCCGACGAGATCAACCGGGCCCCGGCCAAGGTGCAGTCGGCCCTGCTCGAGGCCATGCAGGAGAAACAGGTGACCATCGGCGACACCACCTTCCGTCTGCCCGAGCTCTTTCTGGTGCTGGCCACGCAGAACCCCATTGAACAGGAGGGCACCTATCCCCTGCCCGAGGCCCAGGTGGATCGCTTCATGCTCAAGGTGGTGGTCACCTACCCCAGCCGCAGCGAAGAGCGGAAGATCCTCGACGCGGTCAATCATACCGACTCCCCGATCCAGATCAATCCGGTGGCCAGCCCCGCCGATATCCTTGCCTCGCGGCAGGTGGTGGATGGCATCTATATGGACGACAAGATCAAGGACTACATCGTCTCCCTGGTCTTTGCCAGCCGTGATCCCAAGAGTTTCAAGCTTGATCTGCACGACTATATCGAGACCGGCGCCTCCCCCCGGGCCACCATCAACCTCAAGGCCGTGGCCAAGGCCCTGGCCTTTCTTGCCGGTCGCGGCTACGTCACCCCGGACGACGTCAAATCCGCGGCCATGGACGTGATGCGGCACCGCCTGCGGATCAGCTACGAGGCCGAGGCTGAGGGCGTCAGCAGCGAAGAGATTATCCAGAAGATCCTGGATACGGTGCCGGTTCCCTGATTGTAATGAAGGCTGTTTGGGATGGGATGAGACGACAGCGTTTGGAGACTGTTTCCGCCACCCATATTCCGTTCCCATTACTTGAGACGCATCTCCCATGGAAACCCAGCTCACCAGAGAAATTTTGAAAAAAGTGCGGCAGGTGGAGGTGCGCACCAAGCGCCTGGTCAACGACAGCCTGGCCGGCAATTACCACTCGGTGTTCAAGGGACGGGGCATGGATTTTGACGAGGTGCGGGAATATGTGGCCGGCGATGACATCCGCGCCATCGACTGGAATGTCACCGCCCGCACCGGGGTTCCCCATATCAAGAAATTCACCGAGGAGCGCGAGCTGACCATCATGCTGCTCATCGATATCAGCGGTTCCGGTGATTTCGGCTCCGGCCCCGGCTGCAAGCGGGAGCTGATGGCCGAGCTGGGCTCCATCCTCGCCTTTTCCGCCCGTCGCAACAACGACCGGGTGGGGCTGATCCTGTTCAGCAACTTTGTCGAGCTCTATATTCCGCCCAAAAAGGGCCGCTCCCATATTCTCCGGGTGATTCGCGAGATCCTCTTTTTCCAGCCCCGGGAACGGCACACCGACCTCCTGAACCCCCTGGACTTTCTCAATGGGGTGGCCAAACGGAGCTGCATCACCTTTCTTCTCTCGGATTTCTGTCTGCCCGGTGATTTTGACGACACCCTGACCCGCCTCCAGCCCAAGCTGAAAGTCACCAACCGGCGTCATGACCTGATTGCCATCATCGTCTCCGACCCCCGCGAACGCGAGCTTCCCGATGTGGGCCGGCTGACCCTGGAAGATGCCGAAAGCGGCGCCCAGGTCGAGATAAATACCTCCGATCCCGCCGTCCGCTCCGGCTATGCTGAGATTGCCGCCCGCCGCCGGGCAGCCCTGCACCGGACTCTGCGCGCCGCCGGTCTTGACCTCCTCGATCTGTCCACGGATCAGCCCTATCTTCCGGCCCTGCTCAATTTTTTCAAGGCCAGACAACGGAGGCAGCGATGAAACAGCGACTCCTCAATCTGCCGCCGCTGGTGGGCATGGCCATGCCGGCAATGGCCGTACCGGCACCCCGCGCCGATACCAGCCCGGTCCCGGCAGCGACGGCGGATCCGCACCAGGGGCCACCGGATCTCGCCCCCCCGGGTGCGCCGGGCCAGACAACCCTGCATGATATCCGCGGCCCGGTGCCCCTGCCGGAGATCCCCGCTCTTCTCTTCTGGCTCCTGCCGGCCCTGGTTCTTCTGATGCTGGCAGCTCTGTTTTTCCATCACCGGAAGGGACGAAAAAAAGAGCCGCCAGCTCCCCTGGCCCATGAAATCGCCCTCGCCGAGCTGGAGCGGCTGCGATCCCTGATGAACGAGGGCCAGGCCCTGCGCTATGCCGACCAGCTCGCCTTGCTGCTCCGCCGCTACCTTGAGGCCCGCTTTCATATTCCCTCCACCCGCCAGACCACACGCGAATTCCTCTCGGATCTGGGCAGAAAGTCGTCCTCCCGGAACAATCTGGCCCAGCACCATGAGCGGCTGCGTCACTGCCTGGAACAGTGCGACCTCTCCAAGTTCGCCCATTTTGCCCCCGGCCGGCAGAACCTTGTCTCCATGGAACAGGCGGTGCGGGACTTTATCATGGCCACCGGCCAGCTGCGGCCTGAACCGGGGAAGAACTGATGCGCTTCCTCTATCCACAGCTGTTGTGGCTGCTGGCCCTGCTGCCGCTGCTCGCCCTTGTCCGGGGGAAACGAGGCGCTGCCCCGGCCCTGGTCTTTTCCTCCACCTCCCTGGCCGCCATTCTCGCCGAAGGGCGCAAGGCCCGGCCCGGCCAGGCGCTGGCCGCCCTCCGGCTTCTGATCCTGGCCCTGCTCATTGTCGCCTGCGCCCGGCCGCAACTGGGCACTACCACCACCGAAATCAGTGCCAGCGGCATTGATATCCTGCTGGCGGTGGACGTTTCCGGTTCCATGGAGGCCATGGATTTCACCCTCCAGGGCAAATCGGCCAACCGCCTGGAGGTGGTCAAATCGGTGATCCGCCAGTTTGTGGAGCATCGGCCCAACGACCGCATCGGCCTTCTCGCCTTCAGCGGCAGGCCCTATATGGTCAGCCCCCTGACCCTGGACCATGACTGGCTGCTCCAGCGCCTGGACTCGCTGTCCATCGGCATGGTGGAAGACGGCACCGCCATCGGTTCGGCCATCGGAGTCGGGGTCAACCGGCTCCAGGATCACGAGGCCAAATCGCGGATCATGATCCTGCTCACCGACGGCATCAACAACGCCGGTGCGGTGCCGCCGCTGGTGGCGGCTGAGGCCGCGGAGGCCATGAAGATCAAGGTCTATACCATCGGCGCCGGCACCAAGGGTGAGGCCCCGGTGCCGGTGGTGGATGGTTTTGGCCGCAAACGGCTGATGCGGGCCAAGGTGGATATTGACGACGAGACCCTGGGCCAGGTCGCGGCCATGACCGGGGCCCGGTATTTCCGGGCCACCGATACCCCGTCCCTGGAAAAGGTCTATGCCGAGATCAACAGCATGGAGACCAGCACCCAGACCATCAGCAAGTTTGAGCAGTACCGGGAGCTCTTCCCCTGGCTGGCGGGCGCGGCCCTGCTCCTCCTCGGCCTGGAACTGCTGGGGAGGTTCCGGCGGCTGCCGTGACCAAAAGGGAGACATCACAATACAAGATAAAGCGCGAATAATCGGCCAGGCCCAGGGCAGGGGTCCGCGCAAATCGTCCTGTTTTGCAGTGCTGATTGAGCCTGGTGCCAAAGTATCCTGAGTGGTTCGACAGGCTCACCACAAACGGGACAGCGGGCTCAACACAAACGGGACAGCGGGCTCAACACGAACGGAGCAACAGGCTCACCACGAAGCTGAAAAGGCGAGTACATCCAGTCATTCCAATTCGCTTTCAAGTTGACGAAATGTGTCGACGCATACCCTTATGAAATGAGTCAACTGAGCACAAATTAGTCTCATTTTGAAAGCGAATTGGAATCAGGATACCATTCACCTTGAGCTTGTCGAAGGGTATTTTTGGAGTTTTGCAACAGGCTC
>JACDZF010000189.1 GCA_013426795.1 Desulfocapsa sp. | reverse complement strand
TCCCCGGACGGGACTTTAACCCGCTAGATTTACTGCTGTTACTGCGAACGGTCAGCTTGAATGCCCCTTGAAATGAGCACCTCCATGCCATCTGACCCGGTGCCGGGATATGGGTTTTGACAAAAAAAATTGTCTGCCATATTCTCCAACACCCGGCGCCATCAGACCATGTAATAGACACAATAAAATTCCGCACCGGGCGCGAAAGTTGTTCCAAATAAATCACGGCGCCCTCTTCACCTCGTAACCTGGAGAAGGGCCCTCAGAAACAGCTTCAAATGAAGGAATTCCTTCTCGACGGCCCCTTGTTTGCTTTTCGGCAGATGGACTTATCCGGGCGGAACCGCAATGACCCCGTACTTTTCGAGCAGGGTCAGGAGTTCACACAAGGGCAAGCCGACAACATTTGTATACGACCCCCTGATTTCTTTGACAAGAAACGCACCCTTTCCCTGAATCCCGTAGGCTCCAGCCTTGTCCAGCGGTTCACCGGTTGCCGCATAGGCCTCAGCCGTTTTCTCGGAAAACCGGCTGAAGAGAACCCGGGTACTCACAGACTGCACAGCAAGGACGTTCTCCCCTTGGCAGCCAAGGCAGATCCCGGTCCGGACCAGGTGCTCCTTGCCGGAAAGCCGCATCAGCATGGAAACAGCTTCCTCCCTATGCCTGGGTTTTGCGAGCACAGAACCGGCGAAATTGACCACTGTATCCGCCGCCACCACCCACCTTTCAGGGTATAAGGCCATCACCACCCGGGCCTTCTCCAGGGCCATCCGCTCAACAAAGGCCTGCGGATTTTCCTCCGGCAGTGGCGTTTCGTCAATATCCGCTGCATGCACCTGAAAGGCAAGGCCCAGCTCCCGAAAATAACCCTGCCTGCGAGGGGAAGCAGAGGCAAGGATCAGGGGTTTGCAGACCTCATAGATTGATGGCATGGCAAGGGTTCATCCACCGTTATCCCCTGATCGCGTAGCCGCCATCCACCGTGATCACCTGCCCCTGAATCATGTCTGCCAGACGGGAACAGAGAAACAAGGCGGTATCGGCGACATCATCAGGGGTGGTCAATCGTCCCAGGGGAGTGCGCCGCAGGGCTGTCTCCAGGATCTCATCGCGGTTGGGAAATTTTTTCAGGGCATCCGTATCCACCGCCCCGGCACTGATGGTATTGACGTTGATTCCCGTCGGCCCCAGCTCCACCGCCAGGTGCCGCACCAGGGATTCGAGGGCGGCCTTGGAGGCGCCCACCGTGGTATAATTTTCAATGGCCCGGGTGGCCCCCAGGCTGGACACCGCCAAAACCCGACTGCCCCGGCTCATCAGGGGAAATCCCTTCTGCACCAGGGTCAGCAAGGCCCGGGCGTTAATATCCATGGCCCAGTCCCAGTGCCGCTCGGTCAGCTCCATCACCGGCTTCAATACCCCGGAAGCGGCGTTGGAAACAAGAATATCAAGGGTCCCGAATTCCCGGGCTATGACCGCGAACATCTCATTGACATCGGCTTCCTCGGCAACATTGGCCTTGACCAGGAAACATCGCCCGCCATGCTTTTCAATTTCCTCGGCCGTTGCTTCAGCGTCTCGTTTATGGCGGACATAATTCACCACCAGATGGACCCCATTCTCGGCCAGACGGATGGCAATAGCCCGGCCAATCCCCCGTGATCCGCCTGTAACTAAAGCAACTTTTCCTTTTAAATCAAACATAATATCATCCTGTTCTCGGATTCACCGGACCATGAATTCAAAGGGCTTGCAGATGAAAGAGGAAGAAACGAAGATTCCTCTGGCCTCAGTTGTCATGATACCCTTCACTCTCCAGGCGCGACCATGGCAGGCCCCTTTGCTGATGGAAAAATTCAACATTTTCCATTTCCTGTACGCCTACTTAAAACCATTCTTATCCTCGATGCAACAGAAGAACGGCTCGTTTCATGGAATTCACGACATATCGAAAGGGCCGGAACCGTATCGGAGACAAGACCTCCGGGGCCACAAAACCGGACCCGAAAAAATCAGCCGGCGTAAGGAGCGGAAAGTCAATCCCGGAAAGTTGCGCATCCGGCAAATTACCTTGACTGGCCGCACACCACAACGGACTGCGGCCCGGGTCCAGCTCGAGAAGGGCCAGCATGGCGGTATCAAGGGCCACGGCACTTCTCGAGGCGGCGACACATCCAAGGAGCAGAGGCTCTCCAAACACAGGGCCCCGCCGGTGCATCACCTCAATCCCATCGGCGATGGTGACGCTGTGCGGCAATAGGGTGGACAACTCCAGGATGATCCTCGAAAAAACATCGGGCGAATCACCATAACGCACATGGAACCAGGACTTGCGCACCCCTTTCACAATCCCGAAAATATTCTTCACCCCCATGGTGACATACATCTGATCATGGGCCTTGATCTTGGGCAGATTGACCAGCAGATCACAGTCAAGGGCCTCGGCTGCCACTCCCACCGTAATTCCACAGGGCAGACGCCGGCGACAGACAGAGGAAAATTCAATAATCGGGACATTCATGCCCCGCAAGGCAAGGACTATCCCCTGTCGCTCCGCCACCGTTATGGCCCGGCCAAAGGCGGGCGAATCACCCACGACCACACGACAGCCCTGATCGAGGAACCATGCCGCCACGGCGGCTATAAACCCGGCATGGGTACAGGCCAGGGCCGGCACGGCGGCGGCGATGAGATTGGGTTTTAACACAACCCGGGCGCCAAGGGACAGTTGCAGGTCGCCAAGATGCGGCATGAGCTTTGCCAGCAGGGGCTGCAGGGAGCTGCGCCCATAGTCCTGACAACGATGGAGACAAACGGGGACAGATGGGAATTGGTTCATAAAAAAGGGGCGCGTGACGAACAGGAACTCTGGAAAGAGAAAAAGCCAGTCACACACAAGGGGACTGGCTTTTTCCAGGAGAGAAGAGAAGAGATACTTCAATTTTTGCACTTTTTGTGCCACCTACCAGATAAAAAATACAATGAATCATAACAGGATGTTAGGCCATAACAGAAATCTCATATCTTTACTATCCGCCTGGAAAAATTAAAAAAGTTGTACTTTCCAGTACAACAACGACCTTAAAGACAAAAAATATGGAATATCCAACCGTTCCGTAAGAATGTTTTTTTTACTCCCGGCCCGGAGCCGATTCTTCGCCATGACTGGTATGAGCAGGGGGCGGAGCAGGCTGAAGAACCGTGGTTTTATTCAGGTGATACAGACCTTCTTCCTTTTCCGATAAAAAAACAACCACTCCCCCTGTGCCGTCCCCACTGAAGCCCAGTTCCCGCAGGCACTGACCTGAAAAACGTAGAAAAAATCCCGTTTTAAAGAAATGATTTCGGCCAGCCTTGTCGAACAGTGTTGCAAAAATCCCGGCGTCTCCTCTCTCGGCCAACTGAAAGAGAGCATCTTTCACCGCCTGCGGCTGATCTTCGGCACATTCAAGCTGTAAAAATGGTGGCAGGAAACGATGCCCGCACCGCAGCCAGTCGTAGCGCATGAACTCCACAAGCAAAGGGCCGTCCTCCCTGCCCGCAACGAACTGCTTGAGGAGTTGCCCGAGAAATTCCTGGGTGGGGGCCAGGGAAAAGAAATTCTGCTGCTGACAGAGACGGAGCAGGCCCTGAAAAAAAACCGCCACATCCTCCCCCCGCCTCCTCAAATAGGCCCATAATGATGGAAAGTATCGATTATTGACAAATTTTTCCACACACTCGCAAAACCAGTACAATTCCCGCATAATAGCATGTTCCATCCACTGATTTGCCAGCACCGCATAGGGCGGCTGATCACAGCTGACATAGCCCCACCCTTCGGCATCTCGGCTGATCGCGGTTCCTGGAAGGAGCTTGAGGAGTCCCATCTGCAGATAATGGGCGCCGGTGCCAAAAAGATCTGAAAAAGAACGGCTGAAGCTCTCCCTGGTTTCAAAGGGAAGGCCAAGAATCAGATCCACATGGAGATGAATGGTATTCAAGGTTCCCAGTCTTTTGATATTGGCCAGGGCAGTTTCCCGGTCCATTTTCCGGCTCACGGCCTTCAGGGTTGGCGGGTGGGTGGACTGCACCCCGATCTCGAATTGAAAACGGCCGGCCGGGATGGTTTGCAGAAAGGCAAACATCGCTTCGGTAAAACGATCCGGACTGATCTCAAAATGAAACAGGGTCTCCCCATCCTGGATCATGAGATACTCCCAGATGGCAAGGGCCCGGGCCGGCTGATCATTAAAAGTCCGATCGACAAAGCGCACCGTGGCCGGCTTATGGGCAAGGATCCGGGCCAGTTCCTCTTCCACCTGGGGCAGGGGCTTGTGATGCACCCCC
Organism: Desulfocapsa sp.; assembly: GCA_013426795.1. Lineage (GTDB taxonomy): Bacteria > Desulfobacterota > Desulfobulbia > Desulfobulbales > Desulfocapsaceae > UBA2270. The sequence continues at coordinate 574 of JACDZF010000189.1, read as the reverse complement.
TGTTCCGCTGAAGACAGGCAATAGGTGCAGGAAAAGGGACAGCCCCGGGAACTCTCATAATAAATGTTCCGGTTTTGCAGATGGCTGCTGAAATCCTCTTCACGATAGGGCGAAAGCAGAAGACGTTCCTCCATCCGCAAAAAGGACCCGTCATAAACCGGCTGCAGGCTCCCGTCTTGCAGATCCCGGTAAAATGAAGTGCCGAGGAGCGCCTCCATATCTCCACTGACCACAGTACACGGGACGGACAGGAGATGCTGGCCCACGACCACCGCCTGCGGCCCGCCCACCACGACCCCGCACTGGGGAAAACATCGATGCAAATCCACAATCAACTTTTCCACACGCCCGGAATTCCATACCGCTGCCGAGAAAAAGATATACTCAGGATTTCCCTCACTGAGCCGGAGAAGGGTCTCATAATAGGAGTCATTGATGGTGTATTGACAGAGCTCGGTGACAAGCCCCGGACAGTTCTTCTCCAGCTCGTTGCGGACGTGAAACAGGGCCAGACAGGAATGGGTAAACCGGGCATTGAGGGCGACAATCTTTATCTGCATGGGACGTTTATCCT
>JACDZF010000188.1 GCA_013426795.1 Desulfocapsa sp. | reverse complement strand
CTCGTCGCGACTCGCTTTTCTTCTCGTGCACATCTTGATTTAGAAAAGGAATAAGTCGTCGCCTTGAACTTACGCTTCTGCCGACAGCGAATTTCCCAGATCACGGCGTAACCGGTAATGCCGTCACGCCCGGGAACAAGCCGCCGAGGGGTTTGTTCCGACTGCAAGCGCCGCGCACTGTAGGTCTCGCGAGTCGTCTTATGGGCGCTTTGATAGTGATCTTCAGGAGTTCACCCTCCCTCCTGGGCGCGACGCGAGGGTGGCTGTTTAAACCAGGTGTAAAAGCCGCTGCGCGATACCTAAAAAAACAGGCTCATAGATGTAACGGGGAAATGGAGTCACCGCCCTTTCATAAACGCGTAGCGGGTGGCAAATCCCTGGCATGCAGGCAAGCTTGAGAGACTCCGACGTACGCAGTTGTTTTTATTAAGATGTCCCGGTCCATCCGGGGTTCGGCCAGTTCCTTGCCTAATCGTTGATTTTTTGCTGCCAACTTGGCAGAGGAACGTGTTTTAGGCACAGAAGGACGCATGGCAACCTTGGATGCTGCCACCCATGAGTGCCAGTTTCCATCAATACTTCCTATGCCACCTCAAGGATCAGCCAATTCCTTCCGTCTGTTTATTGAACGGTTTCTGCAGAAAAGACAAAATCTCAACCTTACTTGTTGTTCACAGCGCACTGCCCGTTCCCCCAGCAGGAAAAAGGATACTTCACCAGGCCAGCGTTGGAATAGCGACGATCATCACTGACCTCCGCTCCGATCCAGGACGGCTTCTCAAAGAGCTGTTTCTCGTCTGCAAGTTCAATCTCTGCTACAAGCAAGCCGGCATTGGCGCCTAAAAATTCATCAACCTCCCAGATAAAACCCTGATGGCTGATGCGGTACCTTTTTTTTTCAATGATCGGCTGCTCACAGAGCTCGGCAAGCAAAACCTCGGCATCTTTCGGGGGAATCGGATATTCAAACTCCATCCGGCTGATCCCGCTGCTCTTTCCCTTGATCGTCAGAAAGGCCTTGTCACCGGCGATGCGGACCCGCACGGTCCGGTCACTGCTCGAACAGAGATAGCCCTGACGATAATCTGTGCCCACCGCAAGACCCCTCCACGCGTTGCCTGTTATCAGGAATTTTCGTTCTATTTCCATTCCCATGGCGATGTTATTGTTCAGTTTTCCAGATAATCCCGGACTCGGTGTTCACCTTTTCTCCTTTTTCTTGGGCCATCCGTCCTTTGATCCAGCCGGTTCGGATAAAATATTGCTGACCGCAGTTCAGCCACTGAGCACAGGTGTCATCCACCAATTTGATCGGATACGTGCTCAGCCCCTTGACCACCTTGCAATACCCGGAATCAATCTCCCGCAGACTGAAATGACGACAACTGAGGCAGATTTTTTTTGGTAACTGGATCATGTCTCTCCTGATAGGTGCGTGTCTGAAAATAAGGTGCTGAAATCCAGCGTTCTTTTTTGCTGGTTGTACTCGTCCACCGCAAAAAAATCGATGACACAGTCATGATACCCGTATCGCCGCAGGGCCCGGGAAAAAACCCGGGCGGAATCCTCGCCAATTTCCCTGTCGTTTTCCCGAAAACGATTGTAGAGAATGCCGAGTACCTGCAAGCCGCGCCTGCTGGCTATCTCCAACAGGGACAGGGTGTGATGAATGGACCCCAGTCGGGGCGAGCTGACAACCACCAGAGGATAAGATTCCTGCTCAAGATAGTCAAGAAAGGTGTAGTCCTCGGTTAAAGGGACATGCAGGCCGCCGGCACCTTCCAGCAGCACCAGGTCATAACGGGCGGCAAGGCTGAAAGTGGCCTGGCGAATGCGTTCCAGATCAATTCTGCTTCCCGCCAACGATGCGGCAAGATGGGGGGAGCAGGGCTTGGCAAAGACGTAGGGGCAGGTGAGACTTTGATAATCCTCGGGCTGAATCTCCTGCCCCATAAGATGACGGTGCATGAGAATGTCCTCCGACAGCCCCACACAGCCGGTCTGCACCGGTTTCTGGGTAATCACCCGTTTTCCCAGCCCCAGAAGATAGCGCCCGAGGAGTCCAGTGGCCACGGTCTTGCCGATATCGGTATCAATCCCGGTTACCGCAAGAACAGATTTGAGGGGCATCATCATTCAAGGAGATCGATCAGGGAGAATCGGGATTCAACTAGGGAAATCAGGCCGCCGTCCGCTCACGTACGGCGCTGACGCCCACCTTGCCATAATTACTGGCGCCGCACTCGTTCTTCCCCAGATCCATAATATTGGCCTCCTCCTCGCTGAGCTCAAGAAAGCCGATATTGACCTTGCGTATTTCTCCGTAAACGGGAGGTTGCGGACGCATGTTATCCTCTATGAACTCGGCAAACTTCATCTCGTTGGCCAGGCGAAAGGCCACCACGTGTTGACGCAAGGCCCCCATATTCTCCATGAAAATGAGGTCGTCGTTGCTCTCATCCCAGGAGGTATAGTGGCCAGGAAGGACCTGGATGTGATCGGGAAGATCACGAAGACGTAACATCAGGGTTAGATACAACTCTCTGGCCCATTCCGCCCATCGCCCACCCAGATCCGGACGCCCGGCGGTGCTGATAAAAATCGTATCGCCGCTGAGAAGATATTTGTTATCAATAAGATACGAGGTGCTGCCCATGGTGTGGCCGGGGGTATGGATAACTCTTACCGACGGACCTTTTTTGCTGAAGAGTAAGTTCTCTCCGTCCGCAACGGGCTCGTAGGGAAAGGTGGCGCCGGTAAAATCATGCTGGTTCGCCCGCACCGTGCACCCCTTTTCCCTCGCCAGTCGGGGGCTTCCGGAGATATAATCGGCCTGCCTGTGGGTCTCCACAGAGCAGATAATTGCGCTGCCATGGTGTTTGGCCATGGCCTTATACACCTCGATGTTCCGGGAAGGATCAAAGACCATGGCCTCATCGTTATGGATCAGCATATAACTGCACGAGGCCTTTCCAGGACGGATAAACTGGTACAAGGTATAGGCTTCATCGTCCTTGCTGACTTTTTTGGGAACCAGGGCGTTTCCCCAGCTGACGATCCCCTGACTCAAATATCCGACATCGGAAAACCCATGGTCACAGAGAAGATCAGCCACATATTTGGCCGATCCCTCCTTGGCACAGACAATGCGTATTTTCTGTCCGGGCGGCACCAGGGCAATACTGCCAGGAACGTCTTCGATAAAGTTGAAGTAGGGGATATTGATATATGGAAAATAGACGGGGCCCTCAACACTGAAATTGGCAAAATCCTTTTCATTGCGAACATCAAGAAGGACAAAATCAGGTCGTCCGCACAACCAGTCAAAAAGTTCATTGGCGCTATAAATAAAAGGTGAATTTTTCTTCATGTCGGCTCCATTATCAAGGATAATCAGGAAAAGGGACATTACCGAAGGAATGGCCCAAAATCTCCACAAAAAAGAGTCAGGTACAGAGCTTCCTTTTCGCGAATGCACTTTTATAGCTTGTGACCACAGGGGAGTACCATCTCATTGGGGGACAGTCTGATAAGTTAACGTTGTTCATTTCCTGAAACTACCATGTCCCGCCCCTGAATACTAGTGGTTGAAGGGCAAACAAAGAAAATATCAGCAGCCTCCAGCGGCCACCGCTGATAATCGGCCGGCCCTGATGGTTATCAAATTCCCATGGGCAGTGCAGTGCAGACTCTGGGGTCCAGCGCGTCCGCCCTGATGCGCATGTCAATCATTGGAAGAGTTGAGGAACGATGGATTCAGCCCGGAAACCATGAGTATATCCCGTTGACATATCCATGATAGAGTCCCTATAATAAGGAGACTAATTCATCCCATGGAGGCCCCAATTATGCCCTGTGTCCAGACGAAACTCTTCAAGAGCAACAAAAGCCAGGCCGTTCGTCTTCCCAAGGCGATTGCCTTTCCCGACTCGGTAACAGATGTCGAAATTATCGCCATTGGCAATAAGCGCATTATCACTCCGGCGACTCATTCATGGGACGATTGGTTTGATTCCCCTGGAGTTTCCGATGATTTTATGGCGAAACGGGTGCAGTTAGAGGATCAGGTAAGGGAGAATTTCTAATGTTGAAATACATGCTGGACACCAATATCCTGATTTATGCCATGAAAAATCGACCGCCCCATATAAAAAAACGTTTCAATCACCATGCGGGACAAATGTGTATCTCGTCCATCAGTCTGGGAGAGCTGGTCTTTGGCGCTGAACATTCTCTCCAGGTTGAACGGAATCTGGCAGATATTGAAATGATGATTGCCCAGCTTGAGGTTCTTCCGTTTGGAATCAAGGAAGCAAACCATTTTGGCCGGATTTGCTCTGATCTGTACCGGCTTGGCCGGCCAATAGGCCCTTGCGATATGATGATCGCCGGACACGCGCGATCAGTCGGCATGATTCTGGTGACCAGTAATGAAAATGATTTTGCCGGAGTGCAGGGACTGCTGCTCGAAAACTGGTTTACGGAATAGAAGAGAGAATCACGATATGCGAACCCTAATCTTAAAAAAAGGTCGACCACTCACCATAGTCTTCATTACTGCACTTTCCATTGCCATTTCTGTTGCAATTACGATTAGTGCCATGCTGGTTTTTAATCAGAGCAACTTGTTCTTTGGTCTCTGGATGTCTATTGCTGCGCCAGCTCTTATTACTCCCGTTTTAACTTGGCACATAATTGGATTAGTATTGGAAATCAATAAGTTAGAAGAATCACAGCGAAGACTTGCAACCTATGATGAGTTGACAGGGCTTCGGTCGCGCCGGGCATTTCTCCAGGAAAGTAATAATCTAATTAACATAGCAAAACGGGGCAATTATTATCTGGCCCTGGCAACGATCGATATAGATAACTTCAAGCTCATTAACGACAGATGCGGACATGCTGGTGGCGATAC
>JACDZF010000187.1 GCA_013426795.1 Desulfocapsa sp. | reverse complement strand
GTTAAGCAAGCCGCGTGACAGTTCCGGCAACCACATCAGTTTGGATCGCACCCTTCGCCAAGAGCTAACAGAATGCCCACATTCGCCAGTGGTGGCACCAACGACACCGCGATGGCTACGCCTGGCAGCGTGTCGGAAACATCCCTGCGCGATATCGCAAAAGCTCCTGCCAAGCCAGTGGCAAGTGCCGCCATCAGATCGAGCAGGTGCGGTGAGGTGCGGATCATGATCTGTTGGATTGCCTCGGGATGCGTGACCCGTGCGATCGGCAGCGTCAAGACGAATCCGACGGCCACCGCCATTGCAATCCCGGCAAAGCTCACGAGCAGCGTGCTGACGATTTTGCTGCGGTCGCCAATGCTCACGCTGAACGCCAGCCCCATGATCGGCAGCATCAATGGGGCCACGATCATGGCACCGATGACAACTGCCAGCGAATCGCCCAGAAGCCCAAAAGTTGCGATGCTTGCAGCGAGAACCAGCAGACTGGCAAACCTAAAAAACTTGGGCCATAGCCGTGCCCGCTCGAATATCAATGTTTCGCTGACTCGTCTTACTTCTTCCGCGTCAACAGGTCCCCCGTGCAAAATCTCAGCGAGTGATTTGGACATAGTTCGCCAATCTCAATGTTAATGTCAATAACAAGCAGGTAGTTGATATAGAGGCCGTCGTATTAGCTTTGGTTTTTCGTCAGGTCATTCAACGATCAGCAGCCCTTTGAGGGACTGCTTAGGGCTGAGGCCAAAAAATGAGGTTCCCTCGGTTTTTCGTCTTCCAAGGGCAGGGGTTCATGCGATCTGATTGTTTTCCTCCCGAGTGTTCGCTGATTATTCATTGTTGAGCTAAGTTCCTAACACGGCGAACTTGATACTTTCTGATATCTGTCGCAAGGGGATGATTAGGTAAAAGCCGAAGATGGGTCAGTGAAACAACGTATTTCTCTTCAGTTGTGAAGGGAAACTTCAAACTACAGACAACCCCTCCTTCATCCCCAAAGTAACCAGTATCGATAATTTCCACAAGTTGATCGACTTTGAGTTTTATATTTCTCTTCTTCAATAATGAGACGAACTCTTTTGAAGGATAGGCGAAAATGGGTAGACAATCCTTCATCTTTTTTACCAGCCCCATCGCTTCTTGCCCATCATCAATCATGATATTAAACGCCTATCTCAGTATTGATCGGACTTTCCGGGATAAAAGGTCAGACTGAATTAAATTGGCCGAGCGATCAACCAATTTGTATGCATCTATTTTTCTGGCGACAGTAGCCATAATTCTCTTGACCATGGTGGAAGGCTTGCAACTTGCTCGTCCTACCTACCGGTATGGGTTAAGCGACCCGGACAGCGCGCGAGGTTAGGCTATTTCTCATTCATCGGAATGCTACAATGCGAAACCTGACCCCATTCCGGGCGTGACTCCATTCCGCTACCGAGGTATCCCCTCAAATCCAATCGACAGATCAGCAAGTTGGCGGCAGTCCAGGCGGGGATAACGTGGTCTATCCCCTATTCTTCTCCTGGGCGCAACACTCGCTACGGGTGGGTGGTTAGCCCTTACGAGGAATCACTTCCGATCCCTCTCCCGACCGGGACTTGCACCCGGCAAGAAACGCCAAGCTTCGCTTGGCGCACCGAGACCTGACCCCCTTCCCCGTTGACACCCTTCCCCGCTTTTTCTTTACGCTGCTTTGTGCTTTGCTAGAAGTTCCCTTATCTCTGGCACAAGCACTGTGGGAATTTCCATCATTGTTTGACCGTCCATTTCAAATGCGGCCTCATCTTCAGCTAGCGCATCATCTTCCGTCTGAGTTTCGTAGTGCGCTAGGACCTTGGCGACTCGGTTGCTGTCCCACCCTGGGGGAAAAGTACTCTGGTTCATCTAGGTTTTCTCCGGTGTCTGCGTTTGAATGCCACCAACGGCTTGCCCGTAATTTCATAGGCCGTGATAACGAAGACGCTTCTTGGTTCTAGATCGGGAACATAGATGACCCGCAAGAACCTTCCAGCAAAGGTGCGCCCAAGTACAACCCTCGAATCGTCTTTACCTGGCCGATCTTCTGCGGGATTCGCTAAAATTTCTTCGACTTCCTCTTCAGAGACACGGTGCTTATAGATGTGCGGTGCATCTGTTTGCGGATCAATGAAAAAACGTATGTTCATGAGTCCCTGGTTTTGTTCACGGCTAACCTTCAGGCCAAGGCGGCGCCTGCCGCCGATGAACCCGCAAACCAGCACAACGCCCGTGGCACGCGCTCTTTGGCCGAAGGTTAGGCACTTACGTGCAAGTTGTTCTACTGCATCCGCTGCGTGAATAGTTTCATTTTTTAGGCAACTTTCCTATGAGTGACGTCGAAAGCTTGGGGATGAGGCAATGGCACGGTTTCTTCCATCAGAAGGTCTAGAGCTTCCTGACCGTTCTTAAGCGCTTCTTCGTAGGTAGCGCCGTGCGTTAGCGCATAAGGCCCGAACTCCGGGAGCGAAGCGATGTAAGCCTGATCTGCTTCGGACCATTGAATTAAGATAGTATAGTGTGCGTTCATTTTTCCTCCGGAATGTCTTGAACGAATCTGAGAACAGCAGCTTGCTGATAGGGTTTTGCGTCATCTCCGTCCCCTCCAGACAAGATCAACGCGTCATGAAGTTTAGGATGCGTCCATTTTGTATGACTCCCTTTTGCCTTTTCACACGTACATCCAACCTTTAGCAAACTGGCTCTTAGCTGTCTAATTTTCTTTGGCAGTGCAGCCGCCTTTCATGCGGGGAGTTGAGTAAACTGTCCCCGGAATTGGAGGATACTACAATGCGAGACCTTACCCATTCCGCGCCATTCCGTGGCGTTAGGCTGCTTTCAGTAAAGCTTCCTGCAACGCAGCGGGGATTTGGATAGGGAAAAAGCGATCTTTACTATAGCCATAATCTTCTCCGCTTTCATCAATCACGCGAATGTAACCGTGTGACTCCGCAACCTCGTCTGGTATAATTTGATACAACTTACCGACTTCCAGCGATGCTGGATAGTCTTCATTGCTGATACAAACAGCAAAAGGCAATTGCGATTGTTCGTCTGTGGCCATGGTTTAGTTAGTCAAGTAGCGGAAATTATATTTGAGTTCTTTTTTGCCGATACCATGAGCTTCATACCAGTGCAATTCGGCAGTATGAACTGTGCCGTCAATAAGTCGGACGCTTGCGAATCCTTTCAACTTTTTCCAGTTTCCTTTGCCGTATTGCTTTCGCAACCGCGGCAAGTCGCGTATGCCCGCGTCGACAGCTACAGGCTCAATGCTGCAATGCTGGAAATGCTTCCGACAACCTCAAAATCCATGAAAACCTGCGATCTGTTTCTGACCTCCATCGTAGGAACGCCGATTCCCCGGCGCCCCCGGCGCAATCCCGGACGGGTCAGGGACCGGGATCAGGTCTTGCAATCACGCATTCTTCACGTGACCAAGGAAACGACGATTATGTGCTGGATTGCAAGACCTGACCCCGCCCCCATAAGACCTTACCCCGCCCCCAATATAAACTGGCCCCGAAATTTAGGAATGCTACAATGCGAGACTTGACCCCCTTCCGTTTCCCTTCCGTTTGCGAATTTTTTGCATTCAGTGCTGCCTCCTTTTCCGCAAACTAAGTACACTGTCCCCGGCGTTCTGCGCAGAGTTATCTTTTTCATGTGCTTCTATCTTATCTATGAGTTCTACTAACTGAGTAAGTAGATCAACTGCCTCTGAAGAAGAAGCCCCTATTCTTACTTGAAAATCAGCATCTGACATACCTATCCCATAACATAGCTCATTAACAATGTTACTTAATGTGATTAGCTCATCGAGCGAGAGCTTTAAATGCCCATGAGAATCCTGTATGTCTATAAGATGCATTGTTATTACCTTAAGTTATCAAAATAAGTCTTGCCATCATATGGTATGAATGCTGTTCCACAATCCGGGCTATTAGGGTCGACTATTACCACTGCCGCCAAAGTCACATCCCAATAAGCCACTCTGCCTCTGCGAAGGCTTTTTGTTCTTGTTGGGAGATCCAGTATATCTTTTATAAGGGCCTCAAATTGGACTTGAGTCGAAATGCCAAATTCATGCGCATGACCGGCGAATGAATGCGCAAAAGCTATCTCATGCGCTATATCTTGATTGCTGCAACATGCTGGAATAATAAATCTCCTACGCAATTACCTCGAAACTATTTGCCTTAGCCGTAGGGACGCGGATCATCCGGCGCCGCTCCTTCTCAGGAAACGGCGATTACGTGCTAGATTACAAGACCTGACCCCATCCCTATTTGAGGCGAAGGTTAGGCATTCTTGGATTTCATAATTGAGCTTGGCCCCTTTACCATCTGGTCCATTTCTCTTGTCGAGTCTAGATACAATGTATCAGGACAAATATCTTGTTCATGAGGCCAAACGACGGTGCCAGCAGAGACCTTGGCTAGTCTAAAATAGCTATAGTTCTTAAACTCCTTGAAAACTCCAAATTCTACCAAGCCAGAGCAATCATATATTCCTTGCTCACCGTTACTGAAAACGATAGACAGTTTGTAATCATTTAAGACCGATACTTGCTCAACCCTTGGATTCATATTCTTTACTTCAAAGGATCGATTTTATAAGGTAGTTCGCCTGACACGGCTAGCTCCCAATTTGCCATTAGTTCTTCCTTATGTATTTCTATCCAGGCATTAAGCAGCTTCATTTTTGCAGAGGGAATATTTCCTTCAAGAATTTCTCCGTCGGGTATAGCTACTATGACCTCTTGTCCTGAATATGTAACATGAATATGGGGCAGTTTATGTTGTTTACTGTCCATGAAATACATATAAACGATGATCCCATAAAACGCTGAAATTGAAGGCATAATTTCTCTCAAAGCTATCGGCGCACAATAGGGACTCGCCA